>JBEVKG010000332.1:0-10735 GCA_040509765.1 Xanthomonas sp.
CGACCAGGTTCTCGATCGCTTCGGTGCGCTCGATCTTGGACACCAGCGCGGCATCGCAGCCATGCTGACGCGCGATACGGCGCGCATCGTTCATGTCCTCGGCGTTGCGGCAGAACGACACCGCGATGAAGTCGACGCCGATCTTGGCGACGATGCCGATCAGTTCCTTGTCGCGCTCGGTCAGCGCGCCCAGCGACAGGCCGCCGCCCTGCTTGTTCAGGCCCTTGCGATCGGACAGCATGCCGTCGTTGAGCACGCTGGTGACGATGCGCTCGCCATTGACCTCGACCACCTTCAGCTGCATCAGGCCGTCGTCCAGCAGCAACACGTCGCCCGGGGCCACGTCCTGCGGCAGGCCCAGGTAGCTGACCCCGACCTGGCTGGCGTCGCCCGGTGCGGCATTGGCGTCGGCGATCAGGTCGAAGCGGTCGCCGAGCTTGAGCGAGACCTTGCCCTGGGCGAAGCGCTCGATGCGGATCTTCGGGCCCGGCAGGTCGGCGAGAATGCCGATCTCGGCGCCGACGCGGGCCGCGGCGGCACGCACTTCGGCGGCGCGCTTGGCCTGAGCGGACGGATCGCCGTGGCTGAAGTTCAGCCGCACCACGTTGACGCCGGCGCGGAACAGATCCTCGAGCATGCCGGGCGGATCGGTGGCCGGACCGAGGGTGGCGAGAATCTTGGTGCGGCGCTGGCGTTCGATCATGATGGCATCCTTGGAAAAAGCGCTCAAAGCTAGCACACGCGCCCATCACACAGCATGGCATTTCGACATAGACGCGCGCGCTGTCCGGCATAGCGAGCGGACAATGCGGGACAGTATGTGGTCACGCCACACCCGCAGACGCTGGCCTGCGGACGTTGCAGGGGCGATCGCGACGCGCGACACCCCATGCAGGGCGACCGCGCACGCGCCGGACCGGCCGGCGCATGCCACGGTCAGGCCGCGACGAGCGCCGGCAACTGCGCCGGTGCCTGCGCCAGGACATCGGCGCCGGCCTGGCGCAGTTCCTCGGCATCGCCGAAGCCCCACAGCACGCCGATGCTGCGCATGCCGTGATGGCGCGCACCGTCGAGGTCCATGCGTCGGTCGCCGATCATGCGGCACTGCGCCGGCGCGACCGCGAGCCGCCGCAGCGCCTCGGCGATCAGCTCCGGCTTGGCCCGGCGCGCACCGTCGTCGCTGGCGCCGACGACCTCCTCGAAGCGACCGCCAAACGGCAGCTGCTCGACGATGCGGCGCGCGAAGCGCTCGTTCTTCGAGGTCACCACCGCCAGGCGGTGGCCGGCGGCGGCCACCGCCTCCACCGCCGCGCCGATGTCCGGAAACACCGTGTGCTCGCGCCAGCCGTGGCTGTCGTAGCGGCTCCGGTACAGCGTCAGCGCCTGCTCCACCAACGCCGCATCGCCGGCGAAGTGCTGCTGGAAGCTGTCGCGCAGCGGCGGGCCGATCCAGGCGCGCAACTGCGCCGGCGGCGGCAGCGGCTGCCCCAGTTCGGCGAAGGCATGCCGCAGGCTGCCGACGATACCGGCCTCCGAATCGACCAGGGTGCCGTCCAGGTCGAAGAACAGGACGTCGGCGGCGCTCACGCGCCGCGTTCCTGCAGTGCGGCCACCGCCGGCAGGGTCTTGCCCTCCAGGAACTCCAGGAACGCGCCGCCGCCGGTGGAGATGTAGCTGACCTGCTCGGCGATGCCGTACTTGTCGACCGCGGCCAGGGTGTCGCCGCCGCCGGCGATGGAAAACGCCGGCGAGGCGGCGATCGCCCGCGCCAGGGTCTCGGTGCCCTTGCCGAAGGCGTCGAACTCGAACACGCCGACCGGGCCGTTCCAGACCACGGTACCGGCCTTGGCGATCAGCTCGGCGTAGTGCGCCGCGGTCTGCGGGCCGATGTCCAGGATCAGGTCGTCGTCGGCGACGTCGGTGACCGCCTTCACCGTGGCCTCGGCGTCGGGCATGAACTGCTTGGCCACCACCACGTCGCTGGGCAGCGGGATCGCCGCGCCGCGCGCGTTGGCGTCGGCCACGATCTTGCGCGCGGTCTCGAGCAGATCCGGCTCGCACAGCGACTTGCCCACCGCATGTCCGGCCGCGGCGATGAAGGTGTTGGCGATGCCGCCGCCGACGATCAGTTGGTCGACCTTGTCCACCAGGTTGGACAGCAGCTCCAGCTTGGTCGAGACCTTGCTGCCGGCGACGATCGCCAGCAGCGGCTTGGCCGGCTGTTCCAGCGCCTTGGCCAGCGCATCCAGCTCCGCCATCAGCAGCGGCCCCCCCGCCGCGACCGGGGCGAACTTGATCACGCCATGGGTGGATGCCTGCGCGCGGTGCGCGGTACCGAAGGCGTCCATCACGAACACGTCGCACAGCGCCGCGTACTTCTTCGCCAGGGCCTCGTCGTCCTTGCCCTCGCCGACGTTCATGCGGCAGTTCTCCAGCAGCACGATCTGCCCCGGCTGCACCTCCACGCCATCGACCCAATCGCGCAGCAGCGGCACGTCGACGCCGAGCAGCGCGGCCAGGCGGACGGCCACCGGCTCCAGCGAGTCCTGCTGGGTCCACACGCCTTCCTTGGGCCGGCCCAGGTGCGAGGTCACCATCACCGCCGCGCCCTGCTCCAGCGCGTGCTTGAGCGTCGGCACCGAGGCCAGGATGCGCTGTTCGGAAGTGATCAGGCCATTGTCGATCGGCACATTCAGGTCTTGCCGGATCAGCACACGCTTGCCGGACAGGTCGAGATCGGTCATTCGCAGGATGGACATGTGATTGCTCGCTTTCGTGGGATTGCAAAGGGAAAACCGCGCCATCCGTCCAGTGTCGGCGTCGGCATCGGAACCTCGGGGGCAGGAACGTCGGCCGATCGCCGCGCGGCGGCGAAAGCACCATTGTCCGGCGTTGGCCGCACAGCGGCAAATCGATACGGTGCGGCGCCGCGCGCACGGCGCAGCGCGCGCGCCATTGCCGCGGGATCGATCAGCCCGTGCCGTCTGCGGCGCCGGGCTTGCGCAGCAGGCTGAGCGCGAAACCCACCACCAGCAGCGCACCGCCGACCAGCAGCGCCCACAGCAGCCAGGTCTTCCAGTCGCGCGGCGGCGGCGGCGCCTGCAACGCGGCGGCGCCGGCCAGCGGCTGCGCCGCGCCGAGGCTGGCGGTGGCCGGCGCCCATTGCGGCCCGCGCTGGGCGTGCAAGGCCTGCAACGCGGCGGCCAGCGGTGCCTGCGCGCGCTGGGTGCGCGCACTGCCGGCGGCCAATGCGTAGGGCGGCGCGCCCTGCGCCAGGAACATCAGCGTCTCCGGCTGGTAACCCAGGCGCAGCGCCGGCCGCTGCCGGCCCGGATCCTGCGCCGCGAGCAGCCGCCAGTAACGGTCGCGCACCGGTGCGGTCAGCGCCTGCGGCGGCGAGCGGCTGCCGCCACCGACCTGGTAGGCCAGCCACGGGCCGGCGCGGTCCTGCCAGGGCGCGTCGGCGCTGTCGCGGCTCTGCACCCGCCACTCGATCGCGTTGTTGCCGGGCAAGGCGACGTCGACACGCGTCACCGGGTAGCGGCCCGGCGACACGAAGGCATAGCTGCGCTGCGCCGGATCGGTGGTCGCCGCGTCCAGTTGCTGCCAATGCCAGTCGGCGGCGACCGGCGTCGGCGCCAGTTCGGCCTCCACCCCGGTCAGCGCCGGCGCGCCGGCGCCCGCCAGCGGCAGCAGGCGCAGATAGCGCACTTCGCGGCCGATGGGGATGCGCAGCTGCTGCAGCCGGTGTCCCTGGTTGCTCAGGTCGACCAGCGTCGCATCCGCCACCAGCACCTCCCAGTCGCGCAGATCGTCGCTGCCCTCGACCCGGTAGCGCGCCTGCTGCGGCTGCGCAGCGGCGGCCCATTGCAGCGACAGCGCGCGCAGCGGCGCGTGCAGCGCGCTGGCATCGACCAGCCAGCCGGCAGCGCCGGTGTCGCCGCCGCCACCGGCCACGCGGGTCTGGATGCGGCGCACGCTGCCGTCGCGGTCGCGCTCGGCGATCAGCTCCAGGTCCGGCGCGCGCCCATCGCGCGAGGCCGGCAGCGGAAACCATGGCAACGGCTGCCGGCGCGGCGCGGTCTCGGCCTGCTCGGCGGCGAACAGCGCGGCCGGCAGCGGATCGCCTGCGGCGTTGAACACCTCCACATCGCCCAGCGACGCGCGCTGCGCGCTGCGGTAGACGGCATCGTCGAGCTGCACGCGATAGGCGCCGGCATCGGCATCCTGCAGGGTCAGCGGCCATTGCTGGGCGTAGTCGTCACGCTGGCTGGCGGCGAACGCGCACAGCGGCAACCCTGCCAGCAACCACGAAAACAGCGCACGTCGGATCATGGGATGGCCTCCTCGGCCGGTTCGGCGGCGCGCGGCGGCGCCGGCGCCAGGTAGCCGACCACGGTACACAACAGCCCGTATGCGATGAACGAGGCGATGCCGGCGACGTTGCCGAGGTTGCCGCGGTCCACCAGCAGCAGTTTGCCCAACACCACGGCCATCAACACCGCACCGGCCAGCCACAGGCCGCGCTGGCCGCGCCGCGAGCCCAGCACCCAGCCCAGCACGCCCAGCACGCTCCAGACCACGGTCAGGCTGGTCTGGGCCACGCCATCGCCCAGCACGCCGGGCCACGGCACCCCGGCCCAATAGTGCACCGCATGCAAGGTGACGCTGGTGATCCACAGGAAGCCGGCGCCGGCCAGCAGTTGCGTGCGCCAGGGACGCAGCAGCGCCGGTAGCGCCGGGCTGCGGGTCCAGCGCACGCCCAGGACCAACAGCGCCAGTTGGGTCAGTTCCAGCGGATTGAGCACCGGCACCCACGGCAGCGGCGCGCTGCTGCCGGGCAGGCCCAGGCTGTACAGCCAGGCCACCGCCAGCAGCCCGAAGTAGGTGCTCTGCAGCGTGCTGCGACAGGGTGCGAATGCCGCGCCCAGCGGCGCCGCCAGCCAGTTCCAGCGCCACAGCGACAGCGCCGTGGCCAGCAACCAGGGCGCCAGCAACAGCATCCAGCGCCACCCGGCGGCGAGTCCGCTGTGCAGCGCGATCCAGGTGCACAGCAGCCCGCCCACGGTGGGCCACACCAGCCACCACACGAATTGCGCCGCACGCGCGACGCCGCCGCCGCTGTCGCGGAGACACATCAGACTGCGCACGCCGAGCACCGCGAACAGCGCCCACGCCCAGGCGCCATGCCCGGCGAACGGCTGCCCGTGCGCATCGGCCTGCAGGACCGCCAGCGGCAACGCCAGCGCCAGGCCGCCCAGCGTGGTCGCGGCCAGCGCCGGTGCCGGCCAGCGCCGCTGCGCTTCGGCCGCGAGCCAGCCGCTGACCGCGACCCAGGCCAGCAGCACGTCGGCGCGCGCAGCGGCGTCGACGAAGCGCAGGATCTCGGTGACGCCGATCCCGCACCACCACACCAGCCCCCACACGTAGTAGCCCAGCGCCGGCACGGCGGCGCGCCCACGCCGGTAACACCAGGCGCTGGCGAAGCCGGCCAGGGCCAGCAGCAGCGCGCTCATGAAGGTGGCATTGGCCACCGCCCGGGTGTCCTGCGCGATGGCATCCACGCCCAGCAGGAAACCGAACGACGCCGCCAGTTGCAGGCCGGCGCCGCTGAGCTGCGGCAGCCAGCGCCGCTGGCGCAGACCCAGCCACACCAGCGCCGCCCCCTCCAGCGCGAACACGCTGGCGGTGGCGCGCGCCGACAGCGCCAACGGCACCGCCAGCGTGGCGAAGCCCACCGCCAGCACCGCATACGCCTGCCCGAGCAGCGCGAAGCGCGCGCGCCGGATCAGCGCCGCCGCCAGCAGCGCATAGAGCGCCGCCAGGCCCAGCGCACACAAGGCCAACGGCAGACCGTCGCCGCGCAGCAGCCCGGCCTGCAGCGAGAACGCGATCAGCGGCGTGCCGAACACCAGGCTGCCGTCGATCAGCGTGCTGCGCGTGGCCTGCCGCCGCGCGTACAGGATCGGGATCAGCAGGTAGAAGGCGAAGAACAGCAGCAGGAACGGCTGGGTGCTGGCGAACTTCTCCGGCCGGTACTGCAGCACGCCCCACAGGGTGCCGATGCCGAAGGTGAAGCCGAACCCGAGCAGGTTCAGCACCCGCCACGGCCGGTACCAGGCGATCGCGAACACCGCCGCGTTGAGCAGCGCGTAGTAGGAAAACAGCGCGACGTGATTGCCGCTGCCGGTGGACAGCCACAGCGGCGCAAGGAAGCCGGCCAGCGTGCCCAGCACCGCCAGCGTGCGCGACTCCTGCGCCACCGCCAGCACGCACATGCCCGCGACCAGGGCGATGCTCAGCGCCAGCGCCGCGCCGGCCGGGATCAGCCCGGACAGCTTGAACGCGGCGAACACGGTCAGCAGCAACACGCCGATCGCCCCGCCCTGCAGGGCCAACGCGAAGCTGCGCTTGTGCGTGCGCTGGCGCCAGCCGAAGGCCAGGCCGGCCAGCGACGCGGCGGCGATGCCGGCGTAGCGCAGCTCGATCGGCATGCGCAGCCAGCCCTGGTCGCCGGCGTACTTCAGCAGCGCGGCGACGCCGGCCAGCAGCACCAGCATGCCGATCTTGACCGGGACGTTGCCCTCGGTGAACCAGCGTTTGATCCCGCCCAGCAGCCGTTCGATCGGATCCGGCCCACGCGGCGCGGCGGGCTCGGCCGTCGCGGCGGTGCGCGCTTGGGTCTGCTGCCGCTCGGCGTGTTCGACCGCGGCGGCCAGTGTCGCGACATCATTGGCGTGCTGCGGCACCGGCAAAGGCGGCGGCAGTGACGGCGGCGCGGGTGCATCCTCCACGACAAGGTGCGGACGCGCGAGCTCGGGCGACGCAGCGATCGGCATGCCCTCGGCGTCCACCTCGGGCGCGGCGGCGGGGGTCTCCCCGGCCGCGGGGCCGGCCCAGGTCGTCGCAGGCGCCGCGGCGGCCGCCATCCGCGCGACCTGCGCCTCCAGCGCGGCGAGCCGCTGGCGCAGGCGCGACTGCCCCACCAGGGCCACGATCGACAGCACCGGCAGCGCCAGCACCGCCAACACCACCAGCACGATCAACATCTCCATTCGACTCGCATCTCCACAGCGGTGGCGCGGCGCGCGAGGCGCACCTGGCATCCGGCGGCGCCGGACCTGGCGCAGATGGTAGACGAGTTCGGTGCCGGCATCGGCCCACCGGGGAGGCCGCAGCCCAGGCAGGACAAGGCCCGACGTTCCGACGAACGGTCTTCACAGCGCCCTCAAGGCAGTGGATCGACGGCCGCTACACCCCTTACCACGTCGTGCGTCTGCTGTTCCCTCCCACCCCACCGGCAGCATGAATGAACCTACCCGCCCACCCCGCCGATGCGGGGATCGATGATCATATTCGCGCTGTCGTCGGCCTGTCCGACCAATTGCTCGGCCAGTTGCGCCGCTCGTTGCAGGGCATCGACGCGATCAACCGCACCACCCACATGATCTCGATGAACGCGCGCATCGAATCGGCGCGGATCGGCGCCGCCGGACGCGGTTTCAGCGTCATCGCGCAGGAAATGGACGGGCTGTCGCGGCGCGTGGCCGAGGCCACCCAGGATCTGGACAAGGTCGCCGCGCGCACCAGCACGCAGATGCGGCAGACACTGGGCCGGCTGCAGGACGACGTCCGCCGCACGCGGCTCAGCGAACTGGCCCTGAGCAACATCGACCTGATCGATCGCAACCTCTACGAGCGCAGCTGCGACGTGCGCTGGTGGGCCACCGACGCCGCCGTGGTCGCGGCGGCGCGCGCCGACAGCGATGCCGAGGCGCTGGCCCACGCATCGCGGCGCATGGGCCAGATCCTGGATTCGTACACGGTCTACTTCGACCTGATCCTGGCCGGCAGCGATGGCCGCATCCGCGCCAACGGCCGGCCGCGGCAGTTCGCCTCGGTCGGCAGCGACGTGTCCGCACAGCCGTGGTTCGAGCACGCCATGCGCACCCGCAGCGGCGAGGACTTCGGCTTTCAGGGCGTGCACACCAGTGCGCTGGCCGACGGCGAGCGGGTGCTGGTGTACGCGTGCACGGTGCGCGAGGGCGGCCGCATCGACGGCCGCGTGCTGGGTGTGCTCGGCATCGTGTTCCGCTGGGACGCACTGGCGCAGACGATCGTGCAGCGCACGCCGCTGTCCGAATCCGAATGGGGCCGCAGCCGGGTCTGCATCGTCGACGCACAGGGCCAGGTGCTGGCCGACTCGGCCGGGCGCATGTTGCAGGAGCGGATCGACTTCGACGGCCGCGACGCCTTGTTCAAGCAGCCGCGCGGCGCCACGCTGATCGACCTCGACGGGCGGCCGCACTGCATCGCGCATGCCGCCTCGCCCGGCTACGAAACCTATCGCACCGGCTGGCACTCGCTGATCCTGCAAGCGCTGTAGTCCGCAGGCGACGCACGGCATCCTGCGTGCGCAAAAGTGGCAGCGGATCACAGCGGACCGCATGTCATGCCGGCGCGGTGCGCGGGTGGCGGCAGGCCGCATCGCGGTCGCGATCCGGCTACCGGCCTCGTCGACACCGGCGTCGTCGCTGCCTGAATGCCGCGGCAGGCTGTATTGACGCCGTCATTTCGCCATGTCTAAGCTCGCTGCGCGGCGCTGATGCCGGACCGACGCATCGCCTCGACGCGACCGGTGCACGCTGGATTGCAGACGCCACTCCCCAGGTAAACGGACATGACCATGAAACCCTTTCGCACCCTGCTGATCTCGGCCCTGCTGGCCGCGTCCTTCGCCGCTCCCGCCCTGGCCGAAAAGGTCGACAATCCGGCGCTCTACACACCCGATGCGGTCAAGAAGAACATCGTCATCGGCAAGACCACCAAGGAGCAGGTGCGCGCCATCTATGGCGAGCCCACCTACGTCTCCAGGACCTCCGGAAAGGAAGGCGGTTACGAGAAGTCGTGGAGCTATCGCCCCAGCGAATCCCACGGCGAGAAGGCGCGAAAGACCGCCACCGGCCTGCTGAAGCGGATGCTGCCCGGTTACACCGGCGCTGCAGTCAACGAGGCGCAGGAGCAAGGCGTCGGCGCGCGCAACGTCAAGTCCTACGACCTGGAAGTGGAATTCGATGCCAAGGGCGTGGTCACCGATTACCAGCAGAGCGAAAGCAACGTCTCCAAGGACGCGCTGTAACGGCGAGCGGATGGCGTCGGCGCGGATCGCGCCGCTTCCCTCCCGCTGCATTCGCGCCGCCGTCGCGGCGGGCGAGTCCCTCGCAACACCGCTGCCACAACAAAAAGGAGCGCCGAGGCGCTCCTTTTTGTTTGCGTACGGGCGCGGCGACAGGCTGCAGCGGTCGCCGTGGCACGGCCGCGTCGCCCGCCGCCGGCGGACGACGCGCGGCGACTTACTTCGCCACCACCTTGACCATTTCCAGGCACTTGTTGGAGTAGCCCCATTCGTTGTCGTACCAGGACACCAGCTTGACGAAGGTGCCGTCCAGGGCGATGCCGGCATCGGCATCGAAGATCGAGGTACGCGCGTCGCCGCGGAAATCGGTCGCCACCACCTTGTCCTCGGTGTAGCCGAGGATGCCCTTGAGCGCGCCTTCGCTCTGCGCCTTCACTTCGGCGCAGATCTCGGCGTAGGTGGCCGGCTTTTCCAGTTCCACGGTCAGGTCGACCACCGACACGTCCGAGGTCGGCACGCGGAAGCTCATGCCGGTGAGCTTCTTGTTCAACTCCGGGATCACCACGCCGACCGCCTTGGCCGCGCCGGTGCTGGACGGAATGATGTTCTCCAGGATGCCGCGGCCGCCGCGCCAGTCCTTGTTGCTCGGGCCGTCCACGGTCTTCTGGGTGGCGGTGGCCGCGTGCACGGTGGTCATCAGGCCGCGCTTGATGCCCCACTTGTCGTTGATCACCTTGGCCAGCGGCGCCAGGCAGTTGGTGGTGCAGCTGGCATTGGAGACGATGGCCTGGCCGGCGTAGGTGCTGTCGTTGACGCCGTACACGAACATCGGCGTGTCGTCCTTCGACGGCGCCGACAGGATCACCTTCTTGGCGCCGGCGTCCAGATGCTTCTGCGCGGTTTCCTTGGTCAGGAACAGGCCGGTGGATTCGATCACCACGTCCACGCCGACCTCGCCCCACTTCAGCGCCGCCGGATCGCGCTCCTGGGTCAGGCGGATCTTCTTGCCGTTGACCAGCAGGTGGCCGCCGTCGACCGACACTTCGCCTTCGAAGCGGCCGTGCACGGAGTCGTACTGCAGCATGTAGGCCAGATAGTCCGGCTCCAGCAGGTCGTTGATGGCGACGATCTCGATGTCGCTGCCGAAATTCTGCACCGCCGAGCGCAGCACATTGCGCCCGATGCGACCGAAACCGTTGATGCCGACCTTGATTGCCATTTCAGTAGCTCCTGCGGCCGCGCCTGGCGCGGCGGATGGAAGGGGAAACGCATTCTAGCAGGCCGGCCGCGCCACGCCGGGCATGCCGGTTTGATCAGGATCAAGGCGGGATGGGGCGGCGCGCCGGACACTGCGCCCACACCCAACCGAGACTCCACCATGCGCACCACCTCCCCCCTCCTGCTCACCGGCCTGGCCGCCGCCCTGACCCTGTGCGCCCTGCCGGCGCTGGCGCAGTCGCAAGGCGACTGGACCGTCGGCATCGGCGCCCACCAGGTCAACCCGAAATCCGACAACGGCACGCTGGCCGGCGGCACCCTGCCGTTGCGCATCGACAGCAACATCCGCCCGACGGTGACCTTCGAGTACTTCGTGCACCA
>JBEVKG010000333.1:0-7041 GCA_040509765.1 Xanthomonas sp.
GGTCAGCGTCACGCCGGCGACCTTGCCGTTGACGATTTCGCCCAGCTGCAGATAGGCGACGAATTCGTTGATGACGACCTTCTGGCCGATCAGCGAACCGACCGTGGTCGCATCCGGCCACGGCGTGCCGATCACCCAGGCCACCGGCGCCAGCACGTAGCCGAAGATGGTGGACAGGTTGGTCGGGCGGCCGATGACGCCGGCCAGGCCGGTGACGTCGCCGAGCCAGGTCAGCGGCGCGTTCACCAGTGCGATCAGGGCGATGAACGCCAGCAGCATCGCGCCGATGTTCAGCGCCAGGCGCAGGCCGTCGCCGGCACCGGCGGCGGCGGCGTCGATCACGTTGCTGGTGGTCTTCTCCACTTCCATCTTGACCGTGCCGCGGGTCAGCGGCGTGCCGGTCTCCGGGATCAGCAGCTTGGCCACCACCAGCGTCGCCGGCGCGGCCATGATGCTGGCCGCCAGCAGATGCTTGGCGTAGAACGCCTGCTGCGCCGGATCGCCGCCGCCGAGCATGCCCACGTAGGCCGCCAGCACGCCACCGGCGATGTGCGCCATGCCGCCGATCATCATCGTCAGCAGTTCGGACTCGGTCATGCGCGGGATGTACGGGCGTACCGTCAGCGGCGCCTCGGTCTGGCCGATGAACACGCTGGCGCAGACGCTGGTGGTCTCGGCGCCGGACACGCGCATCACCTTGGTGATCGCCCAGGCCATCACCCGCACCACCGCCTGCATCACCCCCAGGTGGTACAGCACGCCCATCAGCGCGGAGAAGAAGATGATGGTCGGCAGCACCTGGAAGGCGAAGATGAAGCCGTAGGTCTTGGTGTCGAGCAGGTTGCCGAAGATGAAGCTGGAGCCTTCGTTGACGAAGCTCAGCACCTTGACGAACACCTGGCCGAGCCAGTCGAACACCTCGCGCCCGCCGGGCACCAGCAGCACCAGCGAGGCGAAACCGATCTGCAGGACCAGGCCAGTGGCGACCAGCTTCCAGTCCACCGCTCGGCGGTTGTTGGAGAACAGCCAGGTGATCCCGATCAACACCGCCAAACCGAACAGGCCGAAGCCGATCCTTCCCAATCCCTCGACCATCTGCGTCCCCGGTCCCCGACCAAAGACGGGAAGCCTAGTGCAGGGGGTGACGGCCGGCAAGGCGAGGCGTGTTCAGTCGGGGATCCGGGCGTGGGGATTGGGGATGCGCAAGAGCGCAGGCGCCCTGCGAGCACAGGCGCCCTGCTTCCGCAGGCGGGGCGATGCCGGCGAGCGATGCCGACGGGGCCGTGCAGCGCCGCCGCTACACTGTGCGACCGCCCGCCGGCCCTGCCGCGGGTTCGCTCAGCAGGAGGAGTTGCCATGCATTACCGTCGCCTCGGTGCCACCGGGCTGCAACTGTCGGCGCTGTCGTTCGGCGCCTGGATCAACTTCGGCGGGCAGACCGGGCGCGACGAAGCGCGCAACCTGATCGCCGCCGCCTGGGACCACGGCATCAACTTCTTCGACAACGCCGAGGTCTATGCGCACGGCCGCGCCGAGCAGGTCATGGGCGATGTGATCGCCGACCTGCGGCTGCCGCGCGACGGCTTCTGCGTGTCCAGCAAGGTCTACTTCGGCGCCGTGGAATCGCCGCGCCCGACCCAGCGCGGGCTCTCGCGCAAGCATGTCACCGACGCCTGCCATGCCGCGCTCAAGCGCCTGCGGGTGGACTATCTGGATCTGTACTACTGCCATCGCCCCGATCCGGACACGCCGGTGGAGGAAACCGTGCGTGCGATGGACGCGCTGATCCGCCAGGGCAAGGTGCTGTACTGGGGCACCTCCGAGTGGCCGGCCGAGCGCATCCGCGAGGCGGCGCAGGTGGCGCGCGCGCTGGGCCTGCACGGGCCGTCGATGGAACAGCCGCAGTACAACCTGCTACATCGCGAGCGTGTGGAGCAGGAGTACGCGCCGCTGTACGCCGAACTGGGCCTGGGCACCACCATCTGGTCGCCGCTGGCCTCGGGCCTGCTCACCGGCAAGTACAACGACGGCATCGATCCGGCCTCGCGGCTGGGCCAGGAGCGCAACGCCTGGCTGCAGCAGGAGGTGATCGGGCCGCCGGCGCAGCGCCGGGTCGAGCGCGCGCGTGCCTTCACCGCGCTGGCCGCGGCCGAGGGCGTGGCGCCGGCGTCGCTGGCGATCGCCTGGTGCCTGCGCAATCCGCACGTCTCCACGGTGATCCTCGGCGCCAGCCGGGTCGCGCAGTTGCTGGAGAACCTGGCCGCGCTGGACCTGGCCGCGCGCGACGACGCGGCATGGTGGGAGCGGGTCGAAGCCGCCGTGCGCTGAGGACAGCAGGTGCGCACGCCGCCGCGATGCAGCGGCGGCGGGAGCTGCGGCGCGCGACGATCTTTGGAATCTTTCGTGACGAGCGTTTCGATCGGGATTGCGAATCGAATCGGGCGAGAATGGGTCTTGATTAAGTATTGAGAATCATTATCATCTCGATGCACCCCGTGGATGGAGTTCGACCATGACCGCTCAACCCGTGCTGTTGCGTCACCCCGAGACCCTGAGCCTGCGCGAGCGTACGGCGCCGCGCGCGGTGCCGGCCGAAGAAACCATCAGCAGCCAGGCGCTGCTCAAGGGCCGCCGCGAAGTGCTGATCCAGCACGGCGACCGCGTCTATCGCCTGCGCCACACCAGCAACGACAAGCTGATCCTGACCAAGTAACGCTCTCCGGCCGCCGCGCGCGGCCGGCCTCCCCGTTCGACCTGCCGCCACCTGGCCGGCGCCCCTGCGCGTCGGCCGCGGCCGCCTCGCAGTCGCGATCCCTCTCTCCCCCTCGGCCAGGCGCGGACCCCGCGCCGTGCCGGTCGAGGGTCTTCCGCGACCACCGATGCTCTCCATGTTCCGTACCGCTCCGCTGACCGGCGCGCTGTGGCTGGCCCTGGCCGCCTGCGCGCATGCCGCTCCCGCTTCCGCCGCAGACGACGCCGCCAGTGCGGCCGCCGCCACCCGCGATTTCGACCGCCTGCAGGTCACCGCCACGCGCACCCAGCGCGCCATCGTCGACGTGCCCGGCAGCGTCGATGTGATCGACCGCGAACAGATGGATCGCGCACTGGTCCACGACCTGAAGGATCTGCTGCGCTACACGCCCGGCGTGTCCGCCACCGGCAACAGCGGCCGGTTCAGCGGCATCTCCGGCATCCGCATCCGTGGCCTGGACGGCAACCGTGTGCTGATCCAGACCGACGGCATCCCGGTCTCGGACAGCTTCAGCTTCGGCAGCTACCTCAACGCCAACCGCAACCTCGTCGACATGGACACGCTCAAGCGCGTGGAGATCGTGCGCGGCCCGGCCAGCGCGCTGTACGGCTCGGATGCGCTGGGCGGCGTGGTGGCCTATGTCACCAAGGATCCGGCCGACTACCTGGCGCCGGGCAAGGACAGCTACGTCGGGCTGAAGTTCGGCTACGAGAGCGAGTGGAAGGGCCTGTTCGCCGGCGCACTGGTCGCCTTCGGCGGCGAACGCTGGAGCGGCATGGCCGCGGTCAGCCATCGCCAGGGCCAGGAAAGCGAAACCCAGGGCGACAACCGCAGCATCGGCGCCGCCCGCACCGCGCCCAATCCGCTCAGCAGCGATGGCCGCAGCCTGCTCAGCAAGCTGGTCTACGCGCCCAGCGCCAACCAGCGCTGGACGCTGACCGTGGAAGGCAACGAGGACTACGCCCGCATCGATGCGCTGAGCAACGTCACCGCCAGCATCCTCTCGCAGCGCGGCCGCGACCATCAGACCCGCGCCCGCGTGTCGCTGGGTCACCAGGTGGACCAGCTCGACACGCTGCTGGCCGACGACCTGCAGTGGCAGCTGTACCGCCAGGACAGCCAGAGCCTGCAGCGCACCGACGAACGCCGCAGCAACGGCACGCTGCGGCACATGGAGCACGACTTCGACCAGCGCCTGTACGGGCTGCAGGCCAACCTGCACAAGCGCGTGGAGCAAGGCAGCGTCGTGCACGACATCAGCTACGGCATCGACCTGTCGCGCACCGACACCCACGAAAAGCGCGACGGCCACACGCTGAACCTGCGCACCGGGGCGATCAGCAAGACCGTGGGCATGGAAACCTTCCCGGTTCGCGATTTTCCGATCACCGAGACGCGCAAGGCCGGCGCCTACCTGCAGGACGAGATCGCGCTGGCCGACGGCCGCTTCAGCCTGATCCCGGCGCTGCGTGCCGACGACTACCGGCTGTCGCCGCAGGTCGATGCGATCTTCGCCACCGACAATCCCGGCGTGGCGGCGAAGAAGATCAGCGACCGCAACGTCTCGCCCAAGCTCGGCGCGATCTGGCGCCTGGACGATGCCTGGTCGCTGTACGCCAACTATGCGCATGGCTTCCGCGCACCGCCCTACAACGACGTCAATATCGGCTTCACCAATCTGCTGATCGGCTACACCGCGATCGCCAATCCCGACCTGAAGCCGGAGACCAGCCGCGGCGCCGAGCTGGGGGTGCGCTACGCCGGTCCGGCCGTCTATGCCGGCCTGAGCGCCTACAGCAATGCCTATCGCGACTTCATCGAGTCCTACCGCTTCGTCGGCTTCAACGCCGACGGCCTGATGCTGTATCAGTCGCGCAACGTGGACCGGGTCACCATCCGCGGCGTGGAGGCCAAGGCCGGCATCGACTTCGGCGCACTCGATGCGCGCTGGGTCGGCTGGTCGCTGCAGGCCAGCGCGGCCTATGCGCGCGGCGACAACCGCACCGACGGTACGCCGCTCAATTCGGTGGATCCGCTGCGCGGCGTGCTCGGCCTGGGCTACGACCGCAGCACCTGGGGCGCGCAACTGGTCGCCACCGCGGTGGCGAAGAAGCGCCGCCCGGAACTGCCGACCTACTACACGCCGGCCGGCTACGCGACGCTGGACCTGCTCGCGCACTGGCGCTTCACCGAAGGCGCACGGCTCGACGTCGGCGTGTTCAACCTGGCCGACCGCCGCTACATCGACTGGAACATGCTGCCCGGCGCGACCCTGGCCAGCAGCGCCGTGCTCGACCGCTATACCGGCGCCGGACGCAACGTCTCGGTCAGCCTGGCGCTGGACTGGTAGCCGCGCATGCGCACGGCCGCGCCAGCGCGTACCGGCCCGCAGCGGATCGCCGCCGCGCCGCTGCCGCGCCCGGCGCAGCTGGCCGCCCTGGGCACGGTGCTGTGTCTGTACCGCGCCCGCACCGGCGCCGAACTGATCGGCTGGCGCCACGCCCGGGGCGTGGCCGCGCACCTGGACGTGGACAGCGATGGCGTGCTGGAGAGCCTGCGCTTCTACGACCACCAGCAGCAGTGCTGCTGGCGCCTGTACCTGCTGCCCGACAGCGATTTCGTCGCCTGGGACCTGCTGTTGTCGGCACTGCCCGCGGCGCAGGATGCCGCCGACGGCGGCGTCGCCGAGCGGCTGTGGCGGCGCGTCGCCGGCCGCCTGCGCGGCGATGGCTGGCATGCACGGGCGCTGCGTCTGCACGCGGCCGATGGCGTGCTGGCGGCCAGCGTCGCCGGCGTGTCGCCGCTGGGCGCCAGCATCGCCCGGCGTATCGCGCGCCTGGAGGCGGCCGAGGGCGATGTGCTGGTCGACGACTGCTGTTGCGCCCGCGCCGGACGCCCGGCGCCGCGCCCCGATCCCGACCGGCCATGGCCGCTGCTGCGGTTGTGAGCGGCCGATGGCGTCTTCCCGTTTCCCATCACTGCCAACACACCTTCCGATGATGAAAGCCCCGCCTCTGTTCTGCCTCCTGCTGCTTGCCGGCAGTCTTCCGGTCCACGCCGAGAGTGCCGATCCGGCACGCGACCGCGCCAGCATCCTGGCGATGCAGGGCGAATACACGGTGGCGTTCGCCTTCGACGAGACCGTGCTGCTGCAACCCGGCTACACGCGCGCCGCACCGCTGCGCAGCGGTGGCGACGAAGTGGTGATCGTGGTCGAGGACAGCCCGCGCAAGGTGGTGCTGCAGCATCTGCTGGTGGAACCCAAGAGCGGCCACGTGACCAAGCACTGGCGCCAGGACTGGATCTACGAGACGCCACAGCGCTTCGAGTTCAGCGCCGATCAGACCTGGCAGGTGCGCGCGCTCGATGCCGCAACCACCCGCGGCGCCTGGACCCAGTGCGTGTACGAGGTCAGCGACGCGCCGCGCTACTGCGGCACCGGGCGCTGGGACTACGCCGATGGCCATCCGACCTGGACCAGCGACCTGAGCTGGCGCCCGTTGCCGCGCCGCGAGTACACCAAGCGCAGCGACTACAACGCGCTGGCGGTGATCAACCGGCACACGCTGACCCCGGCCGGCTGGACCCACGAGCAGTTCAACACCAAGGTGCTGCGCAAGCCCGATGGCAGCCAGCAGGCCATCGCCCGCGAGTTCGGCTTCAACGATTACGTCAGGACCACGACCGTGGATTTCGCCCCGGCCTACGCCTACTGGAAGGCCACCCAGGGCTATTGGGCCAGGGTGCGCGCGCGCTGGGACGGCCTGCTCGGCAAGCCGCCGGGCGTGCACCTGAAGACCAAGGTCGATGGCATGGCGATCATCGTGCCGCTGTTCGGCCAGGCCGAGGCGGTGCAGCAGGGCAAGCCGGTCAGCGATGCGCAGCTCGATGCGGTGTTCGCGCAATGGACGCAGCCGGCACCGGCCGCGCGCTGAGGCCAGCGCCGGCGACACAGCCAGGGTGGGGAAGGCGGCCGGGATGGCGCCTTCCCCTTTTGCGTTTTACCTGTGGGCGTGCGCTCGTGACCGGCGCGAACCCGTGCAGGCGACGACGCCCGCGCCGCTCAGCGCTGCATGCCCCAGCGGCGCACGGTGAGCCGTTCCAGCACGCGGAACCCGGCGCCTTCCACCACCAGGCCGAGCAGGATCACCATCGCCAGGCCGGCGAAGACGCGGTCGGTGTAGATCTCGTTGCGCGTCGGGACGATGTACCAGCCCAGGGCGGGGTGGCGGGTGGTGGCGGCGCAGGGCGGGGCGGCGGCGGGGCGGGTGCGCCGGGCGGGGGCCCGG
>JBEVKG010000334.1:0-23297 GCA_040509765.1 Xanthomonas sp.
GGCCGGGTTGGGTCGGGTGGGCCGCCGCACCCAACGGTTTCTCTTCGGCGCGCAAGGGAGTGGCCCGGGTGTTTTTTTTGGGGGGTATTCCGCCGCGACGAACGCAGCCACAATGGCGAGTCACCGCAGAGGCGTCGGGACTGAAGTCCCTCCCACAGTGCAGGGCCGACGCCGTATTGGCCGCGCGTAGCTCAACACGCAAGCGCCGGAGCAGACATAGCGCTGCGAGCAATGCATCCACGATGCATCACCGGGCGCCGATGTGACGCCCGGCGACTTGTCCTCAGAACGGATACTGCGGCGCGCTGTCCTGGATCGTCACCCACTGCCAGTGCGTGTACTGGCCCCAGTCGGCCGGGCCGCCCATGCTGGTGCCGTTGCCGGAGGCGCCGGTGCCGCCGAACGGGTTGGTGACTTCGTCGGCCACGGTCTGGTCGTTGATGTGCAGCAGACCGGTGTGCAGGCGTTCGCCCAGCGCCATCGCCCGGCCCACCGAGGCCGACAGGATGCCGGCCGACAGGCCGTATTCGGTCTGGTTGGCCAGCGCCACCGCCTCGTCGTCGCTGTCGAAGGCGATCACGTTAGCGACCGGGCCGAACACTTCCTCTTCGAACGCCGGCATGCCCGGCTGCACGTTCGACAGCACCGTGGCCGCGTAGAACAGGCCCTCGTGCGTGCCGCCGGCCTCGACCACGGCGCCCGCCGCCACCGAGGCGTCGACCACCTCCTTGACGTGCTGCAGCTGGCGCTGGTCGATGATCGGGCCGAGCGCGACGTGCGCGGTGGCCGGGTCGCCGACCGGCAGGTGCCGCGCCTTCTCCGCCAGGCGCCGGGTCAGCTCGGCTGCGATGCGGCGCTGCACCAGCACGCGGCCGGTGGCCATGCAGATCTGGCCCTGGTGGAAGTACGCGCCGAAGGCGATCGCCGACACCGCCTTGTCCAGGTCGGCATCCTCCAGCACGATCAGCGAATTCTTGCCGCCCAGTTCCAGTGCGGTCTTCTTCAGGTGCTTGCCGGCCAGCTCGCCGATGCGGCGGCCGGCGGCGGTGGACCCGGTGAAGGCGATCATCGGCACGCCCGGCGCCTCCACCAGCGCCTGGCCGGCGTCCGCGCCGCCCGGCAGCACATGCAGCAGGCCCTTCGGCAGGCCCGCCTGCTGCAGCACCTCGGCGATGACGAAGCCGCCGGCGTAGGGCGTGCGCGGATCGGGCTTGAGCACCACCGCGTTGCCGACCGCCAGCGCCGGCGCCACCGAACGCAGCGACAGCACCAGCGGGAAGTTGAACGGCGAAATCACCCCGACCACGCCCAGCGGCAGGCGCCGCGCCAGGCTCAGCCGGCCCGGCGCGGTCGGCAGCACCTGGCCCTGCGCCTGCAGCGGCATCGCCGCGGCCTGCTGCAGCAGCACGATCGCCTCGCGCACCTCGTGCTCGCCCTTGGGCAGGATGCCGCCGGTCTCGCGGGCGATCAGCGCCGCGGCCGCCGCCGCATGCTGCTGCAACACCTGCGCGGCGCGATGGAACACGGCCGCGCGCTCGCGCGGCGGCGTGGCCGCCCAGGCGCGTTGCGCGTCGCGCGCCTGCGTCACCGCCGTGGTCACGTCGGCCGCATTGGCCTGACCGACGCAGTGCAGCGGCTTGCCGCTGCCCGGTTCGATCACCTCGAGGACGCCGCCCTGGGCGGCGACCCATTCGCCGTTGAAGATGCGCTCGCTCCAGGTGGACGCGGCGGCCAGGGGTTCGGTGCTGTGCATGCTGTGTGCTCTCGTGGAAAGAGGAAATGGTCGTTCAGAGGGCGGTGGCGGCCAGGCCGCCATCCACCGGCAGGTTGACGCCGTTGATCCAGCGCGCCGCATCGGAGGCCAGGAATACCACCGCCTCGGCCACTTCGTCGGCATAGGCCGGACGCTTCATCTTGCCGGCGTCGGCCTGGACCCGCTCGGGCCCGAGCATGGTGACGAAATCGCCGAGGATCGGCGTGAACACCGGGCCCGGCGCGACGCTGTTGACGCGCACCGAATGCTCGGCGAACCAGTCGCGCGAGCGCAGCATCGTCCACACGATCAGCGCTTCCTTGAAGTACTGGTAGCAGGTCGCCTGCGGCACCGGATGCGCCGCCAGCCAGTCGCTGCCGGCGGCGTAGCTGTCGGCGGCGGCCAGTTGCGTGTGCAGCTGCAGCCGCTGCGGCCACTCCGCGCCGAGGATCGAGGCGATGTTGATGATGCTGCCGCCGGGCACGATGCGCGGCAGCAGCGCCTGGCTGAGGTGGCGCAGGCCCAGGTAATTGACCTTCGCCACCACGTCCACCGGCGCGGTGCCGGGCACGCCGGCGATGTTGGCCAGCGCGTCGACGCGCTCCGGCAACTGCGCGACCAGCGCGTCGATCGAGGCCGGGTCGCCGAGATCGGCCTGGTGGAAGCCGTGCAGGGTCATGTTGACCGGCTGGCGGTCGATGCCGATCACCGTGGCGCCGTGGAAGCGCGCCAGGCGCGCGACTTCGGCGCCGATGCCGGAGGCCACGCCGGTGACGAGGAGGGTCTTGTTGTGCAGGTTCATGGCAGCGCGTGTCCGTTGCGGAAGTGGTCGTCAGAAGACGTGGATGTATTGCAGGTTGACGTTGTGGCCGGAAGGCGCGTTCTTGACCTCCACCGGCATGTAGAAATTGGCGTTGAAGATGTTCTTCTGGTCGATCCGCCACGACAGGCCAGGGCCGAGATAGAACTGGGTCTGCTTGCTGTCGACCACGCGCTGGCCGTTGGTGCGGTTGTCGCGCAGTTGCTTGAGGTAGTAGCCGTTGATGCCCAGGTGCAGGTCCTTGACCACTTCCAGGGAGCTGGCAAAATTGAGCCAGGCGGCGTCGCCGGCCTGGCCGTTGCGGAACACGAAGCCGTCGCCTTGCGGCACGTTGGAGGCCTTGTCGGCGCGGAAGTTGTAGAGGTAGTTGAGCCGCCCGCTGATCTCCCAGCGCGGCGTCGGCAGGATGCTGAAGGCCCAGCTCGGCAGCACCGACCAGTAGCCCGAACCCTGGTTGACGTCACGGTTGCGGTCGAACTTGCCGATCGGCACCAGCGCGTCCAGTTCGAAACGCTGCGAGAACACCGGGCGGCCATCGCGGATCACCGGCGCCATCTGCAGGTAGGGGCCGATGGTCAGGTCGCCCAGGCCGGCGCCGTTGTCGCGCAGCCTCACCGGGCTGTCGTACGCGAACGAGGTGTCCAGATCGACCAGCGCGGCCAGCGCGGTGATGCCGAGGGAGCCGCCGAACAGCTTGTAGTCGCTGAGGTAGGCGACCTGGGTGACCCACACCGAGGAGCCGATGTGCGGATCGCGGAACACCGGCACGTCGTCGCCGTGTGCGTCCTTGATCGCATCGAAGTCGTAGCGGCGCAGGTACTGGATCGCGGTCCAGCCCGGATTGGGTTTGCTGAAGCCGTCGAAGAAGCTGGTGCCGCCAGTATTGATGCCGGTCGGCAGAGTGGCGCTCTGCGGCACCGATTGCGCGGCCGCCGGGGCAACGCAGGCGATGCTCAGCAGGGCGAGCAGGGGCAGGCGCGCGCGGGCGCGCGGCGGCGACGGAACACGGTGGCGGACACGCTTCACGGGCAAGCACTCCAAGCGAAAGGGGAACGGCGGGGTGCGGGGGGACAGGAACGCGAACAGGCGCCGCCGCGCGCAGGGCGCGGCCACGCGGCGACGCGCGCCGTCAGCGGGACGCTGGCGGCGGGACGGGAATCAGCAAGGAAGACGGGCCGACGGCAGGGGCCGGCCGCGCCGCCGGGGACCGTTACAGACGCTCGAGCGCGTCCAGCCGGTCGAGCGCCTGCAGCAGCGCACGCGCCGAGGTCGCACCGAGCGCGGTGCCGAGTTGCCGCTCCATGCGCACCACTTCGGCTTCGGCCTGCGCCAGCAGCGCGGTGCCCGCGGCGGTCAGATGCAGGTGCTGCATGCGCCGGTCCTGGCGCCCGCGCACCTGCCGCAGCAAGCGGCGCTTGACCAGCCGCGCAACCACGATGGCCAGATTCGGCGGCGACACGCTCAGCACCTCGCCCAGCTGGCGCTGGTTGATGCTGGGATTGGCGTCCACCAGCACCAGCAGCGAATACTCCACCGGCTTCAGTTCGAAGGCGCGCACGCAGTCCTGGAACAGGCGTCGCACCTGCAGCTCGGTGCGGGTGATGCGGTAGCCGATCAGGCTGGTCAGGCGCCGCTGATCGACGCTGTCCACCGTCTGCGGATCGGCGGGCAACGCGCTGCTGGACATCTCGGGACTCGGTTTCGAACTCACGGCGCTTCCTGCATGGGGCATCCTGCGGCCAGGCCACGGCGGATGCGCACGCATCCATCGGCGCCGGCCGACAGCGCCGTCGCCGTTGCATTGTAGGGGCATGGCCGCGCATGGTCACAACGCCGCGTCCACGCGCCGCAGCAGCGCCCGGTACGGTGCGGCCGCGGTCCACAGGCACAGCGCGCCGAGCAGGGCCGCGCCCATGCACACCACGCCCAGCGACAGGCCGACCTGGCGCTCGTCGGCGAGCACGTGGTCGGTGCCCAGCGCCACCAGGTACGGCCCCAGGCCCAGGCCGATCAGGTTGACCAGCAGCAGGTAGATCGACGTGACCTGGCCACGCAGGCGATTGGGGGTGACCGCCTGCAGGATCGCCGGCGCCAGCGCCACCGGCATGCCCAGCAGGAACGTGGTCAGCGCGATCGCCGCCAACGCCGGCCACGGCCCCGGCGCGGCCGCGAACAGCGCACTGCTGACCACCAGCAGCACGGCACCGACCAGCGAGATCTTCAGCGCCGCCTCGCGGTTGCCGCGCGCGGCCAGGCGGTCGGCGAGGAAGCCGCTGAACAGCATCCCGGCGATGCCGAAGGTGAGGATGATGATGCCGTAGGCCGGGCCGATCTCGCCGGGCGTCCACTGCCAGCGGCGGATGAAGGTGGCCGGCAGCCAGGCGGTGATGCCGAAGGTGATCATCGCGATCACGCCATTGGCCAGGAACAGCGCCACGTATACCCGTGCGTTGTCGCGCAGATGGCCCAGGTCCGGGCGCACGCTGGGCACTGTCGCGGCCTGCTCGCGCCGCGCCGGCTCGCGCACCGTCGCCATCAGCGCGATCACCGCCAGGCCGGGCAGCGCGACCAGGATGAAGGCCGCCTGCCAGGGCCGGAAGCTGCCCAGCAGCGGCAGCACCACCGTGCTCTCCTTGCTGGTGGCGGCGATCACCAGGCCGCCGACGATGAACGCCGCCGCCGAGCCGATGTAGACGCCGGAGGTGTACACGCTCATCGCCCGGGCGCGCTTCTGCGGCGGGAAGTAGTCGGCCAGCATCGAGTACGCCGCCGGCGACAGCGAGGCCTCGCCGACACCGACGAACACCCGCGCCAGGAACAGGGTGAAGAAGCTGGTGACGTAGGCGCCGGCGGCGGTGGCCGCGATCCACACCACGACGCCGAGCACGATCAGGTTGCGGCGGTTGCGGCGGTCGGCGACGCGCCCCAGCATCACCCCGATCAGCGTGTAGAACACCGCGAAGGCGAAGCCGTGCACCAGGCTGAAGGCCGAGTCGGACAGCTGCAGGTCGCGCTTGATCGGCTGCACCAGCAGGCCCAGGATCTGCCGGTCGACGAAGGACAGCGTGTAGGCCAGCAACAGCACGATGGTGACGTACCACGCATACAGCGGGCGGTACGGCGCAGACGATGGCAGCGGATCGCGCATGGGAAGCTCCGGCTCAGAAGCGCAGGGTCAGGAAGGGGGCGATGTAGAAGTAGTCGCGGCCGCGCACCGCGCCCTCGCGCAGGAACGGCCCGGCCTGGGTGTAGTGGGCGTACACGTCCAGGCTGGCGAAGGCGTTGAAGCGGTACTTCACCCACAGCACCGAGCGCGTGCCGATGTCGCGCGCGTCGTTGGCGTCGCCCGGCTGCAGCACGCGCCAGCCGGCGGCATAGACCCCGTCGTGCAGGCTCTGCCGCTGCAGCTTCAGCACGTACATGTCGATCCACAGCCGCTCGCTGGGACGCAACACCAGCTCCGGGCCGATGGCGCGCACGTTGCTGCTGATCATGCTGCCGTCGAACACCGAGGCGCGCGCGTACAGGCCGTTGAAGGTGTTCAGTTCGCCATCGCGCGGATCGCGGTCGCCGGAGGACACCTCCATGCGCCAGCCCAGGCGCGGCGTCCACGCCGTCGTGGCGAAGGTGTAGCCGCCGAACAGCGTGCCCTGCCAGGCGCGCACGCGCTGGCCGGCGAAATGGCCGCGCTGGCCGATCAGTTCCAGGTCGTAGTCCCAGCCCTGCACGGCGCCGCTCAGGCGCGTGGACAGGGTATGCCGATGCTCTTGGCCGACCACGCCGGCATAGCGGCGCCCGTCCTGCACGGTGTCCAGGTACAGCGTCTCCAGCAGCGCCGCCTTCGGCTGGCTGGGCGACAGCGGCACTTCGGCATGCGCGCCCCACAGGCGCTGGTCGCGGTTGCTGCGGTCGTCGAAACTGCCGGTGCGGGTCAACACCGGTCGGCCCCACAGCAACCCGCCGCTCCAGCGCGGCTGCCGGGTCAGCAGCCGCACCGCATCGAACGGCATGCGCGAATTGGCCGGATCGCGCGGATCGAGCAGGCGCTGCCAGGCGTAGGCGATCTGCTGGCGGCCGGCGCGCAGGCGCCAGGCCGGCTCCTTCTGCCCGTCGGACAGTTCGACGAACCCCTGCGCCAGGTCCAGCGGGTTGCGGTCGGTGGCCTGCACCGGTCGGGTCTGCAGGCCGGCGACACGGCTGTCGGCGAGCTCGCCGAACAGCCGCACATACGCCGACGGCCGGTAGTCGGCCCACAGCCGCAGGCGCTGCTGCGCGTAACCGTGCGGATCGGTGGCGAAGCGGCCGAAGCCGGCGTGCTCGCGGTAGTCGTACAGCGTGCGGCTCTCGCCGCCGAGGCTGAGCCAGCCGTCGCCGAGCGGGATGTACTTCCACTTCTCCCAGCCCTGGCGCGGACCCGCGGCCAGCGCCGAATAGTCTTCCTGATCGGCCAGCAGCTTGCCCTGCGGGCCGTTGCTCTCGGCATCGGCCTGGCCGCAGCCGACGCTGCAGAGGAATGCGAGGCACACGCTACGGGGCGCGCGACGCGCGCGCACAGGGGACACAGTCATCGATTCCCTCCCAAGTCTCGAAGCCAGTGGTGCGAAGGACCGCGGCGTCGGCTATCCGCTGCCGCCGCCGGATGGATGGGCGCGCGGCGCGCTCATGACGGCGCCGCCGCCACCGCGCCCGGCGCGGTACCGGCGTAGAGCTGTTCGACCAGTGCCGCGCGTGCGCGCAGCACGTTGCGCTGGTTGATCGAACCCTTGTCGGTGATTTCGCCCGCCTCCAGGTTCGGCGGCTGGTCCAGCCAGGCCGCGCGCGCGACATGGCTGGCGCTGCCGGTGGCGCTGCGGTTGAGCGTGTCGAGCAGGCGCTGCAGCCAGGCGCGCACCGGCGGCGCCTGCAGCACCTGCGCCGGCTCGGCCTGCGCCGGCAGCCCCGACAGCGCCTGCAGCGCGTCCAGCCGCGGGAACAGCAGCAGGCCGATGGCGTCGCGGTCGGCGCCGGTGACCACCACGTCCTGCACGTAGGCGGCGCCGTCCATCAGCACCCGCGTGCGCAGCGGACCGACGCTGACGAACACGCCCGAGGACAGCTTGAAGTCTTCGGCCAGGCGCCCGTCGAACAGCAGGCCGCGCTCGGGATGCTGCGGATCGATCGGCTTGAGTGCGTCGCCGGAACAGTAGAAACCTTCCTCGTCGAAGGCCTCGGCGGTCTGTTGCGGCGCATTCCAGTAGCCGGGCATCACGTGCGGCCCGCGGAAGCGCGCTTCCAGCTTGTCGCCGACCGGCACCAGCTTGACCTCGCAGCCCGGCGCCGGCACGCCGACGTCGCCGGGCGTGTTGCTGGTGCCGTGGGTGAAGGTGCACGACGGCGCGCACTCGGTCATGCCCAGGCCGGCGAGCATGCGGATGCGCTCGCCGCAATGCGCCTCGGCGATGCGTTCCAGGCGGTCCCAGACCTCCTGCGACAGCGCCGCGGCGGCGAAGAAGAACATGCGCATGCGCGACAGGAAGGTCTCGCGCAGCGCCGCGTCCTGTTCCAGCGCCTGCGCCAGCTGTTCCCAGCCGCGCGGCACGCTCAGGTACACGGTGGGCGCGATCTCGCGCAGGTTGCGCAAGGTCTGCTCGAACAGCGCCGGAGTCGGCTTGCCGTCGTCGAGGTAGAAGCTGCCGCCGTTGTACAGGGCGATGCCGATGTTGTGGCTGCCGCCGAAGGTGTGGTTCCACGGCAGCCAGTCGACCAGCACCGGCGTCTCGCCAAGCACCGGGAACGTCTGCAGCAGCATCTGCTGGTTCGCGCACAGCATGCGCTGGGTGGTGATCACCGCCTTGGGCAGCAGGGTGGAGCCGGAGGTGAACAGGAACTTGGCGATGCTGTCCGGGCCGCAGGCGGCGAAGGCCGCATCGGCGACGTCCAGCGCGCGCGGCGCCAGCAGTTCTTCAAAGCGCAGACAGGCGCGATCGCCCAGCGTGCCGCGCACGCACACCGCCGGCACGTCCGTGGGGAACACCGCCGCGATCGCCGGGGCGAACGCCGCACCGTCGCTGGCGAACAGCAGGCCCGGCCGCAGCACCTCGGCCACATGCCGCAGCTTGGCGTAGTCGCGCGACAGCAGCGCATAGCCCGGCGACACCGGGCAGTACGGGATGCCGGCGTACATCGCCGCGAACGCCAGTTGCAGGTGTTCCAGATCGTTGCCGGACAGGATCGCCAGCGGCCGCCGCGCCGACAGGCCCATGTCCAGCAGGTGCGCGGCGATGCGGCGGGTGCGCTCGAGCATCTGCGCGTAGCTCAGCCGCCGCCACTGTCCATCGGCGTCGCGCTGCGCCACGAAGGTCGCATCGGGGGTGTGCAGCGCCCAGTGCTGCAGGCGCTGCAGCAGGTGCCTTGGCAGCGGCGCCAGCGGTTCGCGCGCGCGCAGGCGCAGCACGCCGTCGGCATCGCGGTGGACCTCGGTATCCGCGTGGCTCAGTCCGACAGGACGGTAGCGCGCGGTGGTGGCAACGGACTCAGCGGCATTCATCGGAACCATCCGGAGGAGAGAGACGGCACGGCGTGCGGCAGCGCCGCCGCGGCCCCCGCGGGCCGCCGGCGACGCGACGGGTCAGCGCTTGTAGGTCTGCAGACCGGGCTTGATGGTTTTGTCGTCCAGGAATTGCTTCAGTCCCTGTTGCCGGCCCTTCTCGGGATCGCGGTGATTGGACTGGTCGACCTTGGCGTACAGGTAGTCTTCGTTCTGCTCCCAGGTCAGTTCGCGGCAGCGCTTGAAGCCATGCTTGGCGAAGCGCAGCACCACCGGGTTCTTCTGCTGCAGTTCCTGCGCCAGCCTGGTCACCTCGGCACGCAGCTGCGCGCGCGGCACGCTGGCGTTGACCAGGCCCATCTGCGCCGCCTCGGTGCCGGTGAAGGTGCGCCCGGTCATGATGTACAGCATGGCGTTGCGGTGGCCCATGGTGTCGGCGACCGCCTTGCTGACCAGGTTGCCCGGGGGAATGCCCCAGTTGATCTCCGACAGCCCGAACACCGCCTCGTCGGCGGCGATGGCCAGGTCGCAGGCGACCAGCGGCGAGAACGCGCCGCCGAAGCACCAGCCGTTGACCGCGGCGATGGTCGGCTTGCTGTAGAAGCGCAGCAGGCGCCACTGCCACTGCGAGCAGTCGCGGCGCATGCGCTCCTGCACGATCTCTTCCTTGCCGTCGGTCTCGCGGAAGTATTCCTTCAGGTCCATGCCGGCCGACCAGGATTCGCCGGCGCCGGTCAGCACCAGCACCTCGGCGCTGCTGTCCAGTTCCAGCGTCTCCAGCACGTCGATCATCTCGCGGTTGAGGGTGGGACTCATCGCGTTGCGCTTGTCCGGCCGGTTCAGGGTGACCCAGGCGATGCCTGCGTCGATCTCGACCTGCACGGTCTGCCAGCGGTCTTGGTAGTTGCTCATGGATAGGCCTGCATGGGGAGGGGGAGAGGAGCGATAACTTAGGACTGATAATAGTTATAGATCATCATTATTTCGGCGCAAGCTGCAGTGCAGCATGCTCGGAACCTATGACAGGTCCCGGTGGACTGCGGCAGATGGCCGCCTGCGATCAAGCCATTGCGCGACGCACAGTGCTGGCGATCCCAATCCGCCGCAATCGGAGGCGACGTCTACGGCATTTCACGACCCGCAAACGGCTCCGTCACGGTCAGCCTTCGTTCATCGGCTAGGATCGGCGCGACAGGGGATCGCCGACACCGGAGTGATGTCCATGCACACCGCCTCCGCACTTGCCCAGCCTGCTCATCCGCCACGCCGCAGCGTCGATCTGGACGCCGAGATGGCCTACTGGCGCCAGGCCCACGCCGAGGGCCGCCTCGGCCATCAGGGCTTCGCCGACTACGCGCAACTGTTGAAGATCGGCTACGACGTCTACCTGGCCTACCCGCGCGCCAGCGAGGCGCAACTGTATCGGGTGCTGCAGGACGCCTATCACCACTGTGCGCCGATGCTGTCGGTGCCCTGGGACGAGGCGCGCTGGCTGGTGCGGCATGCCTGGCAGCACTTGGCGCATGCGGGGCATCGTCACTGAGAGACCGCTGGTCACACGCATGTGCGATGGCTCAGTGAGAGACGTGGCTGCTTTCGCAGGAGCGGCGCTGGCTCCCCATGGGGATCGGCCGCGACGGCCTTGCTGTCAAGCGTCGCGGCTGAAGCCGCTCCTACAGTGCGCTGCCGCAGTCGAGTGAACGCGGTCCGCCAGCGCAATGCACACCAAGCAGCTCGCGCGTGGTCGCGCGTGCCCAGCACATGGCGCATGCGCGAGGCGTCGCTGTCGCACGCCTCGGCCCTGCATGCCGCTCAGCGCACCCGCGGTGGCGGCGAAGTGCTGCGCGCCTTGGCGTCGAGGCGGCCATGAAACGCATTCGACCCCTTGCCCGGCGCTGTCGCCGCCTCGCCCTCGCTGCGCTTGAGCTGCTGCTTGCGCCGTTCGACCACGTGGCTGGCCAGCGCCACGCGACGCCCGATCACCATGTCGGTCAGCCAGTCGATCAGGTAACGCGTGTAGGCGGCCTGGTGCGCCTTCTCGGTCAGCGCGTGATCGGCGCCGGCGAGCGTGCGCGCGGTCAGCGAGCGTGCGCTGGAGAACGCTGCCGCGTAGTTGCGCAGTACCTGCCCGGGCACGATGACGTCGCGCTCGGCCTCCACCAGCAGCACATCGCCGCGATAGCGCTGGCATGCCGCCAGCGCGCGGTTGTCCGTTGGCGCCACCACGCGGTTGCGGTAGGGCATCAGGTCCGGATCGCGGTTCAGCGCGACTTTCGGCGCGTCCCAGTGCGCGTCCTTGTACAGCGCCGGCGAGCGCAGCGCCAACCACTCGATCGGCCGTTCCAGGGTCAGCAACGCGGCCAGATAGCCGCCGTAGCTCAGCCCCACCACCGCGATCGCCTGCGGATCCACCTGCGGCGACGCGGCCAGGCGATCGTAGGCGGCCTTGATGTCGTCCAGGTTCTGTGCGCGCGTCACCGTCTCGCGCATCGCCGCCAGGCCTTCGTGGCCGCGCAGGTCGAAGGTCAGGCAGACGCAGCCCAGGCCCGCCGCCTCGCGCGCACGCACCAGGTTGTGGTGCTGGTTGCCGCCCCAGCCGTGCACGAACAACACGCCGGGCAGGCGGCTGGTCGGCGTCAGCAGGGTGCCGCTGAGCGCCGCGCCGTCGACCGGGATGTCGATACTGGAAAGCTCGGCTTCCATGATCAGGCCGCGCTGCGCATGTAGCGGTACTTGGTCAGCAGGCCGGTGCGCGGCTCCTCGCCCACGTAGTAGACCTGCGCCCCGACCGGCGGCGGCGGATGCGCGCCATAGCGTTCGACGGTGGCGGCGACCACGCGCTGCAGCGTCGGCGACTGCTGGAACGCGGCGACCGCCGCCAGCTCCGCCGGCGTGGCGCCGCCAACGCGCCAGGACTGTTCGAGCACGCCACACGCAACGCTGCCGTCGGGCACCACGCCCTCGATCACGTCGTAGTTGCGGCGCGAGGCATAGAAGCCCGGATAGGCCGCGGCCACCAGCCGATCGTAGTCGCGCGCCTTCATCACCGCGGTGCGCTGCCGCGGCGGCAATGTCTGCTCCAGCAGCGTGTCGAAGGTGCCGCGGATCACCTGCAGCTCCGAGCCGCCATACGCCTCGCGGCCGCTGCCGTCGCGGGTGAGCGATTGCGTGCCGCAGTAGGCGATGGTGACGCCGGCGCAGTGGGTTTCACCGACGCTGAAGGTGGTCGGCTGATGCACGTGCCGTTCCAATACCACGCCATGACGGTGCAACGCCTGTGCGGACAGTGTCGCCAGCGCGGCCTCCAGCGTCTGCGCGTCGCCAAGCAATACCTGCCCCAGTCCACCGACGCCATGCGGCAGCTTCAGCCGGACCTGGCCGCCCTCGCACAGGCGCGCATACGCGCGCCGTGCATCGGCCGCGCTGAAGGCGGTGTAGCCCGGCAGCGTCGCCGATGCCAACGCCGCGCCCAGCTCCGGCTGCCACCCCTCCGGCACCTGCGCATCGCCATCGACCAGCGGGTGGCTGATCGCCTTGGTGGCGACGAAGGCATGCGGCACCACGCCGCCGAGCAGATCGGCCGCGGCATGCACACCGATCTGCGTGGCCTGCGCCACGGTCAGGGTTTCGTCCGGCACGCAGAACGCGCACGTTCCGGCCGCGCAACCCTCCTGATGCAATGGCAGGCCCATCAGCCGCGCGACTTCGGCGACCACCCAGCCATGCGTGGCCGCCTCGTGGCCGCCGAACGCGGCCTCGCGCACATGGCAGGCGCGGACATTGGAATAGGCGGCGGATCGGGCCATGCGGGACGCTCCGTGCGGGTCGGAAAGAGGCGCTGCCTCACTCATGCGCCGTACCAGCGCAGCAGCACCACGACGGCCAGCGCCAGCAACACCAGCAGCGCGGCTGCAGCCAGCCAGCGGCTGCCGCGCAGTTGTCGCCACCAGGCCGCGGCTTCGGACATGCCGCTGGCGTCGCGGGCGCGCGGCTGGCGTGGCGCGGGCGCGGGAGAGGGGGCCGCAGGGTGGCGGTCGTCGTGGCGCATGGGCTCAGGCTGTCGCGCAGGCCGTCGCATGTGGGTGAACGCGATGTGGTGCGCGTGTCATTGCGTGAAAGCCAGCGACCGCGATGCCGCAGCGACGCTGCGCTGGTGCGTGCCCGGTGGACGTGAGGGGCGAGGACGACGCAGTGCGAACGGACGCCGGGCTGCGTCGTCACGCCCGCCCGAACACGCGGCAGCGCACCGAGGGTGCGCTCCGCATCGTGCTCAGGCGGCCGCTGCGGCGTGTTCCGGCAACCGCGCGTCGATCCGGTGCTTGCCGGCCAGCGCCTGCATGCCCTGCAAGGTGGCCTGCACCGCACTGACGTAGCCGTTGCGCCACAGCTCGGCGCGCGACTGCCGCGACGACGCCGCATCCAGCGCCAGTGCGAAGGCCTGCACGCGGGGATCGGCCAGCGCGGCGCGCTCCAGGAACGGTTGCTCCGGTGCGATGACATCGACCGGCGCCAGCCAGGCATCGGCGACCAGTTCGGCCACGCCGGCGCGGTGCGAGAGCTGGTGCATGGCGATGAGCGTTTCGTGCAGCATTTCCAGGCATGCCCACTGCCACAGCGCCACCTTGTACTGCGGGTCGGCCTGGTCCAGGGCGGACAAGGCGCCATCGACATGATCGATGCGTAGATCCTGCATGGCCGACTCCACGATACGGCGTTGCGATTGGCACATTTTGCGCGGGGAAAGTGAGCGCAACGTGAGTCGCACGACGACGCCGGCAGCGGCGTGCAGGCGGTCACAGCGGGCGCGTCGCACGCCATCGCGTATACTGGCGGCGCGCGTCTGCTCGCGCCGGCCTTCTCAGCACGCTTTGTCCATGACGCCACCCTGACACCCGCCGCCCGCATCGGCCCGCCCTCGACGGCAGGCCGCAGGTTGCTGGTTTTCCATTGCATACAGCGCGCTGCCCTGCGACAGGGCGGTGTCAGGAGCGTTTACCTTGAAGCTTTCCTCTTCCCTGCGCCAGTCCTGGTGCGGCAATCTCCGTGGCGACGTGCTCGCCGGCCTGGTCGTGGCACTGGCGCTGATCCCCGAGGCGATCGCGTTCTCGATCATCGCCGGGGTCGACCCCAAGGTCGGCCTCTATGCCGCCTTCTGCATCTGCGTGACCATCGCCTTCGCCGGTGGACGCCCCGGCATGATCTCCGCCGCCACCGGCGCGATGGCCCTGCTGATGATCGGCCTGGTCAAACAGCACGGCCTGCCCTACCTGCTGGCGGCCACGCTGCTGACCGGCGTCCTGCAGATCCTGGCCGGGCTGTTCAAGCTCGGCGCGCTGATGCGCTTCGTCTCGCGCTCGGTGATCACCGGCTTCGTCAATGCGCTGGCGATCCTGATCTTCATGGCGCAGTTGCCCGAACTGATCGGCGTGCCCGTGCCGGTGTATCCGCTGGTGGCACTGGGCTTGCTGCTGATCTACGGCCTGCCCTGGCTGTCGCGACGCAGCTTTCCCGGCGTCGGCCTGTGGTTGCTGGTGCTGGGCGCGGCCTTGACCGCCGGCAGCATGGCGCCGTGGACGCTGCTGCCGGTCGCCGTGGGCGGCGCCGCGGCGCTGCTGCTCGGGCACCGCTGGACACGCGGGCTGGCCGTGCCGCCGCCGTTGGTGGCGATCGTACTACTGACCGGGCTGGCGCTGTACTTCGGCATCCACGTGCCCACCGTCGGCGACAAGGGGCAACTGCCCGATCGCCTGCCCAGCCTGTTGCTGCCGACCGTGCCGTGGACGCTGGAGACGCTGCGGATCGTATTGCCGGTCTCGGCGACGATGGCGGTGGTCGGCCTGCTCGAGTCGATGATGACCGCGCAGATCGTCGACGACATGACCGACACGCCCAGCGACAAGAACCGCGAATGCGTGGGACAGGGCGTGGCCAACATCGTCAGCGGCCTGTTCGGCGGCATGGCCGGCTGCGCGATGATCGGGCAGTCGGTGATCAACGTGAAGTCCGGCGGGCGTGGCCGCCTGTCGGCGCTGGTCGCCGGCACGGTCCTGTTGCTGCTGGTGGTGTTCGCCGGCGCCTGGGTACGGCAGATTCCGATGGCCGCGCTGGTGGCGGTGATGATCATGGTCTCGGTGGGCACCTTCAGCTGGCGTTCGCTGGCGCAGTTGCGCACCCACCCGTCCAGTTCCAGCGTGGTGATGCTCGGCACGGTCGCGGTGACCGTGGCCACCCACGACCTGGCGCGTGGCGTGCTCACCGGCGTGCTGCTGTCGGCGCTGTTCTTCGCGCGCAAGGTCGGGCGCATGCTCGACATCGCGCGCAGCGAGGACGCCGACGGCGGCCACACCTACCGCATCCGCGGCCAACTGTTCTTCGCCTCGGCCGGCAGCTTCGCCGGCGCCTTCGACTTCGCCCATGCGCCGGCGCGGGTCACCCTGGACCTGAGCCAGGCGCATGTCTGGGACATCAGCGCCATCGGCGCGCTGGACCGGGTGGTGCTGAAGTTCCGCCGCCACGGTGCGCAGGTCCACGTGGTCGGACTTAATCCAAGCAGTGCGGCGATGGTCGGGCGGCTGGGCACGCACCATCGCGACGACGTAGACAGCCTGCCCCTGCATTGAGGCCGGGCCACGCATCGTGCGGCGATCGCGCCCTCCGGCGGGTGCCGCGCGACCGTCGCTCCGTGCGCCTTCCCGCGCGCCCACATGGCGACGACATCGGCCGACTAGCATCGGCGTGCCGACCGACCGTGCAGGAGAACCGCGATGCCGCTGGAGCACTGGCAACTGCCGCCGCACGACTGGGTGCCCAACCACCCGTTCCTGCCGGCGCTGCACTACAGGCAATGCGTCGGCGCCATCGACGCCGACGGCTTCGAACGCCGCTTCGCCGCGCACGGCTGGCCGCCGCAATGGCGCGACGGCATCTACGACTACCACCACTACCACGCCACCGCACACGAGGCGCTGGGCGTCGCCCGCGGCAGCGCCCGCGTGCTGCTCGGCGGTCCGGGCGGCATCGAGGTGGCGCTCGCGGCCGGCGACGCCCTGCTGCTGCCGGCCGGCACCGGCCATTGCCGGCTGTCGGCCAGCGCCGACTTCATGGTGGTCGGCGCCTATCCGGACGGGCAGGACTGGGACGTCTGCCGGGAGGCGCCCAGCGCCGAGCGGCTGCAACGGATCGCCAAGGTGCCGTTTCCGCGCCGCGATCCGCTGCTCGGGACGGGTGGACCATTGCTGGAGTATTGGCGGATGCCGTGACCAACGCACTGGCGAGCCATGACCGCCGCGTGCGCGCCAACGGCCGCTCAGCGCGATCGCCACCGCCAGCACGTCTGTGCACTGCAGCGGATGCGCAGACGCGCGGTGCCTGGTCTCTCCTCGCGCATCGGGCCATCTGCCGATGCCGCATCTGCGGCTGCCGCCGTTGCCGCCTACGGCGCGGTTACGCCGAAACGAAGCCGCCCGTGCTGTTGTCGCCAGGCGAATTGGTGACCTGCGGGTCGTAGGCCACTCTCTTGGCCGGCTGTTGCGTGTCGCTGAACTGCAGCGACAACGAAATCAGGCTCGCGTGGGTGTTGCAATGGACGTAACAGACCGTGTCCTTGACCGCGTTCCCGGCCGGATCCACCGAGTCGACCGCGCTGCTGCGCAGATACGGGCCACTGAGCTGGAAGCGCGGGTCGCTGGCGAAGGCGCCGGTGAAGGCGAAGCCCCGTGCGACGCTATCGGAGCTGAGCCGATAGACGATGTTGGTGGAAACGCCTGCGGCTTCCACGTGCACTACGTCCTTGTCGAGCAGGACGATGTACTGGCCGCTGGCGGTGTTGCCGTGTCGCTGCGGCGCGTCGCCATCCTCGACCCGGTAGACATAGACCGTCACCTCGATGGTGGCGATGGGATCGGTGGCCGACAGGGTCTTATGGGCGTGCTGGGTCATGAGGCAAGCGTCCGTTGTTGAATGGGAGATCGAAGTCGTCATGCGATGCGCCGCGATAGCCGATCGTGTCCAGCACGCGCGCGGCGCGCGCGCCGGCCGCCTCGTTGCCCAGGCAGCGCTGGCTGCGCATCCACGGCAGCAGAATAAGGTAGTCCTCGCTCGTCCGGTTCGCGGCGGCGAACAGGTCGGCGCTGCGCTGGCAGGCCGCACGGGCGGCTGCCGTGTCGCGACCGGCGATCTGCGCCGACGCCAGCCACGCCTCGGCCAAGGCCTGGCGTCCATTGATGTTGTCGGGATTGCGCAGATGGGCGGGCTGCAGGATCGCCAACGCCGCCGCGATGCCCTCGCCGGCCTGCGCACGGGCGCCTGCGGCGTACGCCGCCAGGGCCGACTGGGTCTGCGCGGCGGCCAGCAGTCGCTGCCATTGCGCATTGCTCGGATCGCGCGCCACCAGGGCCTGCGCCGCATCGGTCAGCGCGCGCCATGCGCTCGGCGACCGCGACGGCGCTGCCGGCGCGGCAAGCCGCGCGCGCAGCAGTTGCGCATACAGCCGGTCGCGCAGCCACTGCAGTTGCTCCGGTTGCGCGGCGACCAGCGGATCGAGCAAGGCGATGGCCCGCTGCAATCGCGCCATCGCGCCGGTGCCGTCGCCCATGGCCGCATCCAGTTCCGCGCCGTTGGTCAGCGCGGTGGCCAGCCGATGGCCCCACAGCGCATCGCGCGGCACCGGACCCTGCATGCCTTCCAGCGTGCGCACCGCCTCGGCATAGGTCCTGGACGCCTGCGCCAGCGCGCCACGGCGGCGCTGTGCGGAGGCCTGCCAGGTCAGGCTGTCGGCCAGTTCGGCGGTCAGCGTCGGATCGTGCGGTCGCCGCGCCAGCGCGGCGCGCTTGAGCGCGATGGAGGCGGCGAAGGCGTCGGCCGCGCGCGGCAGATCGTCGTGCCTGAGCCACAGCGTGCCCAGGCTGTTCAGCGCGTACGACTGCTCGATCCAGGCATCGACATCGTGCGGGCGCTGCGTCTGCCAGCGCCGCCCGGCCTGCAGGTAGGCGAGGAAGTGCGCCTGCGCCTGCCGCCACGCGTTGCGGTCCAGGGCGATCTTGCCCAGCCAGAAGGCATTGGCCCCGGACAGGCGCAGGGCCTCCACGTCCTGCGGCACCTGCGCCAGGCGCGCCTGCAGGATCGCCTGCGCGGCGTCCAGTGCCTGCACCGCCTGCTGCGGATGGCCACGCGCCACCTCCACTTCGGCCACCAGCGCCAGCGCCTGCGCGCGTTGCCGCTGCTCGGGCGCGGTGCGCGCCGGTGCCGAGGCGTCGGTCAGGTAGGCCAGCGCCTTGGCGCTGATGTCCTCGAGCAGGTCCAGCCGTCCCAGCGGCCGCAACTTGTCGCCGAAGTCGCCGAGCATGTAGGTCAGCAGCCCTTCCGCGCGGCTGCGCTGCGCCTGCGCCTGCCGATCGGAACGCAAGGCCAGCAGCCCGAAGGCACCGGCCGCCAGCCCCAGCCCGACGATGCTGCCGAACGCGGCGATGCGCAGGCGGCGGCGCCCGCCGGCACGCCGCGCGGAGGCCGCGATCAGCGCGCGTTCCGGCGCGGCCAGCGGAATCGTGCCCTCGGCCAGCAGCTGCCGCGCTTCGTCCAGCTGACGCCCTTCGGGCAACAACAGCTCGTGACTGCGCCGCTCTTCCTGCCAGCGCGTGGCCACCGCCGCCAGCCGGGCGCGCACGCGCAACGCGGCGCGATGCTGCTCGATCCAGGCGATGGCGCGCGGCCAGCGCCGCAGCAGGGCTTCGTGGGCGACCGCGAATTCGGCAACGCCGGCATCTGCGCTGCTGACCAATAGCCGCGCCTCGACGAAGGCGTGGGCCAACTGACGCTGGGCGGCGCTGTCCAGGTCGCGCCAGGCGACGCGGCGCCCGACCACGGCCGCATCCTCGGCCAGCGACACCACCCGCGCCAGGATCTGCGGCAGACAGGCCCGCTCGCGCGGGTCGAGCGCGGCCAGCACGGTTTCGGCGCGGTAGCTCACCGCTCCCTCGAGGCCGCCGATACGGTGGTAGGCCTCGGCGCTGAGTTCGCCGAGCGGCGTGCGCGCCTCGTAGAGTTGCTGCAGGGCGTACTGCAGCAGGGGCAGCGCATCCGGGCTGGCGGCGGCGGCGGCGCACAGCACGTCGTCCAGGTGCGCCTGGGTCCGCGGGTCGGTGCCGAAGCGCAGGCCGGCCGCACGCGCCGGCAGGCGGATCATCTGCGCGATCTCGGCCTGGCTGGGCGGCTGCACGTCGTAGTGCCCCCCGCGCAGCTTCAATGCCAGCAGCGGCGCCAACGCGGTCAGTTGCGGATAGAAGTCGTTGCGGCAGGCCAGCAGCACCAGCACGTCGCCGCTGGCCGCCAGCGTCTGCAGGAGCTCGACGAAGGCGGCGCGGGCCGGCTCATCCAGCGCCTGCGCCAGGAACAGCTGCTCCAGTTGATCCACCACCAGGCCGAGCGCAGGGCCGCGGCGCTGGCGCCCCAGCCGCTCATCCAACTGCCAGCGCAGTTCGGTCAGCACCAGCGGCGAGGCCTCGGCCAGGCGCCGGGCCAGTGTCGCCGCCGGCTGCCCAGGCCACAGCGGCTGCCCCGCCAGGCGCCAGCCGAGCATGGCCTCGGCCAGCGGCACCCAGGCACCGACCAGGGCGATGCGGGCGCTGTCCACGCTGGACACCGTGTGCAACGCGAGCTCGCCGGCGGCAGGAGCCTGCAACGCCGGCAACAGCCCAGCCTGCAGCAGAGAGGTCTTGCCGCTGCCGCTGGGGCCGAGCAGCAGCGCCATCGGCACGCCGTGGGCGTGCTGGGTTCGCACGCACGCGAGCAGCTCGGCCTGGGCGCGGGCGCGCCCGTGGAACACCGCCGCATGCTGCGAGGCGAACGGCTCCAGTCCGCGGAATGGCGAACCGTTGCGCCAGGGTTCGGGGTCGCGTGGCGGCGCATGCGGCGTGTCGTACTGGACCGCGGCGACGGCGCGGTAGCCGCGCTTGCGGATGGTCTGGATGTAGCGCGCCTGCCCCGGCGGGTCGCCCAGCGCCTTGCGCAGTTGCGCAATGGCCTTGTGCAGCGGACCGTCGCCATACACGGTGGTGCCCCAGCAGGCCTGCAGCAGTTGCTCGCTGCTGAGCACCTCGCCCGGGCGCGCGCAAAGCGCGACCAGCACCTGCATCAGCCGCGGTTCCAGTTGCCGGCGCGACGCGTCCGCGTCGCCGGCAATGGCGTTGGCCTGCGGCCACACCCACCACTCGCCGAAGCGGAAGCGTTCCTGGAGCGGCAAGGCGCGCGCCGAGGCACTCTCGGACCCGGGAACAAACCCCTTATCTTCCAACGTGTTACGCATCGTAAGGTAATCGGAAGAGACGCCACAGCGGGCCGTCGCCAGTCTACCGAACGCACCAACGCGCCTCGTATACATCCGTCAGCTGGTGCACGACTGGAGCCCCACCCATGCAGGACAGCCACCCGCACCGCGCCCTCGCCACCGCCGGCGTCGCCTCGAATCGCAATGTTCCGGAGCAGGCCGACGCGGTACGCGCAGCCCTGGCCGGGGTGCTGGCGAGCCCGCCGTTCGCCCGCTCGCCCTGCATGCGCCGGCTGCTGCGCTACCTGGTGGAAGCCAGCCTCGACGGCCAGGACGCACGGCCGAGCGAGTATCGGATCGGCCTGGAAGCGCTGGGCAAGAACCCGCGCACCTACAGCCCCCAGGAAGATCCCAGCGTGCGGGTGCAGGTCGGGCGGCTGCGGGAGCGACTGAGCCGCTACTACGCCGGCGATGGCGCCGCCGATCCGCTGCGCATCGAGATCCCGTGCGGCAGCTATACCGTGCTGATCCACCACCCCCCGAGCCAGCACAGGGCCGCAGGGGCGGCGCAGCGCACGCTGCGGGTGTCCGCCCTGCAGGCGTTGGCCGACGGGCTGGGGGCGGTGCGCTTCGCCCTGGGCTTGCGCGAGGAGCTGATGCATCGGCTGCATCGCGAGCTGGACGGACTGGCACTCGTCTCGCCCTGCGCGACGAGCGGCACCGCCCTGCCCTCCGCACACCCCTCGGCTGTTGCATCGGCCTACCGGCTGGAAGGCAGCGTGCGGCAGGTGCAAGGCATCGCCCGGGCGACCTTGCGCCTGGTCGACCCGCAGAGCGAGTGCGTGCTGTGGTGCGAGCGCTTCGATCAGCCCGACGAGGATGTGCTGCAGACCCAGGAAGCGCTGTCCACGGCAATCTGCGCGCGCCTGCGCCACGACATGTTCGCGCCGCCGCCCGGCGCTCAGCGATAGCGGATGATGTAGTTGAGGTAGAGATTGACCGGGCGGGTCTCCTTGTCCGCGCGCGGCGCGCCGTCGCCGGCCTGGTCGGCGAGCTGGCTGGTGGTCGCCTGGACGGTCTCCAGCGGGCCGAACACCGGCACCTCGCCCGGCGCCACCTCGATGCTGGTGCTGGGCGCGCTGTAGTCGTGCTCGTGACCTTGGTAGGCATCCGGCTGCACCGAGCCCACCTGGTTGCCGGCGTTGCCGCCTGAGGCGGCGGGCTGGCGTTTGTCCAGCGAAGGATCGCGCCCGCTGCCGCCGTCCACCCCGCGCACGAAGCGGCCGCGCAGATCCGGCAGGTTGAACTGCCCGTTGCCATCGCCGCCGAAAGCCGTGCCGATCACCGCGTGGAGCAGCGCGTAGTCCTTGCAGCTGAGCGCATCGCCGTTGCAGAACAGCCAGCCGGCGGCGGCCAGGCGCGTGCGGACCTCGGCCCGGGCCGCGCTGGACAGCGCATCGGTGTCGGCGAGTTGGCCGGCGTAGGGCAGCACCACGCCGATCGGCAGGTGTCCGGAGGGCAGCGCCAGGCCGACGAAATAGAACGTGTCATTGGTCATCGGCGGCGTCCTGGTGCGCGAGCGTCGGCAGGCCTGCATCGTCCTGCAGGTACAGCAAGGTGGTGGGAACACGCAGCGTCCAGCGCGGCGCCGGCTCCGGCGCAAGCGCGGCGGCGCCGTGCAACGTCTCCAGCAGCGCCACGCTACTGGCGACCACCGGCGTGTCCGCAGGGCCGCCGGCCCACGGCACCGGGCATTGCAGCAGCCACAGCAGCCAGGCTTCCCAGCCCACCGCGACCGGCATCAGCACCCGCGCGCTGCGCGCCTGCAGGAAGCCCTGCAGGCTCTCCTGCTGGGACGCGTGCTGGGCCTGTCCCGGCGCCGGCGCCGGCCAGGGGTGCACGCTGTCCAGCGGCCACGCCTGGTACTGCCAGGTCATATGCGCAGCATCCAGCACCGGCTCCAGCTCACGCGACCCCAGTGCCTCGGCGGGCAGCGCCGGCAGCAGCGCGGCGAGGCATGCCTGCTGCAGCACCTGGCGCTGCAGGGCGAGCGGCTGCACCGCCGCCGCGTCGATACGCGTGCGCAGCGTGGCGTCGTAATCGGCCCACGCCTCGCCGCATGCACGCTGCAGGCGCGCGAACTGGCGCAACTGCCAGGCCTGGAACAGCGGCGACGCCGCCGCGCCACCGATCAACACGCAGTCGAGGCTGACGCACACCGCAAAGGCCGGTGCCGAGGTCATCACCGTCACCGGCACCGCACCGGTCAGCGTCAGGCCGGTCAGTTGCTGGGTCTTCTGATACGGCTGGATCACCACCGGCGGCGCGATCTGCGCCGGGCCCGCGGCGGTCGCGGTCGCGTAGGCGGGCAATGGCGCACTCAACGCCGGCAACGCCGTGGGCGAGGTGGCGCTGGCGTCATGGCCGCCGATCGAACAGGCCATCACGTAACGGCTGTCGGCCACGGCCAGCGTCACCTGCGCCGTCTGCGCCTGATAGCCCTCCGGCACCTGCAGCACCCCCAGATCGGCCAGCGCCACCCGATCCAGCGTCGCGCTGACCGTGCATTGCAGAGGCGGCGGCGGCTCCAGGTCGAACACGCCGTAGGTCGCACCCAAGGCCTGGTAGTTGTCCGCGGTGACCACGCTGCACGGTGGCTGCCCGCTCGTCGGCGACGGCAATGCCGGCGGCGGCTGCAGCGGCGGCGTCGCGGCCTGGCAAAGGTGCGCCAGCCACGGCTGCGCGGGCTGCGCCAGCTCGAACTCCAGCACCAGGCGACTGCCCAGCGGGTCCAGCCGCACCTGCACTACCCGGTCGATCCAGCGGTACACGCCGACCAGCCGGCCATGCCCGCTGTTGTCGATCGACTGCGCGCGGCGCTGCTCGCGCAGCGCATGCCACTCCTGGCCTCGACGCTGACTGACCCGATCGTTCATGC
>JBEVKG010000335.1:0-4426 GCA_040509765.1 Xanthomonas sp.
TCGTCCGCCGGCCTGCCGTCCGGTCACATCGCTGCCGGCGAACAGTTGGCCAGCACCAAGGGCAAGGCCACCGGCCAGTCCTGCGTCGACTGCCATGGCGCCGAAGGCAATGCCCCGATCGACGGGACCTACCCGAAGCTCGCCGGCCAGTACTACGACTACATCGCCCACGCCCTGCAGGCTTACCGCGATGGCGACCGCGAGCACGCGCTGATGTCGAGCCAGGCCAAGGACCTGACCGACCAGCAGATCGCCGACCTGGCCGCCTACTTCGGTTCGCGCCAGAGCAACCTGCGCGACCTGCACAACGCACACTGATCGCCCCTGGCGATACAGCGAAAAAGCCCGCTTCGGCGGGCTTTTTTTGTGGACGTGCGAAGCAGATGGATCCCGGCGTTCGCAGGGATTACGGTCAGCCGCCGGCCGGCTTCACCGACCCGTTGTCTTCCTGCAACGCCGGTTTGAACGGTATCGCCGGTGGCGGGCGCGCGCCGGCGGGCTGGTCGTTGAGGTTGGGATCGCTGATGCCGCAGCCGCCGCCCAGGCTCAGCATCGAGATCACGCACTCGATGCTCTTGCTGGTACCCGGGATCGGGATCGCGACCTTCCTCACGCCCCTGCGCACCCATTCGGCGAGCAGCGACTCGTTGGGAACCCAGTACTTGTCGAAGCTCGTCGGCTCGAAATCGTTGGGCTTGCGACGCAGCCACGTGCCGGCGCGGTCGAGGTCCTTGATCTCCTCGGTGATCGTGCCCGGCGGCTGTCCCGGCGAAGCCGAACCCGGCGCGTCGGCAATCCGGACGCTCCCGTCGCTGTTGTAGAGCCCGGGCTGTTCGCCACGCTGGCCACCCGGGCGATTGCGGGTCGACTCACCCCAGTCATCGCCACGCGTGGGTGTCGACCAGGTTCCTGGTGCGGGCGCCGGCTTCGGTCCGGCAGCGGCGCCGGCCACTGGCTGCGTGCCGCTGCCGGCTGGCGCGGCAGGGCGCTGCTGCGTGGAACCGGGCGTGCCTGCGGCAGGTGCGGGCGCGGTGCTGGCGGACGTCGTCGCCTGACTGCTGGGCGGTGCTGCGGTCGCGGTACTGGCGGCAGGTGCGCTCGCTGTCGGAGCCGCCGATGGCGTCGTTGCGGCGGGCGCCGGTGACGGAGGAGCGGGTGTCGGCGGGGTCGGAATCTCGGCCGTGCGAATGGTGGGGGCGGTCGATCGCACTTGCGGCACCGGCACCGTCGGAGTCGGCAGCGTGCGCACGGGTGCCGGCGGCAGCTGCACGGGCACTGGCACTTCGCGCACGGCGACTTCGCGCTGGCGCTGCTCGATGGATGGCGTGGCGAGTTCGCGCGGGGTGATGTTCGGGCGGATCGGCTGCACCGGTTCGGCCACTTCCGCGGTGCGCACGGTGGGCGCCGCCGTGCTCAGCTGCGGAGCCGCCACGGCCGCTTCCGGCGGGCGACGCCGCGTCGGCGGCAGGACGAATCCGGTCGGTTCGCTCGGTGTCGGTTCGCTCACCACCACCGGTTGCTCGACCGTCGGCGCTGGCGGGGGCAACTGCGGTTCCGGGACGTCGCGCTGGGCGACCTCCGGAACCGGTGCGTCCACTGTCGGAGCCGGCATCGCGACCTCGGGCGGACTGGGCGGCGCGCTGGGTGCACTCGCTGCACTTTCCTGGGCGGGCGCGGCAGCGGCTTGCTGCGGTTGCGGCTGGGCCGGCTGCTGTTGCTGTTGGCCCGGCTCGCCCGGGCCGCCGCCCGGTTCTTTCGGCGTGCCCTTGCCGACGTATTCGACCATGACCACTTGTTCGCCCTGCGGCTGCAGTGCGCTGGCGGCCATGAAGCGCAGGTACATCAGATAGAGCAGCATCGCCGCGAAGAACACGTGCCAGAGCACGGTGAAAACGGTGGCGAACCAGTGCACGCGCCGATCGATGCGGTCCTGCTTTACATCACCGTGCCAGTCCTGTCGCCACAGCGTGGCGAAGGACTGCCAGCGGGTCAGGTCGCCAATGCGCTTTGGCGGCGGCACGGCCAGCGGCCGCGCCAGGAACACCTCGATGAAGGCTTCGGCGGTCGCGCCGCGAACCGCGCCGATGCGCTCGTGCAGGCTCGCGAACCAGGTCTGCCAGCCCGGCGGAAACTCACCGGGCGCGCGCCGCAAATGCGGCGAAATCCGCTGCAGCCGTCGCTGCAGGGCGTGGATCAGTTCGGCGGCGGAGAACATCTACGTCGCCGCGCCCTGCTCAGGCCGCCGAATCGCGGGGGATGTAGGGTGCGTCGCCGGTCTCGTGATCGGTGGCGTCACGCACTGCCGTCACTCCGGGCACCTTGGTCATCAGTGTCTTCTCGATGCCCTGCTTGAGGGTCACGTCGGCCATGCCGCAGCCGTGGCAGCCACCACCGAACCGCAGAACGACCACGCCATCGGCGGTGACTTCCTGCACCGCGACACTGCCGCGATGGGACGCGAGCTGCGGATTGATCTCGTGCTCGACGATCCAGTGCACGCGCTCGACAAGTGAGGCCGACTCGGCAGGCTCCTCGCCCTTGATCTTTGGCGCGCGGATCTGCAGCTGGCCACCGGTGGCCTGGGTTTCGTAGTCGATCTGGGCGCCGTCGAGGTACTTCACGCTGGCGGCGTCGAGCCACACCGTGAAGCCTTCACAGTCCACGGCCCACTCGTCACCCTGCAGGTCGCCGGGCTCGGCGAACTCCAGTCGCACGTCCGCGCGCGGCGTGCCGGCGTGGACAGCAGCCAGTCGCACGCCCAGGCCCGGCAAGGCCTCGCGTTCGATCAGCTTGAGGAAGTGGCGCTGGGCGGATTCGGAAATGTTGATCATGGGGGCTATTCTACCGGGGTCCGCGCAGCACGATGGTGCGCCCCCTTGGAATGACCGCCGACGATGGCTTCCGTTCAGTCGGCGGGACGCGTAAAGGAATCATTGCCGATGAACGACCTCGTCCCCCTCGCCCAGGCCCATTGCCTTGCCCGTCGCGGCAGCGAACACCGGCTCAGCGAAGCTCGCATCCGCGAACTGCTGCCGCAGGTTCAAGGCTGGGAACTGGTCGAGGACGGGCACGCCCTCTCCAGGACGTACTCGTTCGGCAACTACTACGAAACCATGGCGTTCGTGAACGCGCTGGCATTCATGGCCCACCGCGAGGACCACCACCCGGACCTGGGTGTGCACTACAACCGCTGCGTCGTGCGCTATTCGACCCACGACGTCGGCGGCCTGAGCGAGAACGACTTCATCTGCGCGGCCAAGGCCGACGCCCTGGCCGGTTGATCGCTTCGGCCCTTTCCACATTCCCCGGGACAGTCAGCATGGACATGATGGGCACGGATATGAAGAGCATGCTTCGCCGCCACCGTTTCGCCGCGCTGGCCTCGGTCGCCCTGCCCCTGCTGCTGGGTGCGTGCCACAAGGGGTCCGAAACGCCGGCGCCGGCGCCGGTCGCACTGACCGAGCTGAGGGCGGTCGATACGCCTCCACCCGGCTATCCCGAGGAACTGGCCTGCGACAACGTCGGCGGCCAGGTGCTGCTGGCGCTGTCGGTCGGGGCGGATGGCAAGGTCGCTTCGGCCAATGTGTTGCGCAGCAGCGGCATCGCTCCGCTGGACAAGGCCGCGCTGGAAGGCGTGCGCAACTGGACCTTCAAGCCGGCGACCCGTGGCGGCGTGGCGCAGTCGAGCAAGTTGCAGGTGCCGGTGAACTTCCGCCCGCCGGCAGTGCGACCGCAGGCGTGCTTCGCCCTCGATGAGCAGCGGCGTCGCGCTGGCGGGAAGTAAGAGCAGATGGATCCCGGCGTTCGCCGGGATGACGGTGGCGGTTATGCCAGGCGGTCCAGCACGTCGATCAGCTCCGGCGCCAGCGGCGCGTTGAGCAGGTACGGCGTCTTGCCGTTGTCGAGCGAGAACTCGAGCGTCGAGGCGTGCAGGAACATCCGCTTCAGGCCGACCTGATCGCGCAGGCGCTTGTTGACCTCGGCATCGCCGTACTTGTCGTCGCCCGCGATCGCGTGGCCGATGTGCTGGGCGTGGACGCGGATCTGGTGGGTGCGGCCGGTCTCGATGCGAACCTCGCAATAGGACTGCCCGCCGCGGCGCTCGAGCACCTTGAAGTGACTCAGCGAGGCCTTGCCCGCCGGATTGACCTGGACGTGGCGCTCGCCGCCCTGGCGCAGGCCGACGTGCAGCGGTGCATCCACGGTCATGGTGCCGGTGGGCATCTTGCCGACCAGCAGCGCGAGGTATTTCTTGTTGGGCGCTTCCTCGTCGTCGCCCTCGCGCAGCAGCGCCTGCAGCTGGGTCAGGGCCGAGCGCTTCTTGGCCAGCACCATCAGGCCCGAGGTGTCGCGGTCGAGCCGGTGGACCAGCTCGAGCGACTGCGTCGGCCGCAGCGCGCGCAGGGTTTCGATGACGCCGAAGCTG
>JBEVKG010000336.1:0-3490 GCA_040509765.1 Xanthomonas sp.
CTACCGCGAGTACCAGCGCGAGCGCGCCTGGACCTGGGAGCACCAGGCGTTGGTGCGCGCGCGCGGCGTGGCCGGCGATGCGCCGCTGCTGCAGCAGTTCGAGCAGGTGCGCGCGCAGACCCTGGCGCGCCCGCGTGAGGCTGCAGCGCTGCGCGAGGAAGTGCGCAAGATGCGCGCGCGCATGCGCGCCGAGCTGGACCGCAGCGATGCCGCGCGCTTCGACCTCAAGCAGGGCGCCGGCGGTCTGGTCGACCTGCAGTTCCTGGTGCAAGCCGGCGTGCTGCACGGCGCCGCGCAGCAGCCGGCGCTGCTGGTGCCGCGCGACACCCCGGCGCTGATCGACGCGCTGGCGCACAGCGGCTGGCTGCGCCCGCCCATCGCGGCGAGCCTGCATGCCGCGCACGCCACGCTGGTGGAGGCGGGCCTGGCCTGCACGCTGGACCGGCGTCCGCGCCTGACCGCGCCCACGGCCGAGATCGCCGCGGCGCGTGCGGCGATCCGCGCCGCAGCGGTCGCCCTGGAGCTGGCGTTCGTCGACGGCCGCGCGGAGGGCGACATGGCGCAATCGCGCGGCGCGTGATGGCAGCAAAGCGCGCCTGCCATGACGACGGCGAGCGCAGGCGCGCAGACGGCCACACGCGTTTCCAGCAACGCCGCCTCACGCCGCGTCGCGGCAGAACGCATCGTCGCAGCTGCCCTGCATCGGCAGGCGGCCCGGGCATGCGGCCCGCGTCGCAGTCGTCAACCTCGCCGCAATGCGGCGGCGGCGAGCGTTACAGGCTGACGTACTGCGACTGGAACCAGGCCGTGTCGGGATCGGTGTCCACCACCTGGTTCGGATCCACCCCGAACAATGCCTGGTAAGCGTGTTTCCACAGGCCGGCGCGGCCGGCGCACAAGTCGTGCCACAGCGTGTAGAACGTAGTGGACTCGAACACCCGCACCACGTCCACGACCTGCTCGAGGTAGGCCTGGAACAGGTAGACCCGGTCGCCTGCCACCAGGACATTGACGTTGTGGATCAATTGCGACGGATCGCCCAGCAGCACGATGTTGACGAAGTCGCCGTCGGCGAAGGTCGGCAGCGCCGCATCGGCCAGGTACGGCGTGGTGCGCAAGGGGCGGTCGCGGCGCAGCAGCACCATCTCCAGCATCAGCGGCGCGAAGGTTTTGCACGACCACGCCGGGTCGGAGACGGCCGGGCTGGTCAGCGTGGCCAGCGCGGTGCCGGGGGGATGCAGTTGCGTCAGGGTGGCGTTGAGCGCGCTGAGCGCGAGGGCGGGAGGGACGTCGTGCGGCATGGGCAGGGTCTCGTCGCAGGCGCGGCGCGCGGGAGGCGCACCGCCGATGGCCTGTTCAACGTGTGCCGCGGCCGTTTGTGAAGCCGGCGCCGCGCGGCAAATCCGCTGCTAGCGCGTCGGCGCCATCCGCCACAGCAGCGCGCGGAACGGCGCCAGCAGGCACACGCCGATACCCAGTTTCACCGCCAGGTCGCCGGCGGCCCAGCTCAGCCACGGCAGCGCCGAGCCGGCGAAGGCGATCGACCAGAAGATCGTGGTGTCCAGGGTCGCGCTGCAGGTGGTGGCGACGATCGGCGCGCGCCACCAGCGCCCGCGGCGCAGCCGGTCGAACACGGTGATGTCCAGCAGTTGCGCGGCGATGAAGGCCAGGCACGAGGCCGCGGCGATGCGCGGGGTGGCGATCCAGATCGACAGCAGCACCGCCAGCGCGAAGCCGCACCAGGCCACCCGCCGCGCCGCGCGCGGGCCGAAGCGGCGGTTGATCAGGTTGCTGACCAGGAACGCGAGCGGATAGCTGAAGGCGCCCCAGGTCAGCCAGTCGTTGATCGGGAACTGCACCAGCACGTTCGACAGCAGCACCACCGCGCCCATCGCCAGCACGGACAGCAGCAGCGCGCGCGGGGTCAGCGCGGCGAAAGTGGGCGAGGGAGCGGGGACGGATGGCACGGTCGATCGGGGGCGAGGCGTGGGCGCGCATTATCGCGGCCCGGCCGCGGCATGACCATGCCGGCAGCGCGCACGCTGTTTTCGTAGGAGCGGCTTCAGCCGCGACCACGCGAGATCGGGAAACGCCCTGTCGCGGCTGAAGCCGCTCCTACAGAAGCCCCGCGACGGGAACCGCTGTTGCGATTCCCCAATCCCCATTCCCGGCTTCACCGCACCGGCACTGCCGGAGGCCGCACTGTGGGAGGGACTTCAGTCCCGACCCGACGATGCGTCCGCTTCGCACGGCGTGTCCCCAAGCTCCACGCGTCGCGGCTGAAGCCGCTCCTACAAATGGAACTCCGCGCTGGGGACCGCTGTTGCGATTCCCCATTCCCTATTCCCCAATCCCGGCTCCACCGCGGCTGAAGCCGCTCCTACAAGAGGAATCCCGCGACGGGAACCGCTGTTGCGATTCCCCAATCCCCATTCCCCAAACCCAGCCTCACCGCGCCGGCGGCGGTGTCCCGTCCACCGCCGCGCGGCCTACGGCCGGATCGTCGGTGAAGAAGCCATCGATGCCGGCGTCGATCAGCGCGCGCATTTCGCTGATGCTGCCGGCGGCGTTCACCGCGGCCGGGCCGCGCGCGTCCTGCAGTCGCTTGGGCAGGAAATAGTTCTCGGGCCGGAACGTGTACGGAATCACCTGCAGGCCGGCCGCATGCGCATCCGCGACGAAGGGCGTGGGCGCGGCCAGGGCGCCATCGGCGGTCACCGGCACGATCGCGCGCAGGTTCGGGCTGACCAGCTGGGCGTACCTGGCGATCGCGCGCAGGCCCTGTGCGCTGCCCATCTGCGCGTAGGTCGGGCCGTCGCGCAACTGGTCGCCCGGGCGCTCCTTGGGATCGCCCAGCAACTGCACCAGGCGCACGTTCGGATGGGTGCTGCCGAGCGTGCCGTGCAGGTATTCCAGGTTGCCGATCTCGAACGACTGGATCACCACCGGCGCCTTGCGCGTGTAGGCATGCGCATCGAGGGTGGCGACCAGCTTGTCTTCCATCGCCAGGCCGAGCCCGCGGAAGTAGGTGCCGTGCTTGATCTCGGGAATCAGCCCGATCGGCCGCCCGCGCGTGGCCGACTCGGCCGCGGTGAAGTCGATGATCTCGTCCATGGTCGGCACCTGGAACTGCCCGTCGAAGGCAGTGCCGCGCAGTTGCGGCAGGCGCTCGCGCGCGCGCAGGGTCTTCAGTTCGGCCAGGGTGAAGTCTTCGGTGAACCAGCCTTCCACGCGCTGCCCGTCGATCTGCTTGACGGTCTTGCGCGCGGCGAACTCCGGATGCGCGGCCACGTCGGTGGTGCCGCCGATCTCGTTCTCGTGGCGCGCCACCAGCACGCCGTCCTTGGTCGAGACCAGATCCGGCTCGATGAAGTCGGCGCCGTCGGCGATGGCCTTGGCGTACGACGCCAGGGTGTGCTCGGGGCGCAGCGCGCTGGCGCCGCGGTGGCCGATCACCAGCGGCTTGCTCTCGCCCGGGGCGGCGGCCGGT
>JBEVKG010000337.1:0-3609 GCA_040509765.1 Xanthomonas sp.
CCCTGTACGCACGTCGCTACGTGGCAGGCGCCAAGCCGGGCCTGCAGGACGGCAACGACGACGCGGCCGGCGAGGCCGCGCTCGACGTGCAGATGGCGCTGGGCGGCGCACCCGGCGCGCACGTGCTGCTGTACGTGATCCCCGACCTGACCGACGCATCCGTGCTGGCCGGCTACCGGCAGATCGTGCAGGACAACCAGGCCGACGTGGTCAGCTCCTCGTTCGGCGGCTGCGAGCTGTACTACACCGCGGCCTACAACGGCGGCAAGGACTTCACCTCGGAGCTGCGTCCCTACGATGCGGTGTTCAAGCAGGGCAATGCGCAGGGCATCACCTTCGTCGCCTCCAGCGGCGACAACGCCGGCCTGGACTGCGCCGACACGCAGTACGCGGTCGACCACAAGGACGGCCGTTTCGTCGCCGGCGTCGAGCATCCGGCCGCCAGCCCGCACGTGACCGCGGTCGGCGGCGGCAACCTGCTCACCGCGTACAAGAAGGGCAGCCTGGAGTCGGGCTACAAGAGCGAAAGCGCCTACGGCGATCCGCTGCAGACCGCCGACTATTATGGCTTCGGCGCGAACCTGGCCGGCGGCTACTGGGGGGCCGGCGGCGGCGTCAGCACGCTGTTCCAGCGCCCGGCCTACCAGTTGCGCGCGCTGGGCGGGTCGCGCACGTCGATGCGCACGCTGCCGGACATCGGCATGCTGGTCGGCGGCTGCCCGGGGACGGCGACGCAGCCGTGCCGGGACGGCACCAGTTCGGTGGCGGTCTACTTCAAGGGCCGCATCTCGGCGTTGATCGGCACCAGCGTCGCCGCGCCGGAGTTCGCCAGCGCGGTCGCGCTGCTGGTGGAGAAGCAGGGCCGCCAGGGCAATCTCAACGACTACCTGTACCGCCTGGCCGCCAATGGCCCGGAGGCGCTGCATCGCGGCATCCCCGGCTACAACGGCGTGGTCGACAACAACCAGCCGATCAAGGGCAAGTACAACTACACGGTCGGCCTGGGCACGCCGGTGGTGCGGTTGCTGATCGGCGCGCTGGATGCGGCGCCGGCCGGCGTGCCGCGCTCGCCGAGCAATCCGTAACGCGTTGGGCCCGGTTGCCGTGTCGGCGTCGTGGCAGCGACGCCGGCATGGCGGCCGATCAGGCCAGCGCCAGGCGGTCGCGGATCAGCGCGGCGACGCGCTCGGTTTCGCGTAGCGGTTCGATGCCGGCGGCGTGCGCGTCGCCGGCCTCCTCGGCCAAAGGCAAACGGCCCCGCGCCTGCAAGGCGCGATGGAAATCCAGGGCGCGGCCCCGCGCCGTCTCCGGCATCACCACCTGTACCGGCACGCGCGTGGCGCAGGCCTCGGACAGCAGGTTCACCGAATCCGGCGTGCAGGCCAGGCGCTCGGCCCAGCCGAGCAGGCCGGCGTAGGGATTGGCGCCATCGTCCGCGCCGCACCACACGATGCCCGGTACCTCGGCGAACGTGCGCCGCAAGGCCGCGGCCACCGCAGGGGGCGTCCGCCGCGATGCGCTGGCGAGGATGCTGCCGCCGTGCGTGCGTAGCTGCGCGGCCATGGCGGCGAAGGCCGCGTGTGCCTGCGCGTCGCTCCACGGCGCCAGCCCGGACGGACCGCCCACCAACAGACCGACGCGCGGCGAGGGCAATGCGCCCAGCGCAGGAAACGCCGCGCGCCCGGCGGCCAGCCAGGCATCGTCGATGGGATGCAGGCTGCCGAGCAGGGTCAGCACGTTGGCGCCGCGCAGGCGATCGTGCGCCGGGACCACCACCACGTCCCAGTGCCGCGGGTCCAGCCGAGGATCCAGGATCTGCACCACCCGGCTGCCGCGCGCGCGCAGCAGCCGCGTCGCCAGCGCCGCCTGGCGGCCACAGCCCACCGCAAGCGGCGGCGGCTGCCGCAGTGCGGCGGCGAAACTCTCCCCAAAAGCGTGCTGCGCGCCGGGCAGCCAGCGCGGCGCCAGCCAGCGCCACGGCATGTGCGGCTGCAGCACCTGCGGCTGGATCGGTGTGGTGGCCGGAAGCGTCAACGCGGCGGCCAGCGCCTCGGCCTGGCGCGCGTTGCCGGCGCGGCCATCGCTAATCGCCCAGGTCGCGTCCGATCGTTTCACGTTTGGTAGTAATCCGTTGCATTGTGGCCGGGTGTTGCGACAATCGTGCCACTCTACACTGGCCGCCTCGCATCGGGACGGCCCCACCGGGCATCCTGGCGCTTCCCTCGATCAAGGAATTCCCCGCATGTCCGACGCCTTGCACGACGCCGCCCTCGACCAGTTGTTCCGCACCGCCCGCACCCAGAACGCCTTCCTGGACAAGCCGGTCGGCGAAGACACCCTGCGCGCGCTGTACGACCTGGTGAAGTGGGGCCCGACCGCCGCCAACGGCAGCCCGGCGCGTTTCGTCTTCGTCACCTCGCCGCAGGCCAAGGAAAAGCTCAAGCCGGCGCTGTCCGAGGGCAACCTGGCCAAGACCCTGGCCGCGCCGGTCACGGTGATCGTCGCCCACGACGAAGACTTCCACGAGAAGCTGCCGTACCTGTTCCCGCACACCGACGCCAAGAGCTGGTTCGACGGCCCGCGCGAAGGCCGCAGCGAGGGCGCGTTCCGCAACGGCTCGCTGCAGGGCGCCTACCTGATCCTGGCCGCGCGCGCGCTGGGCCTGGATGCCGGCCCGATGTCCGGCTTCGACAACGCCAAGGTCGATGCCACGTTCTTCGCAGGCACTGCGATCAAATCCAACTTCCTGGTCAACCTCGGCTACGGCGACCCCAGCGGCCTGTTCCCGCGGCTGCCGCGGCTGAGCTTCGACGAGGCCGCGCGCATCGAGTGAGCGCGCGCGTCCCGCTTCCCTGTCCCACCGCAGGCCCGCGCCTGCCGCAGTTTCGTCCCATCACCCCTCCAAGGAGTTCCACCATGACCAAGACCCGCAAACTGCTGCTCCCGCTCGCCATGGCCCTGGCCGTCGTCGTCGCCCAGCCCGCCACCAGCGCCTTCGCCGCGCCGGCCGCCGCCGCTGCCCCCGCCAAGGGCGTGTCCGGCACCTACACCCTCGACCCGGCCCACACCGACGTGCTGGTGCAGTGGAGCCACTTCGGCTTCTCCAACCCGACCGCGCACTTCGGCGACGTCGACGGCACCTTGGTCTACAACGCCCAGGACGTGAGCAAGTCCAGCGTCAACGTGACCCTGCCGCTGTCCGGCCTCAACAGCTTCACCGCCAAGTTCGACGAGCACCTGAAGAGCGCCGACTTCTTCGACGCGGCCAAGTTCCCGACCGCCACCTTCAAGAGCACCAAGGTGACCTCGGCCGGCGCCAACAAGCTGACCGTCGCCGGCGACCTGACCATCAAGGGCACGACCAAGCCGGTGGTGCTGGCGGTGACCCTCAACGGTGCCGGTCCGCACCCGATGAAGAAGGTGCCGGCGCTGGGCTTCGACGCCACCACCACGATCAAGCGCAGCGACTTCGGCCTGGGCGCCTACGTGCCCAACGTCAGCGACGAGGTGAAGATCCGCATCACCACCGAAGCGACCTTGAACGCCGCCAAGTAAGCCTGCGCGCGGCGGTGGCGCTTCGCGCGCTGCCGCCCGTCGTAACGCAAACGC
>JBEVKG010000338.1:0-8048 GCA_040509765.1 Xanthomonas sp.
GGAAGGCCGGTGGAGTGGCCGACGACGCGACCTTGCACCGCGTCGTCGGGCGGGGATAAAGGGCCTACAGGAATCGCGCTGCCCCACGGCAGCAGGGGCAGACCACGACCATCCGCACCCGCCAGCGCGGCGCCATGCCGCAGTGTGAGCGACGGTTCTTAAGGGAATCTGACGTCAGCGAGCGGACGCGTCCGTCCCGGCCACGTCCCTCGCGGACGTGGACGCGGGCGCGTCAGTCACCGCGGCCGCCGCGCGGGCCAGCCGTGTCCGGCGGCGTCGCCAGCTCCACCCGATTGCGGCCGCCACGCTTGGCCCGGTACAGCGCGGCATCGGCACGCGCCAGCAGTGCCTGGCTGCTCTCGCCGACGCCGGCCTCGGCGATGCCGATGCTGACGGTCAGGCGCAGGCCCGGCACGATCGCGTCGAACGCCTGCCGCTCCAGCACCTCGCGCAGTTGCCCGGCCAGCGCCCTCGCCTCGGCGCAGGCCGCGCCGGGCAGCAGCGCCAGGAACTCCTCGCCACCGGTGCGGCCGACGCTGTCGCTCCGGCGCAGGCTCTGCCGTAGGGTCGTGGCGACCAGCCGCAGCACCTGGTCGCCCGCGGCATGGCCGTGCTCGTCGTTGATGCGCTTGAAGTGGTCCACGTCCAGCGCCAGCACCGACAGCGGCATGCGTCCACCGCGCGGCAGCGCCGCCAGCGCGGTCTCCAGTTCGCCCAGCACCTGGCGCCGCGATGCGACGCCGGTGAGGCTGTCGATGCGCACTTCGCGGCGGGCGCCGCGCAGGCGCCCGAGGGTCAGGAACAGCACGCCGCCGAGCACCGCCAGCAACAACAGCGCCGCCCCCAGCAGCGCGCGCCGCAAGGTCGCCTCGCGTTCCATCGAGCGCAGCAGGTTGCGCTGGGTCTCGGCCTTCTGCGCCAGTTGCAACGCCGCCAGGTCGCGCTCGCGGCTTTCCGATTCGGCGATCAGGAACTGCGATTGCTCGCGCTGCATGCGCGTGTCCAGCTCCTGCTGCACGCGCATCTGCGCCTCGCGCGCATCCAGCGCCTGGCGCCATGCCGCCAGCGCGCGCAGGGCCTGGGCTTTCAGGTCCAGCACGTCGCTGAGGCTGCGCAGGTCGCCGTTGGCGCGGTAGCCCTGCTCGGCCTGCTCGGCCAGCACCAGGGCGGCCCGTGGGTCGCCACCGCGCTCGGCGATCAGCGCATCCACGTAATCGCGTCGCGCCCGCATCAGCCGTGTGGCGCCCATCGCGACCAGTTGCGCCTCGGCCTGCAGGCGCTGCCTCCGCGCCTGCGGCAGGTTGCCCAACAACGCGTTGACCCGCGCCGCGCGCAGCAGCAACGACGCCTGCGAGCCTTCCAGCGGATGCCGGCCATGCAGCGCCGCCGCACGCAGGTAGGCGGCCAGCGCCGCCGGCAGGTCGCCGCGCTGCTCGGCGATGGCGCCTTCGCGCTCCACCGCCAGCGCCTGCATGTAGCCGCCATCGCCGTGCTTGGCCCGCTGCAGGACCTCGGCGACGACCTGGTGCGACAGGTCCGGCAGGCCCATGTCCAGGTAGGCGTCGGCGATGCCGATCAGGGTCAGCAGCGCCACCCAGCCGCCATCGCGCCGCGCGTCGAGCGCGCGCAGTTCCTGCAATGTCCGCAGCGACTGCGCATAGTGGCCGGCATCGCGCTCGGCGAAGGCACGCATGCGCAGGGCCGCCGCGCGCAAGCGCGGGAACCGCTGCGCGCCGGTCAGCGCCAGGATCGTGGTGGCGGGCCGCAGGTAGGCCGGGCGCTGGCCGTCGTTGTACAGCGCATAGGTTTCGCACAGCAGGTACTCCAGGCGCACCTGCGCATGCGCGCGCCCGATCGCGCTGCGCTCGCCGCGCCGCGCCTGCTCCACCGCCGCGGCCGGCCCCTGCGGGAAATGCTGGCAGTCGAAGGCGTCCAGGCGCGCGCGCCGCACCGGGTCGCCGGCGGGCAGCAACGCCTGCAGGCGCGCATGCGCGACACGGTAGGCCTGTTCGTCGGCGGCCATGTCCTTGCCGTGCGCACCGACCTCCTCGATCAGCGCATCGAACGCCGCAGCCTGCGCTGCGCCAGGGGCGGTCGCCTCGGAACGGGAGGCGCCGAATGCAGCGAACGGCAACGCCAGCGCCAGGACACCGAGCAACAGGGAAGAAGACATGAACATGCAAACCGTGGCATTCGCCGGCCGCCCCACGCGGCACTGGCACTGCGCACCCGAACGCTGCGACGACGCCTGCGCCCGGATGCACAGGCCCATCGTCCGCACCTCCCGATTCATGCCAGGGAGACGCCGCGCGGCCGCCAGCGGCGGTCGCTGGGCTAGTGTACCGCGCCGGCAGACAGGCGCTGGGCCGTCACCGCCTCCCAGCGTGGCCGGCGGGCCTGGCGCCCCGTACACTGCGCGGATGAATTACCGCCACGCCTTCCACGCCGGCAACCATGCCGACGTCCTCAAGCACATCGTGCTGCTGGCCCTGCTCGATGCGTTCAAGCGCAAGGACAGCCCGTTCTTCGTGCTCGATACCCACGCCGGGCGCGGCCGCTACCTGTTCGCCGCCAACGAGGCGCGCAAGACCGGCGAGGCGGCCGCCGGCGTGCTGCGGCTGATGGGCCAGCCGACCCTGCCCGAGGTGGTGGAGCGCTACCTGCGCGCGGTGCAGGCCGACAATCCGGTCGGCGCCCTGGTCGCCTATCCTGGCTCGCCGCTGCTGGTGGCGCAGGCGCTGCGCGCGCAGGACCGCCTGGCCGCCTGCGAACTGCAGGCCGAGGAAGCGGCCGAACTCAAGGCGCTGTTCGCCCACGACCGCCGCGTGCAGGTCCATGCCGGCGACGGCTACGCGGCGATCAAGGCGTTCCTGCCGCCGAAGTCCGGGGCCAACCGGATCGGCCGCGGACTGGTGCTGATCGACCCGCCGTACGAGGCGCAGGACGCCGAGTACCCGCTGATCGTGGCCGCGCTGCGCGAGACCCTGAGTCGCTGGCCGCAGGCGGTGTGCGCCGTGTGGTACCCGATCAAGCAGCGCCGCAGCCTGCAGCCGTTCTTCCGCAAGGCCGCGGCCCTGCCGGTGGCGTCGGCGCTGGTCGCCGAACTGCAGGTGCGTCCGGACGATTCGCCGCTGCGGCTCAACGGCAGCGGCATGCTGCTGCTCAATCCGCCCTGGCAGTTCGAACAGACGCTGGCACACGCGCTGCCGCCGCTGAAGGCGCACCTGGGCGAAGACGGGGCCAGCACGCGACTGGAATGGCTCAAGCGCGAGACGTGAGGTCCCGGGCCAAGGCGGCACGCGACGCGCCGCGCGCATGGCGCATGCGTGCGTTCAAAAGCAATCCCAGTTGTAGGCGACCCGGCTGAAATCGCCGCGTCGCAGGTCGTCCGGATCGATGAAGAAATTGGCGACACCGCTGTCGCCCCACAGCATCTGCTCGTCGCTGTCCAACTGCAGCAGCAGGACCTGCCGGTCCTGCGGCGTACGCGGATCTTCCTGGGTGAACTCCGGGTAGCCGCCGAGCTTGTGCCCGCCGCGGCTCAGCACTTCGTACAACGCGTCGTCCACCGCATCCTGCGGCAACGCGTGGCGGCTGGCGTACGCGGCGGCGACGGCCTCCAGCGGCGTTCCCAGCGCCTGCTCGAACCGCACATCGCGGCTGCCGATGGTCTCCTCGCCGGCGTCGAACTGCATCGCCCGCGGCCGCGACGGATCGAACGGCAACTGCTCGGCCGCCGCCAACGGCACCTCGGCCTGCCGCGCCGACGCCTTCGGCTGCGGCCAGTACACCACGCGGAAATTGCGTTGCGCACTCAGCGCGGCCAGGTCGCTGCGCGCGTCGCCGAAGTTGGCACCATAGACATCGTCGCCAGCGATGAAGAACTGCAGCATGCCCTGGCGCGGATAGCCCTGTATGGGTGGCACCCGCGCCAGATCGATCTGCGCCAGCAGCGCCAGCGGCTGGCCATCGGCCGCATGCGGATAGGGCCTGTCCCCGGTCCAGTAGGGACGCCCGCCGACCTTGCTGGCCAGGCGGTCGTCCTGCGCCATCGGCTGCAGGTGCAGGTGCACCACTGGCCGACGCGTGGCCTGCAGGCGCGCCTGGTACGGGGCCAATGCCTGCGTCGCCTGCGCCCGCGCATCGGCGGCAGTGCCCGCGGTGGCGGTGGCGGTCTTCGGCGTGTCGCCGTGCAGGGTACGCAGCACCCACCAGCGGCCGCCCAGCAGCAGCACCGCCAGCAGTACGACCAGGCCCAGCCCGATCGCCGCGGACACGGCGACGGCATGCGACGTCTTCATCGGCGTGCATTCCCTTGGACGAAGCGCCACTGTAGCAAGGCCATCGGAAGCGCACACGCGCAGGACGCTGCGTTCACGGGAGCCGATGCCGGCTAATGCGAGAATCCAGGCTTCGTCGAGGATCATACGGCCATGGCAACCCGCAACCGCATGCCTCCGTGGCATGAAACCTTCACCCTGCCCAGTGGGCGCGAATTGTTGATCCGGCCGATCCGGCCGGAAGACAGCGCGCCCCTGCAAGGCGCGTTCGGCCTGCTCGGGCCCACCGAGATCCGCGAGCGCTTCCTGCATTCGATGCAAGAACTGACTGAGGAAATGGCGCAGCGGCTCACCCATCCCAATCCGAAGTCGGAACTGATCCTGGTCGCGGCCGAGCCGCTGCCGCCGGGCGAGGCCGTGGTCGGCGCAGTGGCGCGCGCGGCGATCATCCCCGGCACCCGCGAGGCGCAGTACGCGATCCTGGTCAGCAGCTTCGTCTCCGGCCAGGGCCTGGGCCGGCAGCTGATGCGCAAGCTGGTCAAGTGGGCGCGCCGCAAGTATCTGGATCGGCTCTACGGCGATGTGCTCGAACGCAACGTGCCGATGCTGCAACTGGCCGAGTCGCTGGGCTTCCAGCGCATGCCGCATCCGGACAATCCGGATCTGGTGCGGGTGGTGCTGGAACTGGGCAACTGAGCCCGGCGCGCGCCGCACATCGCTTTTCCATTCCCTCCCGTGCGGCCAGCCGGCGCGCGGTCTGTTCCGGGTCCCGCTGCAGCAGTCGCGGCACCCGGCTTTGCTAAACTCCACGGTCCATGCCGCCCCTCTCCTTCCCCGTTCCGCCGCTGCCCAGATCCGGCCAGCTCCGCGCGCACTGGCGCGCTCCCGCTTCTTCCACCGCACTGGCCTGGCACATCGCCTGCGCCGCGTCCGCGCATCGCGGGCCGTTGCTGGTGGTGGCCCGTGACAACCAGAGCGCGCACCAGCTCGAAGCCGACCTGCACAGCCTGCTCGGCGACGATCCCAGCCTGCCGGTGGTGCCGTTCCCGGACTGGGAAACCCTGCCCTACGATCAATTCAGTCCGCACCCGGACATCGTCAGCCAGCGCCTGGCCGCACTGCACCGGCTGCCGACCCTGACCCAGGGCATCGTGGTCGTGCCGGTGCAGACGCTGATGCAGCGGGTGGCGCCGCTGCGCTACATCGTCGGCGGCAGTTTCGACCTGCGCGTGGGCCAGCGCCTGGACCTGGATGCGGAGAAGCGCCGGCTGGAAAGCGCCGGCTATCGCAACGTGCCGCAGGTGATGGACCCGGGCGATTTCGCCGTGCGTGGCGGCCTGCTCGACGTGTACCCGATGGGCACCGAGGCGCCGCTGCGGATCGAGCTGCTGGACGAGGACATCGACTCGATCCGCGCCTTCGACCCGGAATCGCAGCGCTCGCTGGACCATGTGCAGTCGGTGCACATGCTGCCCGGGCGCGAGGTGCCGATGGACGAGGTCAGCGTGGAGCGGGTGTTGACCGCGTTGCGCGAACGCTTCGACGTGGACACCCGGCGCAGCGCGCTGTACCAGGACCTGAAGGCCGGGCTGGCGCCGTCGGGCATCGAGTACTACCTGCCGCTGTTCTTCCAGGACAGCCGCGGCAGCGGCGCGCGCGCGGCCACCGCCACCCTGTTCGACTATCTGGGCGAGCAGGTGCTGCCGCTGATCGCGCCCGGCGTCGGCGCCGCCGCCGACGCGTTCTGGACGCAGACCCAGGCCCGCTACGAGCAACGCCGCCACGACGTGGAGCGCCCGCTGCTGGCCCCGGAGGAGCTGTACCAGACGCCGGACGCGCTGCGCGAACGCCTCAACGCACTGCCGCGCATCGACGTGTGGGCCGCCGACCACCCGCGCATCGACGAGGCGCAGGCGCTGGGCGACCAGCCGCTGCCGCCGTTGCCGGTGGCGGCCAAGGACGCCGCGCCGGGCGCGGCGCTGAAGAGCTTTCTGGACCACTATCCGGGCCGCGTGCTGATCGCCGCCGATTCGCCCGGCCGCCGCGAGGCCTTGCTGGAAGTGTTGGCTGCGGCGGATCTCAAGCCCGAGGTGCTGCCGAACTTCACGGCATTCCTCTCTTCTCCCACCGGGAGAAGGGGGCGCGAAGCGCCGGATGAGGGTGTGGCGCTCGCGCCATCTTCATCGAAGAAGACTGCTTCGTCCGCATCTTCTACAGCAGCACAAGCAAAACTCCCTAGCGGTCGGACCCTCACCCCAACCCCTCTCCCGAAGGGAGAGGGGCTTTCTGCTGCGCGCTTCGCCATTGCCGTGGCGCCGCTGGACGATGGCTTTGCGCTGGAGGAGCCGCGCATCGCGGTGCTGACCGAGCGCCAGCTGTTCCCCGAGCGCGCCAGCCAGCCGCGGCGCAGCCGGCGCGTGGGGCGCGAGCCGGAAGCGATCATCCGCGACCTGGGCGAATTGTCCGAGGGCGCGCCGATCGTGCACGAGGACCATGGCGTCGGCCGCTACCGCGGGCTGATCGTGCTCGATGCCGGCGGCATGCCCGGCGAGTTCCTGGAAATCGAATACGCCAAGGGCGACCGGCTGTACGTGCCCGTCGCGCAGCTGCACCTGATCAGCCGCTACTCCGGCGCCTCGGCCGAGACTGCGCCGCTGCACTCGCTGGGCGGCGAGCAATGGACCAAGGCCAAGCGCAAGGCCGCCGAGAAGGTGCGCGACGTGGCCGCGGAGCTGCTGGAGATCCAGGCGCGCCGCCAGGCCCGCGCCGGGCTGGCGCTGCAGGTGGACCGGGCGATGTACGAGCCGTTCGCCGCCGGCTTCCCGTTCGAGGAAACCCCGGACCAGTTGGCCGCGATCGACGCCACCCTGCGCGACCTGGCCAGCAGCCAGCCGATGGACCGCGTGGTCTGCGGCGACGTCGGCTTCGGCAAGACCGAGGTCGCGGTGCGCGCGGCCTTCGCCGCGGCCAGCGCCGGCAAGCAGGTGGCGGTGCTGGTGCCGACCACCCTGCTGGCCGAACAGCACTACCGCAACTTCCGCGACCGCTTCGCCGACTATCCGCTCAGGGTCGAGGTGCTGTCGCGCTTCAAGAGCAGCAAGGAGATCAAGGCCGAGCTGGAGAAGGTCGCCGCCGGCAGCATCGACGTGATCGTCGGCACCCATCGCCTGTTGCAGCCCGACGTGAAGTTCAAGGACCTGGGCCTGGTCATCGTCGACGAAGAGCAGCGCTTCGGCGTGCGCCAGAAGGAGGCGCTGAAGGCGCTGCGCGCCAACGTACACCTGCTGACCCTCACCGCCACGCCGATCCCGCGCACCTTGAACATGGCCATGGCCGGCCTGCGCGATCTGTCGATCATCGCCACGCCGCCGCCGAACCGGCTGGCGGTGCAGACCTTCGTCACCCAGTGGGACAACGCGCTGCTGCGCGAAGCCTTCCAGCGCGAACTGGCCCGCGGCGGCCAGCTCTACTTCCTGCACAACGACGTGGAAAGCATCGGCCGCATGCAGCGCGAGTTGCAGGAACTGGTGCCCGAAGCGCGCATCGGCGTGGCGCACGGCCAGATGCCCGAGCGCGAGCTCGAACGGGTCATGCTCGATTTCCACAAGCAGCGCTTCAACGTGCTGCTGGCGACGACGATCATCGAGTCCGGCATCGACATCCCCAACGCCAACACCATCATCATCAATCGCGCAGACCGCTTCGGCCTGGCCCAGTTGCACCAGTTGCGCGGGCGCGTCGGCCGATCCCACCACCGTGCGTATGCGT
>JBEVKG010000339.1:0-6738 GCA_040509765.1 Xanthomonas sp.
CGACCTCGGTCGTGCGACCCTCGGCATCGACCGCCGTCAGCCGCGGGATGTCCTCGGCCCAGAACATCGTGAAGTGCGGCGCCGCCATCTTGTTGCGCGCCGGCAGGTTGGGCCAGATCTGGAACAGCTCGAGCGGATTCGGCGCCGCGGGGTCGAGCAGCGGGAACATCTCGGCATGGACGATGCCCTTGCCGGCAGTCAGCCACTGCACGTCGCCGGCACCGAAGCGGGCGGTCGCGCCCAATGAATCGGAATGGTCGATCAGTCCCTTGCGGACGATCGTGACGGTCTCGAAACCGCGATGCGGATGACCCGGGAAGCCGGGCACCGGATTGCCGTGGTACATGCTCCAGCCGTCCTTGCGGCTGAAGTCCTGGCCGATGGCGCGGCCGTGCAGGGACGCCGCCGGCCCCATCGCGTCGTTGCCGGCGGGGTAGGCATCGTCGTGGTAGACGCAGAACAGGAACGGGTCGATCGTGTCCCAAGGGAAGCCAAGCGGCTTGATCTGGACGATGGGGTCGGTCATGGAAAGCTCCTTCGTGCGAACGCCGCCCGAGTATGGACGCGGCAACCTTCACGATGTGGGGCGATGCCGATGGAACGGAAGGCCGGTCCGAAGGACATCCTGTCCTGCACGGGAAACACTGGGATTGGCCGCTGCCGCTCCCATGGCCATGGTGCAGGCGCGGTGACCGGCCGCGTTGCATGCGCCGATCGAGCGAACCTGGCAGTCGGCGGCGCGCATCGAATGCTTGCCGGGGCGCAACCGTCCATCTGCGCCCGCAGGACCGGTGCGTCATCGGACTGTCATCGCCGGCGACCAGCATCGCAGCCTTTCCCGAACCCGCCGGCCGCCGATGGCGCCGGCACTGCGAGTGGCTGGTGCGTTCCGAACCCCTGCCGGCGTTGTCGCGGCTGTTCCTGCAATGGCGGCCGTCGCTGAGCCGTTATTTCCGCAAGCGCCGCGCCGCGGCCTGGGATACCGACGACCTGTTGCAGGAGGTGTGGCTGCGCCTGCAGCGCAGCGAGGCGCATGCGCCGGAAATCGCCAATCCCGAAGCCTATCTGTTCACCATCGCCGCCAATCTGATGCGCGAGCATGCGTTGCTGCACCAGCGCAGCAGCCAGCGCGATACCTGTCTGGACGACGTGCTGGACCGGCTGGCGGTGCCCTGCGAGGCCGATGCGCAGGTCCACCGCGCGCAGCGTCGGCAGCGCCTGGCCGAGCTGATGGCGCGGTTGCCGCCGAAGTGCCGCGCGGCGATGGTGCTGCGCTATCGCGACGAACTGGGCTACCAGGAGATCGCAGAGCAACTGCAGATCTCCAGCCACATGGTCAAGAAATACATCATCAAGGGCCTGGCGGTGTGCCGGCAGGGCATGGCGCGCTATGCGTGAGGATCCGCAGCGCAGCGCCGAGGCCGCCGCGGACTGGTACCTGGCGCAGCGCGAGACCATGCTGCCGCCGGCGCGACAGGCCGAGTTCCTGGCCTGGCTGCGGCAATCGCCGGCGCACGTGGCCGCCTATCTCGACATCGCGCGGATGCATGGCGAGTTGCCGTCCGCGGCGCAGGCGCAGCAGGCCAGCAGTGCGCAGCTGCGCGCGCATGCCTTGCGCAGCGGGGCGGTGGTGGTGCCGTTGCGGCCGGAGCTGGAGACACCGGCGGTGGCGTGCAACCCGCGCCGCGTCGCGCCACGGCACAGGCGCTGGCCGTTGGCGGCGGCGGCCGTGCTGGCGCTGGCCGCCGCCGGCCTGGCGCTGCGCCTGAGCGCGCCGACGCCGACGCCGGTGCCGGCGACGGTTTACGCCGCGCCGGCGGACGCGGCGCGCCGGGTTGCGCTCGACGACGGCAGCCTCGTGCAACTGGACCGCGGCGGCGCGATCGCCGTGCGCTACGGCGCGCAGCGCCGCGACATCGCCCTGCTGCGCGGCAAGGCCGTGTTCGATCTGGGCCACGATCCGGCACGGCCGCTGCGGGTCAGTGTCGGTACCCTGGTGCTGCGCGACGTCGGTACCGTGTTCGCGGTCGACCCGCAGGGCGGCGGTGCGCGCGTCACCGTGCTGCAGGGGCGGGTGCAGGTGGCGCGCGATACGCCGACGTGGTGGCGCCGCGGCGACCTGCCGTCGGAAGGGAAGACGCTGGCCGACCTGGGCGGTGGCCAGCAGGCGCGGGTCGATGCGCAGGGCCGCGTGCTGGCGCTGCGCGCCCACGCCGACATCGCCGACGCCACCGCCTGGCTGCCGGCGCAGGTCGGCGTGCAGGATCGCAGCCTGGGCGAGGTGGCGCGGCTGTTCAACGCCTACACCACGCAGTCGCTGCGCATCGCCGACCCGGCACTGGCGGCGCGGCGGGTCAGCGGCGTGTTCCACCTGCGCGATCCGCAGGCGTTCATCGCCTATCTCGGCAGCCTGCCGGACGTGCAGGTGCAACGCGATGGGCAGGCGGTGACCATCCGCCGCGCACCGGCGCCGCTGTAAGAAAAAATTCACGCAATCGACGGTAGCCGCGCGGCGCACCCGGGCACTCCTAGGAAGCATGGCCGTCGCGCAGCACGCGCGGGGCCGCCCTTCCTCCCCTCCGGTGTGATCGTCATGCGCAAGCCTCTCGTCGTCTCCATCGCCCTGCTGTTGGGCGGTACGTCCTCGCTGCCGGCCTGGTCGGCGCCCGCCGCCCCGGCTCACGCCATCGCGCCCATGCCGCTGGCGCAGGCGCTGGACCAGTTCGCGCGCAGCAGCGGCCTGCAACTGATGTACGACCCCGCGCTGGCTGCCGGCCTGCGCAGCAGCGGCGCCCCGGCCAACCTGGCGCCGCCGCAGCAGCTGCATGCCCTGCTCGCCGGCACCGGCCTGGACTACCGCATGCTGACGCCGGGCTCGGTCGCCATCGTGCGCAGCAGCGTCGCCGCCGCCGCGCCGGCCGCCGCACCGCGGGCGCCACGCAGCGCCGCCCCGGCCCGCACCGAGGCCGACGGCGAGCACGACGGCCCGCGCGAACTGGCGCCGATCAACGTCACCGCCAACAGCGTCGACACGCTGGCGCCCAGCGCCGCGCCGCTGGAAGCCAGCCAGCCGACCTCGGTGATCGACGAGCGCTTCATCCGCGACGGCCTGCGCCTGAATTCGAACTACGACGACATCATCAAGTACGCGCCCAGCGTGGTCACCACTTCGCCGGAAGGCCCCGGTCTGGGCAAGAACGAAGGCATCAGCATCCGCGGCTTCCAGGATGGTCAGTTCAACATCACCTTCGACGGCATCCCGTTCGGCGATGCCAGCGATCTGCACCACACCACCTCGGCCTACTTCAACAACCACGTGCTCGGCCAGGCCGAGATCGACCGTGGCCCCGGCGGCGGCGCCACCATCGGCAACGCCACCTTCGGCGGCACCCTGGCGCTGCGCACGCGCAACCCCAGCGCGGTGGAGGGCGTGACCGTGTATGGCACCGGCGGCAGCTGGAACACCTGGGCCGGCGGCGTCAGCGCCGACGAGCACATCGGCAACACGCGCCTGTTCGCCGACCTGTCCAAGGAAGCCAGCGATACCTACCTCACAGGCACCGACGACCGCCGCGAGCACGCCTTCCTCAAGACCGTCAGCGACCTCGGCGAGGCGACCACGCTGACCTTCGTCAGCAGCTACAACCAGGAGCACCAGAACACCGTGCAGGGCGCCACCCGCGCGCAGATCGCGCAGCACGGCTGGCGCTACGGCCTGGGCAACGATCCGACCCTGCAGAACTACACCGGCTACAACGCCGCCGCCTACTACTCCAGCTTCACCTACCTGGGTCTGAGCACGCGCCTGGGCGACTGGGACCTGGACAACAAGGTCTACTACAACAGCTTCGACCACACCGCGTCCAAGACCAGCATCCCCACCAGCGAGAGCGCCGCCGACAACGGCGTGACCTTCTACGGCCCCACCGGCAAGAAGCTGTCCAAGGCCGCCAAGGACGTGCCGGGCAAGCTCTCGGACAACGATTTCCGCGCCTTCGGCGACGTGCTGCGGCTGGCGCGCGATCTCGGCCCGGGCCAGCTGCAGACCGGCGTGTGGGTGGAGCGCAACCTGGACGAGCGCCAGCAGTTGCCGGTGGACATGAGCACCGGCGCGGCCAGCGGCACCAAGTACGGCCCGCTGTACAACTACAACCTGCACGACCGCACCGACACCTTGCAGCCGTACCTGCAGTACGACTGGAAGCTCAGCGACAGCCTCACCCTCAGCCCGGGCCTGCGCTACGCGCGGGTGCAGCGCCAGCTCGATGCCGAGCTCAACAAGAGCACGCCGCCGGCGCCTGCGCACAGCCAGGCCAGCTACGACGCCACGCTGCCGTCGCTGAGCCTGCACCAGGCCTTCAACGAGCACTGGAGCGGCTACGTGCAGGCCGCGCGCGGCTTCCTGGCGCCGCCGATCGACGTGATCGAACTCAACGGTGCGCGCGGCCTGCGCCCGGAACTGACCAGCAACTACCAGCTCGGCACCAGCTATGCCGCGCGCGGCCTGACCTTCGGCGCCGACATCTACTACATCGACTTCAGCAACTACATCAGCCAGACCCTGATCAACACCGACAGCGGCACCGAGAGCGCCTACGTCAACGGCGGCGGTGCGGTGTACCGCGGCGCCGAGGCCGAGGCCACCTACGCGCTGACGCCGATCCTGAGCCTGTACGCCAACGCCAGCTACAACGACGCCAGCTACAAGCACAGCAGCACCCAGGTCGCCGGCACACCGCGGGTGACCGCGGCGCTGGGCCTGCTGTACAACAGCGGTACCGGCTATTTCGGTTCGCTGATGGAAAAGCTGGTGGGCGCGCAGTACGGCGTGGACAACAGCACCGCGGCCAGCGGCGCCACCGTGTTCGGCAACGACCAGCGCCTGGGCAGCTACGCCAGCCTGGACGCGGCGCTGGGGTACCGCAGCACGCACGGGCCTTACGGCCTGAAGGGCTACTCGATCAGCATGGACGTCAACAACCTGCTGAACCGGCATGCGCTGATCGGCTACGCCGGCACCCGCTCCTCCGACAACCAGCCGCTGTACTTCGGCCTGGCCGGGCGCGGCGTGTTCCTCGACCTGTCGCTGAAGTTCTGAGGCCTGCCATGTCCTTTTCCCGATTCGCACGCATGCGCAGCGGATGGCGCCTGGCCGCATGGCTGTGCGTGGCCAGTGTCGCCTGGCCGGCGGCCGCATCGCCCAAGCCGGCCGCGGCGTCCGCACCCCACGCTGCGCAGGTGCGCCTGACGCTGGTGGTCCTGCGCCACGGCGTGCGGGCACCGACGCAATCGCCACAGGAGCTGGCCAAGTACGCCGCGCAGCCCTGGCCGCAGTGGCCGGTGGCGCCCGGCCAGCTCACGGCGCACGGGGCCGCCGGCATGCAGGCGCTGGGCGCGCGCTACCGGCAGCGCTGGCTGGCCGCGGCGGTGCTGACGCCGGATTGCGCCGCGTCCGGCGCGGTGGTGATCGCCGACAGCACGCCGCGCAACCACGACAGTGCGGCGGCCTTTGCCGCGGGGTTGCTGCCCGGCTGCCAGGCGCACTACCTGGCGTTGCCGACCACGCAGAACAATCCGCTGTTCCATTTCGGCAAGGACGAGGACAAGGACGACGATGCGCCTGCGGCGCCGCCGCAGCTGGACGCGGCCACCCGCAGCCGCCTGCGCGCGCTGCAGCGGGTGCTGTCCGGCTGTGCCGGCCCGGCCTGCACTGCGCAGGGGGCGCCACGCCTGGACGATCCGCAGCGGCTGCAGGATCCGGCGCAGGCGGCCAAGGCGTTGAAGACCGCCGGCAGCCTGGCCGAGAACCTGATGCTGGAATATGCGCAGGGCCTGCCGTTGCCGCAGGTGGCGTGGGGGCGCGCCGATGCCGCCGCGCTGCAGCGGCTGATCGGCCTGCACAACGCCTCCTTCGGCTACAGCAAGCGCGCGCTGCCGGCGGCGCGCGCCGGCGGCTCCAACCTGCTCGCGCACCTGCTGGCGACGCTGCAGGCGGCAGCCGGGCAGCCGCCGGCGGTGGCGCCGCTGGCGCCGGCGGACACGCACGCGCTGGTGCTGCTCGGCCACGACACCAACCTGGCGCACCTGGCCGGCCTGTTCGGCATCGATCCGCTGGTGCCCGGCCAGCCGGACGCGTATCCGCCCGGCGGCGCGCTGCTGCTGGAACTGGTGCGGCAGGACGGCCACGACTTCCTGCAACTGCGCAGCGTGGTGCCGACCCTGCCGGCGTTGCGCGCCAATCGCTTCGACGGCCGTGGCCTGCGCGAGCGGCGCTGGCCGTTGCCCGGCTGTGGCGGCCGCCTGCGCTGCCCGCTGGCGGTCGCGCTGCCGGCGCTGCAGGCGCGACTGGATCCGCAGCGGGTCGAGGCCGCGGTGCCGCCGATGACCGAATGGCCGGCGCAGGCGGCGCCGGCGGGCGAGTAGGAAGCGTCCCGCCACGCGCTTGCCTGAGCGGAGCGTTGGACCTGAGCCTTGCGAGGGAAAGTGACGGGTGTTCACGGTCACCCGCGTCGCGACGGAAGTCGCTCCCACAAGGGTCACGGCGCGGCGATTGCCATGCGGTTCGCTGGAACTGGCGTGGTGGTGGGCACTCGTCGCATATGTGTAGCGGTACCGTAGGAGCGGCGTCCGCCGCGACCCGGCGGGCCCCGCCCCGGCAGTCCCCGCGGGAGGCGCGCCGACAAGGTGCCTGTCGGGGCGAGTGGCAAGGGGGTAGCGGGCGTCGGGGGGGGGGTGGGC
>JBEVKG010000340.1:0-17182 GCA_040509765.1 Xanthomonas sp.
TGCCGTAGTACAGCTGGTACTCCAACGGGTGGGTCGCAGCACGGAACTTGGTCACTTCCTGCATCTTCAGCGCGATGTAGCCGTCGATGAAGTCGTCGCTCATCACGCCGCCGGCCTTGAGGAACTCGCGGTCGTTGTCGAGCGCGTCGAGCGCCTGGTCGAGCGAGTGGCAGACGGTCGGGATGTTCTTTTCTTCCTCGGGCGGCAGGTCGTACAGGTCCTTGTCGGCCGGCGCACCCGGATCGATCTTGTTCTTGATGCCGTCCAGGCCCGCCATCAGCAGCGCGGTGAAAGTCAGGTAACCGGTCTGGATTGGATCCGGGAAGCGGATCTCGATGCGGCGCGCCTTCGGGTTCGACACCCACGGAATGCGGCACGAGGCCGAGCGATTGCGCGCCGAGTACGCCAGCATCACCGGCGCCTCGAAGCCGGGCACGAGGCGCTTGTAGGAATTGGTCGTCGAGTTGGCGAACGCGTTGATCGCGCGCGCGTGCTTGAAGATGCCGCCGATGTACCACAGCGCCAGCTGCGACAGGCCGCCGTAGCCGTCGCCGGAGAACAGGTTGGTGCCGCCCTTGGCCAGCGACTGGTGCACGTGCATGCCCGAGCCGTTGTCGCCGACGATCGGCTTGGGCATGAAGGTCGCGGTCTTGCCGTTGCGGTAGGCGACGTTCTTGATGATGTACTTCATCATCATCAGCTCGTCGGCCTTCTTCACCAGCGAGTTGAACTTGGTGCCGATCTCGCACTGGCCGGCGGTGGCCACTTCGTGGTGGTGCACTTCGACTTCGATGCCGACCTGCTCCAGGGTCTTGCACATCTCGGCGCGCAGGTCCTGCAGCGAGTCGGTCGGTGGCACCGGGAAGTAGCCGCCCTTGACCGCCGGACGGTAGCCGCTGTTGCCGCCTTCGATCTTGCTGCCGCTGCTCCAGGCCGCTTCTTCCGAATCGATCTTGAAGAAGGTGTGGCCCATTTCGTTGCCGAAGCGCACGCCGTCGAAGATGAAGAATTCCGGCTCCGGGCCGAAGAACGCCTGGTCGGCGATGCCGCTGGACTTCAGGTAGGCCTCGGCGCGCTTGGCCACGCCGCGCGGGTCGCGGCCGTAGCTCTGCATGGTGGCCGGATCGAGGATGTCGCAGGTCAGCACCAGGGTCGGATCGGCCATGAACGGATCGACGAAGGCGGTGTCGGCGTCGGGCAGCAGGACCATGTCCGACTCGTTGATGCCCTTCCAGCCGGCGATCGAGCTGCCGTCGAACATCTTGCCTTCCTCGAACAGCGCCGGCTCGATGATGCTGACCGGGAAGGTGACGTGCTGCTGCACGCCGCGCATGTCGACGAAGCGCAGGTCGACGAACTCGATCTTGTTGTCCTTGACCAGCTTCTCAATAGTTTCCGCAGACATTCGATGCAACCTCGGGTTGTGAAGGGCGTGGGCGAGTATCAGCAATCGCCATGCCAAGCGTGTGGCACTCACAAGCCCTTGATTCTGCTGAAGCATGCACGCGAACGATGCAAATGCACTGCACTTTTGTGGTGCATTCATAGCTGAACGCACCAGAATTGTGCACAAGGCGGATGCTCTATCCTTGCGCAGCTTCCCCCTCCCCCAACACGACCCTCTTCCTCCATGAGCGATCTGCTGTCGGCCCTGCTGCTGGGCATCATCGAAGGCCTGACCGAATTCCTGCCCGTCTCCAGTACCGGGCACCTGTTGATCGCCGAGCGCTGGCTCGGCCACCGTTCGGACTTTTTCAACATCGTGATCCAGGCCGGCGCCATCCTGGCCACCACCCTGGTGTTCCGGCAGCGCCTGTGGGACCTGGCCACCGGCCTGGGCGACCGCGCCAATCGCGACTACGCGTTCAAGCTGGGCGCGGCCTTCCTGGTGACCGCGGTGGTCGGCCTGGTGGTGCGCAAGGCCGGCTGGCAGTTGCCCGACAGCGTGCAGCCGGTAGCCTGGGCGCTGGTGATCGGCGGCGTGTGGATGCTGGTGGCCGAGTACTTCGCCGCGCGCCTGCCCGAGCGCGAGACGGTGACCTGGAAAGTGGCCATCGCGGTCGGCCTGGCGCAGGTGGTGGCCGGCGTGTTCCCCGGCACCTCGCGCTCGGCGGCGACGATCTTCCTGGCGATGCTGCTGGGCCTGAGCAAGCGCTCGGCCGCGGCCGAGTTCGCCTTCCTGGTCGGCATCCCGACCATGTTCGCGGCCAGCGCCTACTCGTTCCTGGAGCTGTACAAGGACGGCGGCCTGGGCAGCGAGAACTGGGGCGATGTGGCACTGGCCTTCGCCGCCTCGATGGTCACCGGCTTCATGGTGGTGAAGTGGCTGCTGGGCTACATCAAGTCGCACCGCTTCACCGCCTTTGCGGTGTACCGCATCGTGCTGGGCACGGCGCTGCTGCTGTGGTTGCCGGCGGCGTGAGGGGTTGAGTGGGCGAGGCGCTTCGCGCGCCGGACCCTCACCCCAACCCCTCTCCCGGGGGGAGAGGGGCTCGGCTTCTCCCTTATCCCGCCGGGCGTAGGTGCCCCGCAGGGGCGGATGAGGGTACGGGCGACGCCTCGCAATGTCAGATCGGCGAGGCGCTGCGCGCGCCGGCCCCTCACCCCAACCCCTCTCCCGGAGGGGGAGGGGCTTATGCATACTTCGCCGCAGGATTGAGGGTGGAGGTGCCGTGCAGGCTGGCTTCGGCCAGCACGTGGCCCTGCATCGCGCGCAGGGCGTCGGCGGCGGTGAAGCGCGCCGGGACGTCCAGCCGCGCCAGGTCCAGGGCGAACAGGCGGAAGAAGTAGCGGTGCACGCGCAAGTCGTTGGCCGGCGGATACGGGCCGTCGTAGCCGTAGTAGTCGCCGCCCATCGCCGCGTCGCCGGCGAACCAGTCGGTGTAGCTGTTGAGTCCCTGCCGCGCGCCCGCCAGGCCGGGCGGTGGCTGCTTGCCCTTGGCCACCACGCCGTCGCTGGCGCTGCCCTCGGCGATGGCGCGCAGGTCGGCCGGCAGGTCCACCGCCACCCAATGCACGAAGTCGGTGCGCGGCTGCGCGACCGGGATCTGCACGTCGTCGCGGCCGACCATCTCGGCCACGGTCGGCACGTCCGGATCGACGCACAGCAACACGAAGGACTGGGTGCCGGCCGGCACCGCATCCCAGGCCAGGTGGGGGTTGCGGTTGCCGCCGAAGCCGTCGGCCTGGCCCATCGCGTAGGTCGCGGCGATGGGCTGACCCGGCTGGATGCTGTCACTGCGAAGACGCATGCGGGGAACTCCGTGGGGGATCAGGTTTCAGGGTAGCCAAGGCGGACCGCCACCGGCGTCAGCAGCGCGAACGCCGCGGCCAGCGGTGCGGCGTAGGCGCGCCAGTGGCCGGCATCCAGGCGCGGCGGGCCGACCGTGGCGATGGCCGGGAACGGCACGCCGAACGCGTCCTGCAGCGCCGCCGCGACGCCGGCCGGATCGCCTTCGATGCCGTCCAGGCGCAGCAGCCGATGCGGGTACAGGTCCTGTTCGTGCAGGTCGGCGACCTGCGCCAGCACCGCCGCCAGCCAGTGCGCGCCGGTTTCCGGCGAGGCCAGTCCCAGCGGCGCCGGGGCGCCGTTGGCCAGCCAGTCCAGCAGCATGTCGCGCGGGTCGCGCAGCACGATCAGCAGCCGCCCTTCCGGCAGGTACGGGCGCAGCGCGCGCAGCAGCGCGTTGTCCCACCACAGCAGCCAGTCGACGATGTTGCCGTCGCCGACGCCGCGCGCCGGCAGTTGCGCGCGCCACTCGGCGACTAGCGCCGCTCCGTCCAGGGCGCCGCTGTCCAATTCCTCGACGCTGCGGTAGCGCTGCAGGCCGTCGGTCGGCGGCTGCGGGCCGAAGCGGTCGCCGCGCAGCACCGGGCTGGCTGCGTCGATCACCGCGATCACCCGCTCCACGCCGCTGCCCGGCGCACCCCAGACGAACAGCGGACGCGCCTGGTTCTGCGGGTCGACCGTGCCCAGCGGCGGCCACTGCGTCGGGGCCTGGCCCAGCGGCGGCAGCGGCAGCCGGTGCGGCAGCTGTTCCTGCTGGAACGCCAGCCAGGTCGCCAGCGCCTCCTCCGGGCGCCCGGCGGCATCCTGCACCGCCGCCAGCCACGGCCGCACCACGGTACGGTCGCGTTCGGGCAGGCGCTGCATCAGGGTGCGCACGTGGTCGATCGCCGCGTCGTGCTCGCCGCGCTCCAGCAGCGCCTCGACCAGGCGTTCCTCGCCGCTGAGCCGGCCCGGTTCCAGCGCCACGATGCGCTGCGCCACGGCCTCGCCCTGGTCGCGCTCGCCGGCCATGTCGTGCACTCGCAACTGCGCTTCCAGCGCCGGCACGTGCGCCGGCATCGCCGCCTGCCAGCGGGCGATCAGCGCGCGCGCCTCGGCGCCGCCCACCGGCTCCAGCGCCAGCCGCGCCAGCCACAGATCGTGGGCATCGGTGGTGGTGGCCAGCGCCGCTTCCAGGGTGGCGCGGGCGTCGTCGATCGTGCCCAGGCGCTGCCAGGCGATCAGCGCCGCGTGCAGGGTGCGGCGGTCGGCCGGGGCCACCGCCAAGGTGCGGCGCAGATGCTCCAGCGCCTCGGCCGGGCGGTCGGCCTGCAAGGCGTATTCGCCGGCCAGCCGGCGCATGTTGGCGGTGTCGCCTGCTGGATCGGCCAAGACCGTTTCCAGCGCGGTGAGGGCGTCGTCCAGGCGGCCCTGGCGATAGGCCAACTGTGCGACCAGCGCCATCATCGCCGCGCCGGTGCCGGGGGTGAGCGCGGCGACACGGCGGAACGCGGTCTCGGCGAAGGCGAAGTGCTGCTTGTCCAGGTAGGCGAAACCCAGCGCATAGAGCAGGCGCGGATCGTCCGGCAGGGCATTGCTGGCGCGCGACAGCAGCGCCAGCGCGCGATCGGCGTCGCCGCGGCGCAGCGCCAGCATGCCGTCCACGCCGAGCAGTTGCGGATGCTCCGGCTGCAGGCGCGCGGCGGTGCGGCTCAGCCGCTCCACTTCGTCCAGGTCGCCGCGGCCCAGCGCCAGGTGCGCGCGCATCACGTAGGCGAGGAATTCGTTGGGATCCAGCGCGGCGGTCTGCGCCAGCGCGTCCTCGGCCTGGGCCAGGTCGTTGGCGCTGACCAGCATGCCGGCGTGCAGCAGGTGCAGGCTGGCGTCTTCCGGCGCCAGCGCGATCGCGCGGCCGATGCTGTCCAGGGCGGCGGCGGTCTCGCCGTGCTGCTGCTGCGCCAGCGCCAGCCAGCGGAAGGCCTGCGGGTCGTCGGTGGCCTCGGCGGCCCAGGTCTGGGCGAGACGCAGCGCGTCGGCGGTGTCCTGGCGGCGCAGGGCGTCGAGAATGGGCTGGTGCATGTGGGTCCGGCTTCGGGGCAAACCGGCATTGTAGCGGGAGCGCCCGGCCGCCCTGCGCTGGCGCCTGCGGTGCGGCAGACGGCTTGGCGGTCGCTCGTGATGCGGGATGCTGCGCGCAGTGAGGCGCCAGAAACGGCGAAGCGCGCCGCATCTGTCCCGGGCCTCGCGGTGTGTTGGTAACCGGAACCCGGCACGCGCCGCGCAGGACCGCACCGTTACTGCCTGCAACAGCGCGGGACCCCTCGCCGCTCGGCGCCTCCGGTCCGCGGCGCCCGCCTGCAGTCCGAACAGCCCGCTTCAGGACCGCCGCGGCAGCGGGCAGGGTCAGCCGCAAGACCGTCCCGTGGGGCGGGCTAGGCGTCCACCAGCCCCTCGGTCAGCCGCTCGGCCACCCAGCGTTCGGCAAAGCCGTCGCCGCGCGCGTTCTCGATGAAGCCGCAATGGCCGCCCCAGTGCGCGATCTCCAGCCGGGCGACCTCGGGCAGGCGCCAGTGGCGGAAGTCGTCCAGCGGGATCACCGGATCGTCCTCGGCCATCAGGATGTCGGCCGGCACGCTGAGCCCGAGCAGGCGCTCGCCGGCGATGCAGTAGCTGTCGAAGTAGGCGTCCAGGCTGGCGAAGCCGGCATGGCGCTCGGCCAGCCAGGCCATCAGCCCGCGCATGTCCAGCGCCAGGGTGGCATCGTCGTAGCCGTGCCGGTCGGGGAACAGTTCGCGCTTGCGCAGCAGCGATTCGCGCCACTTGCGGCGGAAGTACCAGTCGTAGAACTGCGGGCCGTTCTCGATGCGCTGCATGGTGGTGGCCGGGTCCAGCAACGGGCACACCGCGGCCACGTGCTGCAGCGGCAGCCCCGCCGCCGGCGCGCGCAGCGCCAGGCGCAGGGCGAAGTTGCCGCCGAGCGAATAGCCGGCCGCGAGCAGGGTCGGCGCGGGGAAGCGCTGCCACAGGTCGCAGGCGGCGTTGACCACTTCGTCCAGCCGCTCGGAGTGGAACAGGTCCACGTTGAGGTGGTGGGTGCCGCCGTGGTCGCGGAAGTTGAGCCGGAACACCTGGTAGCCGAGCGCCAGCATCTTCGCCGCGGTCAGGCGCATGTAGCTGGAGTCGGCGCTGCCTTCCCAGCCGTGCAGCAACAGCACGGTGCCGCGCGGCGCTTCGCCGGCCGGCACGCTCAGCCAGCCCTGCAGGCGCACGCCATCGCCGCCGTCGAGGATGTGCGAGGTGGTGGTGGCGCCGCTGGCGGCGAGCAGTTGTTCGCCACGGCGCACGCGCAGCAGGCTGGAACCCAGTACCGATTGGACGTGCGGGTTGCGCAGCCAGCGTGGGGGGGAGTAATCGGTCGCGTTCATGGGCAGCGAGCTTGCGCCTGTCGACTGGAGTAATCGGTCAAGCGCGGCAGGGGCAGTGTCCCGGTGTTCAGGGTTGTGCCATCGCCGTGACGATGCGCGCGCGCGAGATCTCGGCGATGCGCCGGCGCCCCTCCACGTCCTGCAGCCGGATCGGCTCCAGGAAATGCACCTCGGCCACCCGCCCCGGCTCGCCGAGCCGGCGCAGGAAGTTGGCGAAGAAACTCTCGTGCGGCCCGAACGCGACGATCTGCTGGGCCGAGCCGCCGGCGCCGTAGCGCAGGGCCACCGGCTGCACCGCCACCTCGGCCTCGACCGCGGCCTGGAAGATGCGCGCGTGGAACGGGCCCACGTCCTGGCCGCCGCGGGTGCGTCCTTCCGGAAACACGCCGACTGAGCGCCCGGAGCGCAGCCGCTCCAGCATCGCCTGCAGCACCCCGCCCAGCGACTCGGTGCTGCCGCGCTGGTGGAAGATGGTCTGTCCGCGCGCGGCCAGCCAGCCGACCAGCGGCCAGCCGGCGATCTCGCGCTTGGCGACGAAGCCCATCATGCGCTGGCTGTGCAGCATCACGATGTCGATCCAGCTGACGTGGTTGGCGACGAACAGCACCGGGTTGGGCAGGGGCGCGCCGATGCGGCGCACGCGCAGGCCGAAGATGCGCAGCAGCCAGGTCGACCACCAGCAGACCACGCGGTCGCCGAAGGACTCGGTGCCGGCGCGGCCGGGCGACAGCGCCATGCACACCAGCAGGAACGGCAGCGACAACAGCACGTGCAACGCCAGCAGCGGCACGCGGTAGCCGTAACGAACCCAGCGCAGCGCCCCACCGTATTGGCGCGTGGCGGGTGGGGAGAACTCGCTCATTCGGACAAGGGTACCGGAAGCAGGGGCCTAGCGGATAATTGTGTCAGCCCGAAGACGCGACCGCCGCGGCGCCGGCCGCACGCGCCGAGGCAGGGTTCAGCCCGGCACCGGGCTCAGCCGCGGTCGACCACCGCCAGGGTCAGCCGCGACACGCACACCGGCTTGCCGGCCGCGTCCTCGATGTGGATCTCCCAGACCTGGGTGGTCCGGCCCACGTGCAGCGGCCGCGCGGTGCCGGTGACCACGCCGCTGCGCGCGCTGCGCAGGTGGTTGGCGTTGATCTCCAGGCCCACGCAGATCCGTCCCGGCTCCACGCACAGGTTGCCGGCGGTGCTGCCCAGGCTCTCGGCCAGCACCACCGACGCACCGCCGTGCAGCAGCCCGTACGGCTGCCGCGTGCGCGCGTCCACCGGCATCGTCGCCCGCAGCCAGTCCGGCCCGGCTTCGGTAAAGACGATGCCCAGGTGCGCGATCAGGGTGTCGCGGCAATCGGCGTTGAGGACGGCGAGATCGGCGGGTTCGCGAAAGGACATTTTGAGGCCGGGAGTGGGGAGTCGGGAGTGGGGATTGGCAAAAGCGGCATCCCCGGCGCTGACATTATCGCGCCAGGACGAGGCCTCAGGTCGCAGGAACCCGCTTTTACGGCTCCCGGCTTCTCAGCAGCCGAATGGCTGCTCATCCCGACTCCCGAATCCCCAATCCCGGCCCCTCAAAGAATCGGCACCAGCCCCGAGCCGAACGCGGTCAACATCCGCACCAGCAACCACTTGGGGCCGACGTTGACCTCGGGGAAGTCGCCGACGGCGGTGTAGCAGCGGTGGAAGCCCGGGTCGCGCCGGGTCAGCGGCGCCGGGCAGTCGGGGCCGGGCTGGAATTGATAGTCGGTGGCGTAGCGCCATGGCCAGAAGTCCAGCACCGGCAGGGCCTCGGAGACCTTGCCCATGCTGTAGTTCAGGCCCGACAGCACCGGCGGCTTGACCCGCGGCGCCACCACCCAGGAGTTCTCCGGCTCGATGTCGCGGCCGATGCTGGCCGCCAGCGCCTGCGCGAACGCCGGATCGTCGACGATCACCGCGCCCTCGGTGTTGTAGGTCTCGCTGCGCGGGTCGAAGTTGTGGGTGCCGATCACGCCGACGCGGCGGTCCACCACCAGCGACTTGGCGTGCAGGCCCATGCGCGCGCCCTCGCGGGTCACCGGCAACGGCCGGTTGGCGATGCGCCGGCTCAGGTAGGACGGACGGGTCTCGGTACGCAGCACGCGACGCTCGACCTGGCTGCCGTCGGCGCGGCTACCGGATGGCCCGCCACTGCCGCTGCCGAGCAGCGAACTGCGGCCGGCGGCGCTGCCGCCCAGCAGCGTGGTGCGTCCGCCGCCGGCATCGCCACCGTTCTGGCCGCCGGACGGCGCGGACGGCACCTCGCCCTGCAATGGCGCCGGCAGCAGGTTGGCGTAATCCACCGGCGCATCCAGCGGGAACGGCTTGTACTCGTAGATGTCGAAGCCCAGCTCGCGCAGGTTGCGCCGCTTGTACTTGTAGGACAACGCGTACACCACCGGGTTGTCGGTGGCCGCCAGGCTGTTGGTGGCCACCACCACGCGCGGCGGCGGGGTGCGCTTGCGCAGGTCGCGGAAGATCTCCTGCGCCGGGTCCGACAGCACCAGGTACGGCGTCTGCAGGAGGATCTCCTCCCGCGCCTCGGCGATCAGCCGGTCGAGCTTGGGCGCGGTGGAGATGGCCTTGGGGCCGTGTTCGCGGCGGTGCTTCTGCGGCAGGTCGGCGACGTAGTCCACATGCCTGACCGGCAACGCCGGCAGCACGAAGGCGTTCTCCACGAAGGCCGGATCCGACGCCTCCTCGCTGACCCGCTGCACCCGCTCCGGGCGCAGGAACTGCGCCGGCGGCATCGCCGGCACGCCCTCGCGCAGCAGCAGCTTGCCGACGTCGTTGAGCCGCGCCACCGGCACGCTGCGCCGGGCCGCCCAGTAGGCGTCGAAGTTGGCGGCCATCGACCGCGCCACGGGACCGGCGACCAGCACGTCGCGGTCGCGGAAGTTGTACTCGGCGTCCCAGTCGAAATAGTCGTCCTGGTAGTTGCGCCCGCCGTCCACGCCGATCGCATCGTCGATCACCAGCAGCTTGTTGTGCATGCGCTGGTTGAAGCGGCGGAAGCAGCACAGCACGCTGGCGGCGTAGTGGTAATAGTTGGGCTTGGCCAGGCCGAAGGTGGGGTTGTAGATGCGCAGCGAGAAATTCTCGTGCGCGCCGGCCAGCGCGCTGAGGATCTGCAGGTCGGAGATCGCCGAGAGCTGGTCGATCAGCACCCGCACCTGCACCCCGCGCCGCGCCGCGGCCAGCAGTTCGTCCATCACCAGCCGCGCGCTGTCGTCCTTGTCGAAGATGTAGGTCTGCAGGTCGATGCTGCGGCTGGCGCTGCGGATCAGGTTGACCCGCGCCACCAGCGCTTCTTCGCCGTGGTCGAGGATGGTGGCGTAGTGGCGCGGGGCGCCGTCGCCGGACTGGGCGAAGGCCTTGCCGGCCAGCCCGCGCAACGGCGAGGCCAGCGCGCAGTGGTCGCTGCGCGTGCAGTCGACCTGGCGGTCGCGCGCGGCCTCGGCGATCGCCACGGCACGGCCGTGCTGCGCCTGCGACAGGCTCGCGCAGCCGCTGCCGAGCAGCAGCGCCACCACCACCAGCACCCGCATCAGCCGCGATGTCACCGAGTGGCCGCCTCGGTCAGGCGTGCGCGCAGCACGAACGTGACCCGGTCGCTCAAGGCCAGGTCCCACTTGTCCATTCCGTAACGTCCACGCAATACCGTACCGCGGCTGATGACATCGCAATCATAGCCTGGGCGGGTGCATGCGGTCGGCATGACGGTCAGCGTCTCGGCGTGGCTGACCCCGCGGATGCTCAGCGTACCGGGGATCGGGCCGCCCTTGCCCAGCACCTGCGGCGAGAACGGCTGCGAGTCGAAGGACACGGTGGGGTAGCGAGGCGCGTCGAAGAAATCCTCGCCGCGCATCCAGCCGGTGTAGCGCGGCTTGCCGGGGATCTCGACATAGGCGGTGAACAGGCGCAGATGCACCTGATGGCGGCCATCGGGCAGCACGTGCACGGTGCCCTCGTAGCGCGGGAAGAAGCCTTCGATGCGCTGCCCGAAGCGGGTGCGGATCTCGAAACCGAAGCGCGACTGCGCCGGGTCCAGACCATACTCGCCGGGCGCCAGCGGCGCAGGCGCGGGCGCGGGCGTGACCTGCGCATGGCCGACGGCGCACCACAGGCACAACGGCAGCAGCGCGGCGCACAGCACCGGCCGCAGCGACCTGCGCAGCGGCTTCAGGGCCACCAGAACGCGGTCAACCGCGCCACACCCGGCTCGATCGCCGCGTCGTGCGGGACCCCGAGCACGGCAACACTGGCGGTGGGCATGCCGCGGTAGTCGCCGGACTGGCCGCTGTGCATCAGCGCGGCCAGGCGCTCCAGGCCAGGATTGTGGCCGACCAGCAACAGCCGCTCGACGTCGCGGTGGCCGTCCAGCAGATCGGCCAGGGTGCCGGAGGTGGCCTCGTAGATGCGTGGCTCCAGGCGCTGCTCGACGTAGCCGGTCAGGCCCAGCACCGCCTCCAGGGTCTCGCGCGCGCGCCGCGCCGGCGAACACAGCACCCGGTCCGGCACCAGCCGCTGTTCCAGCAGCCAGCGCCCGGCCGCCTCGGCCTCGGCCAGGCCGTGCGGCGACAGCGGCCGGTCGAAATCGGCCTGGCCGGTGTCGGCCGGTTCGGCGTGGGCATGGCGCAGCAGGATCACTTCTCGCAAAACGATGGTCATCGGTCAGGCCTTCTTGAGCCACTTGAGCAACGGTTCCCAGTCCTGCTGGTGGTCGCGGACCTGGGCGGAGTGGTAATCGAACAGGCTGCGCCCCAACCCCACCAGCACCACGTAGGCCTGGCTGTCGCGCAGTTGCGCCACCACCGGGTAGGGCCATTCGGCGAGCATCTGCAGCGCCTGCTGGGTGGCATTGGTCCAGGGCTTGCTGCGGTTGAGCACCAGCCCGACCGGCAGCTTGCGCTGATGCACCCGCTGCACCTTGGCCAGGGTGTTGAGGAAGCCGACGGTGGCGTCGATGTCCAGCGCCGACGGCATCACCGGCACCACCACTGCATCGGCCTCGTCGAGGAAGTGGCCCAGATCCTCGGCCATGGCGCCGGCGGCGGCGTCGACGATCACCCGTTGCGCGTCGTCGGGCAGCGCCGCGCGCCAGTTGCGCTTGCGGCTGGCGTCGATCGGCAGCACCGCGCTGTCCAGTTCGGCGCGGCGTTCGGCCCAGCGGGTCGAGGAGCCCTGCGGATCGGCATCGGCCAGCACCGTGCGCTTGCCCGCCAGCGCGTAGGACGCCGCCAGGTGCGTGGCGACCGTGGTCTTGCCCACGCCGCCCTTGGAGCCGGCCACCAGGATCGTCTTCATGCACGCCTCGCTTCCGGGGGAAGAGGCCGCAGCGTACACCGGCCCTACGTCAGCCGGTAGTCAAGGCGCAGCACACCGGCCGGCGCCGGGCTTGCTATCGTGGCGGCCCCCTTCGCCTTCCGATGCCATGAGCGAGCTGCAGGACCTGGTCGCGCTGATCCGCGCCAACACGCCCCTGATCGTGATCGAGACGCAGGAGGAGGCCCGCATCGTCGATCTGTTCCGGCAGGCATTGATCCAGGTCTGGCGCGCCCTGCACCGCTGGTCGATCACCGAGGGCCTGCGCCGCATCGACCTGGACCGCGAGGACCCGCCGAGCGGGCCGCCGGACGCCAGCGCGGTGCTGCAGGCGATCAAGCAGGCCGATCAGCGCGGCATCTACCTGCTGCTCGACGTCACCCCGTACCTTGGCTACGCCAGCCACCAGCGCCTGCTGCGCGACATCGTCGAGCGCCGCCACTGCCAGCCGCACGTACTGGTGCTGATCGGCACGCGGATCGAACTGCCGGCCGAACTGGAGGCGCTGGCGACCCGCTTCAATCCGCGCCTGCCCGACGCCAACGCACTGCTGAAGATGGTGCAGGAGGAGGCGCAGGGCTACGCGCGCGAATTCGGCGGACGCCGGGTCGAGGTGGACAGCGCCGCGGTCAAGCAGATCCTGCGCAACCTGCGCGGGCTCAGCCTGATCGACGCGCGGCGCATCGCCCGGCAACTGATCTACGCCGACGGCGCGCTCAACGCCGCCGACCTGCCGCAACTGGCCAAGCTCAAGTTCGAACTGCTCAACCGCAGCGGCCACCTGCAGTACGACAACGACGCCACGCGCTTCGAGGACGTGGCCGGCGCGCGCCGGCTCAAGCAGTGGATCGCGCAGCGCCGCGCGGTGTTCGCCGGCACCGCGCCGCCGGGGCTGGACCCGCCCAAGGGCGTGCTGCTGCTCGGCGTGCAGGGCTGCGGCAAGTCGATGCTGGCCAAGGCCACCGCGGCCGGCTTCGGCGTGCCGCTGCTGCGCCTGGACATGGGTGCGCTGTACGCCAAGTACCACGGCGAGACCGAGAAGAACCTGCGCGACGCGCTGGCCGCGGTCGAGCAACTGGCGCCGTGCGTGCTGTGGATGGACGAGATCGAAAAAGGTCTGGCCAGCGGCGGCGAGGACGGCGGCGTGTCGCGGCGCGTGCTCGGCACGCTGCTGACCTGGATGGCCGAACGCGGCGACGCCGACGGCAGCGCCGCGGTGTTCATCGTCGCCACCGCCAACCAGGTGCACGAACTGCCGGCGGAACTGCTGCGCAAGGGCCGCTTCGACGAGATCTTCTTCGTCGACCTGCCCGATGCGCAGGCCCGGGTGGAGCTGTTGCGCCTGCACCTGACCCGGCGGCAACTGCACGCGGACGCGTTCGCGCTGTCGGCGCTGGCCGCCGCCGCCGATGGGTTCTCCGGCGCCGAGATCGAGCAGGCGATCGTCTCCGGGCTGTACGCCGCGCACGCCGAACAGCGACCGCTGGATACCGACCTGCTGATGCAGGAGATCCGCGGCACCCGGCCGCTGTCGGTGCTGATGGCCGAACAGGTGCAGGCCCTGCGCAGTTGGGCCCGCGGGCGGACGGTGCCGGCGGATTAGCGGCGGGTGTTTCAGTAGCGGCGTTGTGAGGCTGTGTAGGAGCGGCTTCAGCCGCGACCAGGCGCTATCGGTCGCTTCCGGTGTCGGTTGCGACTGCGCCTGTTTTCATGAGGCTGCGACCGACCCTCACCCCCACCCCTCTCCCGGGGGGAGAGGGGCTTACGCGCCTCCTTCTCCCCCCGGGAGAAGGTGCCCCGAAGGGGCGGATGAGGGTACGACGCGCACGCCATGCCCCTGCCAATCCAGGTACCGCCCTCCTGTGCAGGCTCAACGCAACGCCCCCAGCAACCACGCCCACGCCGGCAGGGTGACCAGCGACAGCAGGATGCCGTAGCCGACCAGGGCCGCGGCCAGGCGCGGCGCCAGGCGATGCGAGATCGCCAGCAGCGCGGCGGTGATCATGGTCGGCATCGCCGACTCCAGCACGTTGGCCTGCAGGGCCTGTCCGCGCAGGCCCAGCGCCCACGACAGCGGCCAGGCCAGGGCGGGCAGCACCAGCAGCTTCAGCACCAGGCCAGCGGCCAGCGGCGCCAGCTCCTCGCGCGGCAACCGCAACTGGATCGAGAATCCCACCGCCAGCATCACCAGCGGCAGCATCGCATCGGCCAGGTGCTGCAGGCCGGAGGCGATCCACGCCGGCGGCTGCGCCGGCATCAGCGTCAGCGCGAACAGCAGCGCCCACAGCGGCGGAAAGCGCGCCATGCGCAACAGCGTCTGCCGCGGCGATGGCGGCGTCTCGCCGCTGTAGCGCGCCAGCACATACAGGCCGAAGCTGGACAGCAGCACGAAGGTGCCGAACTGGTCGTACACCACCGCATACGGCAAGGCCGCCTCGCCAAGCAGCGCGCGCACCATCGGGTAGCCGATGAAGCTGGAATTGCTCAGCGCCACGCACAGCAGCAGCACGGCCTGCTGGTCGCGGCGCAGGCGCAGTGGCCCGCGCAGGGCCAGCATCGCCAGCGCGCTCACCCCGGTCAGCAGCCATGGCGTCAGCATCAACCCGAGCAGTTCCAGGTTGAACTGCAGGCGCGGCACGTAGATCAGCACCGAGGCCGGCAGGCACAGGTACAGCACCACTCCGTTGAGGACCTCGGTGGTGTTGGCCGGCAGGACACGCTGGCGCGCGAACAGCTTGCCGAGCGCCAGCATGGCCAACATCAGGGCGAACGCATCGAAAGCCATCGGCACAGCACGGAATCAGCGGGTACGCGGCATCATCGCATGGCCTGCGCGCGCGGTCCGTCGTGGCGTCGCAGAGGGTGTACTCGCCTTTCGGCGCCGGCTGCTGCGTTGCCGATGACGCGCTGGCGGCGGCGAAGAAGACCGACTTGTTCCGTGTTGCGACAGGCTGGAGTGCGGCCATGCCAAGCCCGGTACCCACGCGTAGACCTCCGCAGGAGCGGCTTCAGCCGCGACCGGCAACTCGCGCGCCTTGCATCCTGGGGCGAAGACGTTGCAGCCGCACCGACCCCGTACCCGACTGTCGGCCGCCTGTCGTGCACGAGCGATGGCGCGTTGCCGTGTGCGATCAACCCCGAGCGACACCATGGATCGACCTGGCATAGACATCCATGGGAGCGGCCTCAGCCGCGACCGGGATGCCTGCAACCCGCCTCCTCCCTGACCAAAGCGTCGGCTGCGTGCCCGCGCAGAAACGATGACGCGTGCCCAGTGCGATCATCGCCATGATCGCGCTGGCCTCGCCGCGCTTTGTTCGCCTCCCTCAGGGCCAGGCCGGCGGCGCTGCCGTCCAGGCGGCCTGCACCTCGGCCAGGGTGGCGCGCTCGTCGTCGCGCCAGGTCGGCAGCAGCGCGGCGAAATCGGCGCCCGCGCCCCACTTGTCCGGCCAGGTCCGTGCCGCCGCGGCGTACCACTTCACCGCCTCGTCCTTGCGCTGCAACCGCCACAACACCAGCGCCAGGGTCGGCGGCAGCCAGTCCGGCGCCGTCGGGCGGCCGTTGATCAGCCCGCTCCACTGGACCAGCGCGCGCGCCGGGTCGCCGGCACGCAGCAGGTCCCAGCCGTAGTTCCACTGCACCTGGCGCCGCTGCACGCCGGCGGGCAGCGCATGCAACGCGGTCTGGTACAGCTGCTCGCCCAGTTCCTGACGGCCGCCGGCCATGGCGATGCCGGCCAGTTGCGCGCGCGCCTCGTTGGCGTTCGGGTCGCGCTGCACGGTACTGGCCAGGCGATCCACCAGGGCCTCGCCGCTGCCGGCGATGGCGGTGACCGGGCGGGTGGTGCTGCGGTCTTCGTCGAAATAGAACTCTTTCGGCGCCGGCAATGCCTGCGCCCGCACGCTGGCCGCGGTGGCCAGACCGATGCAGGCCAGCATCGCGGCCACTGCGTATGTGTATGCCTTCACTGCTGCAATCCCCTGGAGTGATCCCCTCACCCAGGTCTCATCGTACCCCGTCGGGGCCGGCGTGGACGAGAACGAGCGCAAAAATCGCCGCTGATACAATCGGGGCGATCGCGCGCGGCAGGCGCTGCGCGCCCGCCAGCCTTCCATCTCCGGGCAAGCCATGAACCGCATCGCCGATCCGCGTCCGTCGTCCTCCCTCGCCGCAGCGGCCGCCGTCGGCGTGGATACCGGCTATACGCTGGAAGACAAGTACACCCGCACCGATGGCCGCATCTACCTGTCCGGGGTACAGGCGCTGGTGCGGCTGCCGCTGATGCAGCAACTGCGCGACCGCGCCGCCGGACTGAACACCGGCGGTTTCGTCAGCGGCTACCGCGGCAGCCCGCTGGGCGGTTTCGATCTGGAACTGTGGCGCGCGCGCAAGCACCTGGACGCGGCCAAGGTGGTGTTCAAGCCCGGCCTCAACGAAGACCTGGGCGCGACCATGGTCTGGGGCACGCAGCAGACCAACCTGTTCCCCGGCGCGCGCGTGGATGGCGTGTACGCCATGTGGTACGGCAAGGGCCCGGGCGTGGACCGCTGCGGCGACGTGTTCAAGCACGGCAACGCCGCCGGCACCGCGCGCCACGGCGGCGTGCTGGCACTGGCCGCCGACGACCACGCCTGCCGCAGCTCGACCCTGCCGCACGGCTCGGAGGAGGAATTCGTCAGCGCGATGATGCCGGTGCTCAATCCGGCCGGGGTGCAGGACATCCTCGACATGGGCCTGCTGGGCTGGGCGATGAGCCGCTACACCGGGCGCTGGATCGGCTTCAAGACCATCGCCGAGACGGTGGAGTCCTCGGCCTCGGTGCAGGTGGACCCGTTCGCGCGGCAGATCGTGCTGCCGGAGGATTTCGAACTGCCGCCGGGCGGCCTCAACATCCGCTGGCCGGATCCGCCGCTGGACCAGGAAATGCGCCTGCACCGCTACGCGGTGCGCGCGGCGCAGGCCTTCGCCCGCGCCAACGGCATCGACCGCACGGTGATGGACGCGCCGCAGGCGCGGCTGGGCATCGTCACCACCGGCAAGAGCTACCTGGACGTGCTGCAGGCGCTGGAGTACCTGGGCCTGGATGCGGACGCCTGCGCGCGCATCGGCATCCGCGTGTACAAGGTCGGCATGACCTGGCCGCTGG
>JBEVKG010000341.1:0-4462 GCA_040509765.1 Xanthomonas sp.
GCCGGCGGCCGCCCCGTTGCCGGCACCGCGCCTGCTGCAGATCCGCGGGCTCGACATCGGCACCGGCCTGCCCAAGATCATCGTGCCGATCACCGCGCACGACGCCGAGCAGGCGCTGGCGCAGGCGCAGCGCATCGCCGCCTCGCCCGACGCCGATCTGGCCGAGTGGCGCATCGATCTGATGGACGGCGCCACCGATGCGGCGGCGCTGGCGGCACTGGGGCCGCGCCTGGCGCAGGCGCTGCACGGCAAGCCGCTGCTGCTGACCTTCCGCACTCGGGCCGAGGGCGGCGCGGCGGCGATCGACGATGCCGCCTATGGCGCGCTGTACGCCCGCCTGCTGGATGCGCGCTTCGCCGACCTGCTCGACGTGGAGATGTTCCGCGACCCGGCGGTGGTGCGGCAGTTGGTGACGCATGCGCACCGGCAGGGCGTGTACGTGGTGATGTCCAGTCACGACTTCCACGCGACCCCGCCGGTGGCGGAGATCGTGGCGCGGCTGCAGCGGCAGCAGGCGCTGGGCGCCGACGTGCTGAAGATCGCGGTGATGCCGCGCGATCCGGGCGACGTGCTGCACCTGCTCGATGCCACCTGGCAGATGCGCCAGCGCAGCGGCCAGCCGTTGCTGACCATGGCGATGGGGCCGCTGGGCGCGGTATCGCGGCTGTCCGGCGACACCTTCGGGCAGAGCCTGACCTTCGGCATGCTCGGCACCGCCTCGGCGCCGGGACAGATCGATGCGGCGCGGTTGCGGCAGGCGCTCGACGCGCTGCATGCCGCCGCACCCCCCAAGTAACCGCGCGACGTTGCGGTTCTCGTTCGCCGTTCCTGCAGGAGTGTTGCCATGAGTCATGCCGCCGCCCCGCCCACCGCCCTCGTCCTGGACCGCATGAGCGGCTTCCAGTGGACGGCCATTGCGGTCTGCGTGCTGTTGAACATGCTCGACGGGTTCGACGTGATGGTGATGGCCTTCATCGCCCCGCACGTGTCGGAGGCCTGGCACTTGTCCGGCAAGCTGCTGGGGATCGCGCTCAGCGCCGGGCTGGTGGGCATGGCGCTGGGTTCGCTGCTGCTGGCGCCGCTGGCCGACCGCTGGGGCCGGCGCAACATGATCCTGTGCTGCCTGGTGATCCTGACCGTCGGCATGGCCGCCTCGGCGCTGGCGCAGGACATCTGGCAACTGGCCGCACTGCGCGTGTTCACCGGCATCGGCATCGGCGGCATGCTCGCCGGCGTCGGCGTGATCACCGCCGAATACGCGAGCCCGAAGTGGCGCAGCACCGCGGTGGCGCTGCAGGCCACCGGCTATCCCATCGGCGCCACGCTGGGCGGGCTGATCGCCGCGATGCTGCTGGAACGCTGGGGCTGGCACGCGGCCTTCCTGTTCGGCGCACTCGCGTCGCTGCTGTGCATCCCGGTGGTGCTGGCGCTGCTGCCCGAATCGCTGGACTTCCTGCTCAGCCGGCGCCCGCCGGATGCGCTGGCGCGGCTCAACGGGCTGCTGGCGCGCATGCGCGCACCGACCCTGGACGCGTTGCCGCCGCGACCGCCGGTGCAGGAGAAGGCCGGTTACGCGGCACTGTTCACCCCGCGCCTGCGCCGTAACAGCGTGCTGATCGCGCTGGGCTTCTTCATGCACATGTTCGCCTTCTATTTCGTGCTGAGCTGGACGCCCAAGCTGCTGGTGCAGGCCGGGTTGTCGGCCGAGCAGGGCGTCACCGGCGGGGTGCTGCTGAACCTGGGCGGCATCGTCGGTGGCGCGTTGTTCGGCGGTCTGGCCGCGCGCTTCGCGCTGCCGCGGTTGACCGCGGCCAGCTTCCTGATCGCGGCACTGGGCATGGCGGCGTTCGCCACGCTCGGCGCGCAGCTGCAGCTCGCCTTCCCGGTGGCCTTCGTGATCGGCGCGGCGCTGTTCGGCTCCATGGCCGGCCTGTATGCGGTGGCGCCGATCGTGTTCGCGCCGACCGTGCGCACCACCGGCCTGGGCTGGGCGATCGGCATCGGCCGCGTCGGTGCGATCCTCTCGCCGATGACCGTCGGCGTGCTGGTCGATGCAGGCTGGCAGCCGGCCAATCTGTACTACGTGCTGGCGTTGCCGCTGCTGGTGGCCATCGCCGCGGTGTTGACGATGCGGCTGCAGCCATCGCGGTGAAGGCAGGGCGGCGCGGGCGTCGGTCTGGGCCAGTCTCTGAAAACGACGCGCCTGACGGGGCTGGCGGTGCCGACCTGGCCCAGGTCATCACTCCGGCGCCGCTGCCCGGCGGCGGGACCGACGTGTGGGCGGTGACGTTCGGCGACAGCCAGTTCCAGTGCTGGACGGGGACCGGCGGCGCCGTGCGCTGGCACCGCGCCGGGGCCGCGCAACGGCCCGACCCCTTCCCTATCGTCAATGGCTTGGCCGACCTGCCCATGCAGGGCGTGGTGGGCGTGGAGAGAGGGCGCTTGTCGGCGCCGGGCATCGCGGCGTCGGCCAGCGTGCTGCGCCGGGTCCAGGCGGCCTGAGGCCCGCGAACGCGGGGGCCATCCATGGCCACCGCGCGCGCGCGTCGCTGGCGCGCCGCCGTGCTACTTGGCGTTCGGCAGCGCGTAGGCGATCACGTAGTCGCCGCGGTCCGGCGACTGCCGCGCGCCGCCGGCGGTGATCACGATGTACTGGCGCCCGGTCTTGGCCGACACGTAGGTCATCGGTCCGCCCTGGCTGCCCACCGGCAGCCGCGCCTTCCACAGTTCCTTGCCGGTGCCGCTGTCGAACGCACGCAGGTAGTAGTCCTGGGTGCCGGCGATGAACACCAGGCCGCTCTGCGTGGCCAGGGTGCCGCCCAGGGTCGGCATGCCCACCGGGATCGGCAGGTGCATCTTGAAACCGAGCGGGCCGGTGTCCTGCACCGTGCCCACCGGTACCTGCCAGGCGATGCGGCGGGTCTTCAGGTCGATCGCGCTGAGCGTGCCGAACGGCGGCGCCTGGCAGGGGATGCCCAGCGCCGACAGGAAGCGGTTCTTGTTGACCGCGTACGGCGTGCCCTTCAGCGGCACCGCGCCCATGCCGGTGTTGACCGCCTCGCCGCCGCTGGAGGCGGCCGCCTTGCCGGCCTTCTGCGGAATCATCTGCACCCACAGGCCCAGGCGCATGTCGTTGGCGAACACCACGTCGTGCACCGGATCCACCGACAGGCCGCCCCAGTTCATGCCGCCCAGCGAGCCGGGGAAGCTCAGCGACACATCGGTGCCGGGCGCGGTGTACAGGCCCTCGTAGCGCATCTTCTTGAAGGCGATGCGGCACAGCATCTGGTCCAGCAGGGTGGCGCCCCACATGTCCGCTTCGGTCAGATGCTTGGTGCCGATCTGCGGCATCCCCACCGACAGCGGCTGGGTCAGCGCATACGGTTCGTGCGGAATGTCGGCGGCCTTCACCGGGACCTCGCGGACCTCGGTCAGCGGCGTGCCGGTGGCGCGGTCGAGCACGTACAGCTGGCCGGCCTTGGTGCCGATGATCAGCGCCGGCACGCGGCGGCCGTCGGCCATGGGGAAGTCGATCAGGCTCGGCTGCATCGGCAGGTCGAAGTCCCACAGATCGTTGTGCACGGTCTGGTAGACCCATTTGACCTTGCCGGTGCTGGCGTCCAGCGCCGTGATCGAGGCGCCGAAGCGGTGGTCCAGCGCGCTGCGCTCGGCGCCGTACAGGTCGGTGGACGGGCTGCCCATCGGCAGGAACACGGTGTTGGAGGCGGCGTCGTAGGACATCGGCGCCCACACGTTCGGCGTGCTGCGTACGTAGGTCTTGCCCGCAGCCGGCGGCTGCGTGTCCTGCGGATTGCCCGGGTCGAAGGCCCAGCGCTGCGCACCGGTGACCACGTCGAAGCCGCGGATCACGCCGCCGGGCATGTCGGCCTGGACGTTGTCGGCGACGCGGCCGCCCACCACCACCGTGGTCCCGGCCACCGTCGGCGCCGAGGTCAACTGGTAGAGCGGATCGGGCGCGGCTCCGAGGCCGGCCTTCAGGTCGACCTGGCCGTTCTGGCCGAAGCCGCTGCAGAACGCGCCGGTGTCCGCATCCAGCGCGATCAGCCGCGCGTCGATGGTGTTGGTCAGCACGCGGCGCCGGCAGTTCGCGCCGGCCGGCAGCACCGCCGCCGCCACCGGCGAGGCGTTGGCGGCGCTGGGCTGGGCCAGCGGTGCGTCGGCGTCGAAGTAGGCCAGACCGCGGCAGCGCTGCCACACCGAGGACTGCGCGTTGATCTCGTGCTTCCACCGTTGCCGGCCGCTGCTGGCGTCCAGCGCGATGACGTTGTTGTGCGGGGTGCACACGTACAGCGTCTCGCCGATCTGCAGCGGGGTGGTCTGGTCCTCGGCGCCGTTGCCGTCGCTGACGGCGATGTCGCCGGTGCGGTAGGTCCAGGCGACCTGCAACTGGTCGACGTTGCCGCGGCCGATCTGGTCCAGCGCGGCGAAGCGGCTGCCGCCG
>JBEVKG010000342.1:0-3144 GCA_040509765.1 Xanthomonas sp.
GACGTTCTCCACCACCACGATCGCATCGTCGACGACGATGCCGATCGCCAGCACCAGCCCGAACAGGGTCAGCGTGTTGATCGAGAAGCCCAGCAGGTACAGCGCGGCGAAGGTGCCGACCACCGACACCGGCACCGCGATCAGCGGAATGATCGAGGCGCGCCAGGTCTGCAGGAACAGGATCACCACCAGCACCACCAGCAGCACCGCCTCCAGCAGGGTGTGGACCACCGCGCTGATCGAGTCGCGCACGAAGATGGTGGTGTCGTACACCGCCTCGTACTTCACGTCGTCGGGGAACTGCTTGGTCAGCTCGTCCATCTTGGCGATGACCTGGTCGCGGATCTGCAGCGCATTGGCGCCCGGCGCCTGGAAGATGCCGATGCCGACCGCGTTCTTGCCGTCGAGCTGCGCGCGCAGGGTGTAGTCGCCGGCGCCCAGTTGCAGGCGCGCCACGTCGGACAGGCGCACGGTCTGGCCGTCGGCGCCGACCTTGAGCACGATGTCGCCGAACTCCTGCTCGGTGCGCAGGCGGCCCTGGGCGTTGATCAGGGTCAGAAACTTGCTGTCGGGCATCGGCTCGGCACCGAGCTGGCCGGCGGAGACCTGCACGTTCTGCTCGCGCATCGCCGCCACCACGTCGCTGGCGGTGAGCCCGCGCGCGGCCACCCGCTCCGGGTCCAGCCAGGCGCGCATCGCATAGTCGCCGCCGCCGAACACCTGCGCATCGCCCACGCCCTGGATCCGCGCCAGCGCGTCCTTGACGTGCAGGCGCGCGTAGTTGCGCAGGTACAGGGTGTCGTACTTGCCCTTGGGCGAGGTCAGGTGCACCACCATCAGGAAGGTGGGCGACTGCTTCTGCGTGGTCACGCCCTGCCGGCGCACGTCTTCGGGCAGGCGTGCCTGCGCCTGCGCCACGCGGTTCTGCACCTTGACCGCGGCATCGTCCGGGTCGGTGCCCGGGCGGAAGGTCACGGTCATCTGCAGCACGCCGTCGGAACCGGCGACCGACTTGATGTACATCATGTTCTCCACGCCGTTGATCGCTTCCTCCAGCGGCGTGGCGACGGTCTCGGCGATGACCTTGGGGTTGGCACCCGGATACACCGTGCGCACCACCACCGAGGGCGGCACCACGTCCGGGTATTCGCCGATGGGCAGCAGCGGGATGGCGATCAGGCCCGCGGCGAAGATGACGATCGACAGCACGGCGGCGAAGATCGGCCGGTCGATGAAGAATCTGGAAAAGTCCATGGGTGGTGGTCCTGGAAACGGATGGAACGGGGGGCCGGGCGCGGACGCAGGCATGGCGGTGGCGGCGCCGGGCCATCGCTGGCTCGGCGGGGGCGGCCGGCGGTGGCCGGCCGGTGCTGCGTCGGCGCCCGCGACTCAGTCGAGGGCGACGGCCTGGTGCGGTGCGGACGGAGACGTGGTGTGCAGCGCGATCGGCTTGGCCTGCACCGGCATGCCGGGCATGAACACCTTCTGCACGCCGTCGACGATGACCTTGTCGCCGGCGGACAAGCCGCTCTGCACGATGCGCAGGCCCTCGGCGCTGCGGCCGAGCTGCACGTCGCGCCGCTGCGCCTTGCCGTCCTTGTCGACCACGTAGACGTACTTGCGGTCCTGGTCGGTGAGCACCGCGCGGTCGTCGATCAGCACCGCGTCGAAGCGGCCGCTGCCGAGCAACCGCACCCGCGCGAACAGGCCGGGAGTGAAGCGGCGGTCGGCGTTGTCCAGCAGCGCGCGCACGTGGATGGTGCCGGTGCTGCGGACCAACTGGTTGTCCAGGAAATCGACCTTGCCGGCGTGCGGATAGCCGTCCTCGCCGACCAGGCCGACCTGCACCGGCAGGCTGCCGTCGCGCTCGCTCGGGCGCTGGCCGTCGCGCGCCATCTGCGCATAGCGCAGGAAGGTGCCTTCGTCGGCGTCGAAGTACACGTGCACCTTGTCCAGCGACACCAGCGTGGTCAGCACGCTGGCGCTGTCGCCGGCGCTGACCAGGTTGCCGGCGGTGACCATCGCGCGGCCGGCACGGCCGTCGATCGGCGCGCGCACCTGGGTCCATTCCAGGTTCAGACGCGCGGTGTCCACCGCCGCCTGCGCGGCCAGCACGTCGGCCTGCGCCTGCTCGGCGGCCGCGCGCCGCTGTTCCCAGCTCTCGGTGGAAATGGCCTGCTGCTCGGACAGGGTCTTGGCGCGCGCGGCCTCGCTGGCGCTGAGCTTGGCCTGGGTGCGTGCGCGCGCCAGGTCGGCCTCGGCGCGCGCCAGGTCGGCGCGGTAGCTGCGCGCGTCGATGGCGAACAGCACCTGGCCCTTCTTCACTTCCTGGCCTTCGACGTAGGCGACCTTGTCGATGTAGCCGGACACGCGCGGGCGCAGATCGACGTGCTCGACCGCCTCGACGCGGCCGCTGAATTCGTCCCACTGGCTGATCTGCTTCTGCAGGGCGGGCGCCACGCCCACGCTCGGCGGCGGCGGCGCGCCCTGTTCGTTGGCCTTGCTGCCGCAGGCGGCGAGCGTGGCGACCAGCAGCGCCACCGCCAGCGGGCGCAGGGCGCCCGGCAGCAGGCGCGACGGCATCGGAATCGGATTCATGGGGAGACCTCGTGGGTGGAGAAGGAAAATGGCAAGGCAGTCAGCAGGGCGTTGCGCGGCTGGGCGACATGGCGGCGGTCGATCTCGACCAGGGCACGGTCCGGCCGCTGCGGATCGGCGAGCAGGTGGACCACGGCGCGGCCGACGCCGAGGGTGGTGAACCAGTCCGGGCAGTCGCCGATGGCGTCGTCGCTGCGGCACACCGGTTCGGACAGCGACAGCAGGTGCACGTGCACGCCCAGCGGCTTGGCTTCTTCGTGCAGCACCTGGCCGAGCATGCGGATCGCCGCTGCCGCCACCGAACTGTCGCCATGTCCGGACCAGGCGCGCAGCGCGCAGGGGCTGCCCAGCAGCACGTAGCGGGCGCCGCGCTCGTGCTGCGCCAGCAACGGCAGCAGGTGCCGGGCCGCGGCCAGGTGCGGCAGCAGGTCGGCATCCAGGCGCCGGCGCAGCGCGCCCAGCGGCCGCTCCAGCAGACGCCCCGGCCGCAGCGGGCTGCCCAGGGCGGCGACCACCGCGGCCAGCGGCCGCGGCCGCTGCGCGATC
>JBEVKG010000343.1:0-3833 GCA_040509765.1 Xanthomonas sp.
CGTCGCGCTCGGCGGCATCCAGCGAATCGCGCTTGACCTCCAGGCTGGTGGAGCCGAAGGCGACCACGCGCGAGGCGGCGACCGGCGCGCGCCGGTACCAGTCGGCGAAGGCGTCCAGCGGCCCGCAACTGAACACCACGTCGGCCGCCACCGCTGGCGCCTGCAGCGCGCCGAGTTCGCCGGCATGCCAGTGCAGGCCGGGTTGCGGCGCCCGCGCCAGGCGCGAGTAGGCATGCACCTGCCACCCGTCTGCGAGCAAGCCGTGCAGCAGGCGCTCGCCGATCTGGCCGCTGCCGCCGAACACCAGCGCGATGCGCGGCGACGCGACGAACGGAGGGGACACGGAGGCAGCGGCAGGCGAATCGGTCATCCGCACAGGATAGTGCGTGCGCCGGCGTTTGCGGCCGGAAGCAGGCCGGCGCGCTCCGCTGCACGCCATGCCACGGCCGGCGGACGCGGGCGCTGTACTGCGCGATGCAGCGATCGGCAGGCACCGACGATCGCCACGCGCCTCGGCGACCTCGTCCACGCCGCACGCGCCCCCGTATGCACCGAGGACCGCGCGCGCCTGCGCTCCAGAACGCGCCCACACAGGGCGATGCCCGTGCCACATGCCAGGCACACAGCGTGCCTCGCCGACGTTCGGCAGCATCGACAGCACACGTGCTCGCAATCGCGTCACCTGCCCGACGCTACGCTGTCCGCATGACCGTGCACGCCTTGCGTTCCCGCGCCGGCCACTGCCGTGACGCGCCTGTTACACTCGGGCTCCTGCTCGCGAATCTCGTATTCCCTGCATGATCCCAGCCCTCGACATCCTGCTGGCCTTGCCGTTTCTGATGGCGGCGGCCGTGGTTGCCCTGCGCCACCGCTCGCGCGCCACCCTGGCCTGGGCCGCGGCGCTGGCGCCGTTGGCGGGATTGGCGGTCCTGGGCGCGCTGACGCCAACGGTGCTCGAGGGCGGCATCGTCCGTGCCGACCATGCCTGGCTGCCGCAGATCGGCCTGCAGTTCTCGCTGCGCCTGGACGGCCTGGCCTGGATGTTCGCCGGCCTGGTGCTGGCGATCGGCGCGCTGGTGGTTATGTACGCGCACTACTACCTGAGCCCGCGCGAGAACGCCGCGCGCTTCTACGCCTACCTGCTGCTGTTCATGGGCGCGATGCTGGGCATGGTGATCGCCGGCAACCTGTTGCTGCTGATGGTGTTCTGGGAACTGACCAGCATCAGCTCGTTCCTGCTGATCGGCTTCTGGTCGCATCGCCAGGATGCGCGCGACGGCGCGCGCATGGCCCTGGTGATCACCGGCGGCGGCGGCCTGGCGCTGCTCGGCGGCGTGCTGCTGCTCGGGCGCATCGTCGGCAGCTACCAGCTCGACGCGGTGCTCGCCGCCGGCGATGCGATCCGCGCCAGCGCGCTGTATCCGTGGGCGCTGGGCCTGATCCTGCTCGGCATCTTCACCAAGAGCGCGCAGTTCCCGTTCCATTTCTGGCTGCCGCACGCGATGGCCGCGCCCACCCCGGTATCGGCGTATCTGCACTCGGCGACGATGGTCAAGGCCGGCGTATTCCTGCTGGCGCGGCTGCATCCGGCGCTGGCCGGCAGCGACCTGTTCTTCTACACGGTCAGCGGCATCGGGGCGGTCACGCTGGTCACCGGTGCCTGGTTCGCGATCTTCCAGCACGACCTGAAGGGCCTGCTGGCGTATTCGACGATCTCGCACCTGGGCCTGATCACCATGCTGTTCGGGCTGTCCGCGCCGATGGCGGTGGTGGCCGGCGTGTTCCACATCCTCAACCATGCGGTGTTCAAGGCCTCGCTGTTCATGGCCGCCGGCATCATCGACCACGAGACCCACACCCGCGACATGCGCCGCCTCGGCAACCTGCGTCGCTGGATGCCGATCACCAGCGCGCTGGCGATCACCGCCTCGCTGTCGATGGCCGGCATTCCGCTGCTCAACGGCTTCCTGTCCAAGGAAATGTTCTTCGCCGAGGCGCTGGGCGCCGACGGCCCGGCGGCGATGCGGATCTTCACCGCGAGTGCGGCGCTGCTGGCCGGCGTGTTCGGCGTGGCCTACAGCCTGCGCTTCGTCTACGAGACGTTCTTCGGCAGCGGACCGCGCGACCTGGAGACGACGCCGCACGAGCCGCCGCGCTGGATGAAGATTCCGGTGGAGATCCTGGTGCTGGTCTGCGTGGCGGTCGGCATCGTGCCGGCGCTGACCGTGGCGCCGGTGCTGCGCACCGCCGCCGGCGCGATCCTCGGCGACGCCCTGCCCGACTACAGCCTGGCGGTGTGGCACGGCTGGAACGCACCGCTGGCGATGAGCATCGCCGGCGTGGTCGGCGGCGTCGCGCTGTACTTCGGCCTGCGCCGGCTGACCGCGCTGTACACCGAGGTGCGCCGGTCGCTGGGCAAGCGCGTGTTCCACTGGCATGTGCAGACCCTGTTCGGCGTAGCGGCGCGCTTCACCCGGATGCTCACCAACGGCAGCCTGCAGCGCAGCCTGCGCTGGCTGCTGCTGGCCGCAGTGGTGGTGGTGGCCGCGCCGCTGCTGCAGGCGCCGCCGGTGTGGCAGCAGTGGCCGGCGCCGCAGGGGATGCCGCTGCTCGGATGGGGATTGTGGCTGCTGATCGTCAGTTGCGCGCTGTCCACGCTGTTCCTGTACCGCCAGCGGCTGCTGGCGGTGCTGGTGCTGGGCGGCAGCGGGCTGGGCGTGAGCCTGGTCTTCGTGTTCCTGTCGGCGCCGGATCTGGCGCTGACCCAGTTGCTGGTGGAGATGGTGACCCTGGTGCTGATGCTGCTGGGCATGAACTACCTGCCCAAGGCCTCGCTGCCGGAGCCGCGGCGCTGGCGCCGCTGGCGCGATGCGGCCCTGGCGATCGTCGCCGGCGGCGGCATGGCGCTGCTGGCGTATTCGGTGATGACCCGGCCAGCGGCGACGATGGCCGGCGAACTGCTGCAGCGCGCGCTGCCGGAGGCCTACGGCCGCAACGTGGTCAAGGTGATCCTGGTGGACTTCCGCGGCTTCGATACCTTCGGCGAGATCACCGTGTTCGGCATCGCCGCGCTGGTGGTGCACGCCCTGCTGCGGCGCGCCCGGATGGCGCCGGAGAAGGTCATGCCGGGACCGCCGATCAAGCTGCCGGTGCCGGCCGACCTGGCGCAGCTGATGTTCCCGCTGACCCTGACCGTGTCGATCTTCCTGTTCCTGCGCGGCCACAACGCGCCCGGCGGCGGTTTCATCGCCGGGCTGGTGCTGGCGGTGCCGCTGCTGATGCAGTACGTGATCCAGGGCGCGGCGTCGGTGGAATCGCGCTTCGGCTTCGACTACATCCGCTGCATCGGCCTGGGCCTGCTGCTGGCCACGTTGGGCGGCATGGCCTCGATGCTGTTCGGGGTGCCGTTCCTGACCAGCGGCCATCTCGACCTGGAGCTGCCGCTGATCGGCAACGTGCCGCTGGCCAGCGCGCTGGTGTTCGATACCGGCGTGTATCTGGTGGTGTTCGGCGGGACCATGCTGAGCCTGTCGATGATGGGCACGATCAAGCCCTCGCGCACCCGCGACTCGCAGCGCGGGCAGATCGATCCGGCGCGCCGCTCGGCCATCACCGGGGAGATGCACTGATGGAACTGGCACTGGCGAGCGCGATCGGGGTGCTGACCGCGGTGGGCGTGTACCTGCTGCTGCGCGCGCGCAGCTTCGATGTGATTCTCGGCATGACCGTCCTGTCGTATGCGACCAACCTGCTGATCTTTGCCGGTGGACGCCTGGTCCAGGGCAAGGCCCCCGTGCTCCGTGAGGGCATCGACAGCGATCTGGGCAACTACA
>JBEVKG010000344.1:0-4077 GCA_040509765.1 Xanthomonas sp.
AGCGCCTGGGGGCGCCGCGGCGCCCAACCGTCGTGCCGTGGTCGTGCCGTGTCGGATCACGGCGGCAAGCGACCTCGGCAGCGCTTCGCCGCCGCACCGCGCGCGGCCTGCGCCAAGCCCACGAGCGCGCGCCGCCCCAGTTCCTGCAGGGCATATCCCGTCAGCAACAGCAGCAGCAAAAATGGCGGCACCAGCAGCAGATCACGGGAAAACCAGGACAGTCCGCGCAGCGCGCGGTCCACGCCCAACGCCTCCAACGCCAGCAACTGCGGCGTCAACGGCAACTGCAGGAACACGAAACGGCCCTTGTCGTCGGCGCCAAGCGCCACCCACACGCATGACGCCACCAGCACCGCGTACAGCCTGCACAGACCGAGGCCGAGCAGGCTGCGCCGGCGCATCGGCTAACTACTGCGTTTGCGGAACAGCAACCAGGACACGGTCAGCATCACCAGCGGCGGCAAGGCGTAGGCGATGCGGTAGTCGAACTTCAGGGCGCCGGCCATGCGTCCGAAGAACAGTTGCAGCAGCCAGAACACCAGGGCGAACAGGATGCCCAGGAACAGGCGCTTGCCCATGCCACCGCTGCGCAGCGCGCCGAACGCGAACGGGATCGCGGCGAAACACAGCGCCAGCACGTTCAGCGGATAGAACCAGCGGCTCCAGTACTGATCCTCGTAGTCGCGCGCGTCCAGGCCGTTGCGGCGGCGGTACTCGATGCTGGTGTGCAGGTCGCGCGCGGACAGGTTGCGCGGCTTGGCCAGGCCCGAGGCCAGCGCCGCCGCATCCAGCTGCGATTGCCACGGCAGGCTGTCGAACTTCTCGCGCTGCACCGAGCGCTCGGCGAAGGTGTCGCGGTAGGCCTGCTTGAGGGTCCAGCCGCTGTGCCGGTGCTCGGCGATGGCGGCGTGGGTCAGCGAGGCCAGCCGGCCGCTCTCGTCCAGCGTGTACAGGCGCACGTCGCGCAGCTCCAGCCAGGTGCCGCCGCCGTCCTCCAGGTGCTCTTCGCCGGCCTGCGCATTGAGGAAGGTGTTGCCCTCGCGCGCCCACAGCCCGGAATAGCGGGCCATGCTCATGTCGCCGTTGTACTTGGCGTTGGCCTTGATCGCGTCGGCCTGGTTCTGCGCCCACGGCGCCAGGGTCTCGCCGTTGAACACCATGGCCACGGTCAGCACCGCCATGGTCGAGGCCGCCGCCAGGCTCAGCCGGCGCCGCGACAGGCCCAGCGCACGCAGCGCGGTCAGTTCGGAGGTGGCGGCGAGCTGGCCCAGGCCCATCAGCACGCCGATCACCGCGCCGGTCGGGAACAGCGTGTAGGCGCGGCGCGGCACCGTGTAGGCCACGAACGCGGCGGCATGGCCCAGGCTGTAGCTGCCCGTGCCGATGACCTTGAACTCGTTGGACAGGGCCATGATCACGTCCAGGCCCAACAGCACCGCCCAGGTCAACAGCACCGTGCCGAGCACGGCGCGGCCCACGTACACATCGTGCAGGTTCGGACGCAGCCTCATGCCGGCTGCCTCCGCGGCCGCGACAACCGGCCATCGCGCAGGTACATCCACACCGACAGCGCCAGCAGCGGCAGGGTCAGCCACCACAGGCCGAGCGCGCGCGGCAGCTTCTCGGTGCTCAGCCACTGCGTGCCCAGGAACATCAGGTTGGTGCCGACCAGGTAAGCGAGGAACGCCAGCATGATCCGGCCGTAGCGCTGCTGCCGCGGCGAACTGCGCGACAGCGGCAGGGTCAGCAGGGCGAAGGCCAGCGCCAGCAGCGGCGGCGCCAGGCGCGCGTGCAGCTGCGCATTGGCCTGCGGGCGCGGATCGCCGATCAGCTTGGCGGTGGGCAGCAGTTCCGGATCGTCGTCCTTGCGCGCGGCGTTGCGGTCGGGCAGCGCCACGTCGTTGCTGACGAAGCGCATCATCCGGTAGTCCAGCCCGTCGCCGGCCAGCGGCCCCTCGACCCGGTAGCCATCCTCCAGGCGCAGGTAGCGGTCGGCCTTGCCCTCGAAGAACATGGCGCCGCGCTGCGCGGTGACCACGTCCAGGCGGCCGTCCTTCTGGCGCTGCATGAACACCTTGCTGAGCTTGGTGCCGTCCCCGGACAGGGTACTGATGTAGACGATGCCGCCATCGGACAGCGGGGTGAAGCGACCCGCCTCCAGCCCGGCCATCAGCAGGCTGTGGTTGGCCTCGTCGATCAGCCGGTCGGAGGTGCGGTCGGCCCAGGGGCCCAGCCACAGCGAGCACATGCCGACCAGGGTCACCACCGGGATCACCAGCATCAGGATCGGCCGCAGCAGGCGCCGCGGGCCCACGCCGATGGCGGTGATCACCGCCATTTCCGAGTCGCGGTACAGCCGCGCCAGGGCCAGCAGCAGGCCCAGCATCAGCGCCAGCGGCAGGATCAGCGGCAGATACACCACGAACTGCAGGCCGAGCTGTGAAAACAACAACTTGGCCGGGATGCGGCCATCGGCGATGTTGCCCAGGATGTCCACCAGCACACCACCGACGCTGACCACCAACAGCACGATCAGGGTGGCCGAGAAGCTCTGGACGAAATCGCGCAGCAGGTATCGATCGAGCTTCGGCATGGGGGTGGGTTGATTTAAACTCTCGGATTCGTTCGCGGCTGCCCCAGCCTATCCGACTGGGGGTAAAGAGTCCGCGATTGTACGGATTTGCCAACGGAATCTGATCAATGGCCCTGGAATTCACCCTGAACCACGACGCCCCGGCCACCGCGGCGTTCGATTGCATCGTCGTCGGCGTGTTCGCCGACAAGCGCCTGTCCCCGGCCGCCCAGGCCCTGGACGCGGCCAGCGGCGGACGCCTGACCGCCCTGGCCGAGCGCGGCGACGTCAGCGGCAAGACCGGCGCCACCGCCCTGCTCCACGACCTGCCCGGCGTGAGCGCGCCGCGGGTGCTGGCGGTGGGCCTGGGCGACGCCGCCAAGTTCGGCGTGCCGCAATACCTGAAGGCCGTCGGCGACGCCGCGCGCGCCCTCAAGAGCGGGCCGGCGGCCAGCGCGCTGCTGACCCTGAGCGAACTGGAGGTCAAGGGCCGCGACCAGGCCTGGACGATCCGCCAGGCGGTGATCGCCAGCGACCACGCCTGCTACCGCTACACCGCCACCCTCGGCAAGAAGAAGCCCGACGACAGCGGCCTGGCGCGGCTGGCGGTGTTCGGCGACGACACCACCGCGCTGGCCCAGGGCGAGGCGATCGCCGCCGGCGTGCGCTTCGCCCGCGAACTCGGCAACCTGCCGCCGAACCTGTGCACCCCGGCCTACCTGGCCGAGACCGCCGCCGCCTTCGCCCAGGGCGTGGACGGCGCCGAGGCCGAGATCCTCGACGAGACGCAGATGCAGGAACTGGGCATGGGCTCGCTGCTGGCGGTGGCGCGCGGCTCGGCCAACCGGCCGCGGCTGCTGGTGCTGAAGTGGCACGGCGGCGGCGACGCCCAGCCCTACGTGCTGGTCGGCAAGGGCATCACCTTCGACACCGGCGGCGTCAACCTGAAGACCCAGGGCGGCATCGAGGAGATGAAGTACGACATGTGCGGCGGCGCCAACGTCATCGGCACCTTCGTCGCCGCCGCCACCGCGCGCCTGCCGCTGAACCTGGTGGTGGTGGTGCCGGCGGTGGAGAACGCGATCGACGGCAACGCCTATCGCCCGTCGGACGTGATCACCAGCATGTCCGGCAAGACCATCGAAGTCGGCAACACCGACGCCGAGGGCCGCCTGATCCTGTGCGACGCGCTGACCTACGCCGAGCGCTTCAAGCCCGCGGCGCTGATCGACGTGGCCACCCTCACCGGTGCCTGCATGGTCGCCCTCGGCCACCAGACCGCCGGCCTGATGAGCAAGCACGACGACCTGGCCGCCGAACTGCTGGCCGCCGGCGAGCATGTGTTCGATCGGGCCTGGCGCCTGCCGCTGTGGGACGAGTACCAGGGCCTGCTGGATTCCAGCTTCGCCGACGTCTACAACATCGGCGGCCGCTGGGCCGGCGCGATCACCGCCGGCTGCTTCCTGTCGCGCTTCACCGAAGGCCAGCGCTGGGCGCACCTGGAC
>JBEVKG010000345.1:0-3035 GCA_040509765.1 Xanthomonas sp.
CAGCGAGGTGTTGAAGCTGCTGCTCGACATCGGCGAACCGTTGCGCGGGCGCCTGCTGCACTTCGACGCGCTGGCGATGCGCTTCCGCGAAACCCGCCTGTCCGCCGATCCGCAGTGCCCGCTGTGCGCGCCGAACCGGCCATTTCCGGGCTACATCGACTACGCGCAGTTCTGCGGCACGGCAGGTTAGCGGCCACTGGCATCGCTGGACGCGGCGGCGCGCGCACCCTCATCCGCCCCTGCGGGGCACCTTCTCCCGGTGGGAGAAGGGAGGCGCGGTCTCGATGGCGAAAGCATCAGTCGCCGCCCGCTCTAGCCCCTCTCCCTCCGGGAGAGGGGTGAGGGTACGGCGCGAAGCGACTCGCGATGCCTGCGTGCACTGGCCTTCGTTGCAGTCGGCGGCGCGCGCACCCTCATCCGCCCCCGCGGGGCTCCGCCTCCCGGTGGGAGAAGGGAGGCGTGGTCTGTGCGTTGATCGCCTGATCGATGCTGCCCGGCATGCGACCGCATGCATGCGTCACGAGATGCGTGGTGCGCGCAGCACGCAGTGCGCCGCGTCCCACCTCGCATCCCGATCGATGGGGATGCTCCGGCCTTGTGCGTAGAATCGGCGCATGACCAGCCCAGCCGACAGCAGCGAATTGATCAAGGTGGTGGCGCTGCTCGGCGCGGCCGTGGTGGCGGTGCCGGTGTTCCGTCGGCTCGGCCTGGGTTCGGTGCTCGGCTATCTCGCCGCCGGCCTGGCGATCGGGCCGTTCGGCCTGGGCTGGGTCTCCGATCCGCAGGCGATCCTGCACGTCGCCGAATTGGGCGTGGTGATGTTCCTGTTCGTGATCGGCCTGGAGATGCGGCCCTCGCACCTGTGGAGCCTGCGCAAGCAGATCTTTGGCCTGGGCACCGCGCAGATCGTCGTCTGCGCGAGCGTGCTGACCGGCGTCGGCCTGGCATTCGGCTTTCCGCTGCCGGTTGCGTTCATCGCCGCCTCCGGCTTCGTGCTGACCTCCACTGCGGTGGTGATGCAGTTGCTCGGCGAGCGCGGCGACATCGCCTTGCCGGCGGGGCAGAAGATCGTGGCGATCCTGCTGTTCGAAGACCTGCTGATCGTGCCGCTGCTGGCGGTGGTGGCGTGGATGGCGCCGGTGCCGGCCGATGCCTCGGCGCCGTCGCGCTGGATCGGCATCGGCGTTGGCGCCGCGGCGATCGTCGGGCTGCTGGTGGCCGGGCGCTGGCTGCTCAATCCGCTATTCCGGCTGCTGGCCGCCGCCAAGGCGCGCGAGGTCATGACCGCGGCGGCCCTGCTGGTGGTGCTGGGGGCGGCGTTGCTGATGCAGCTCGGCGGGCTGTCGATGGCGATGGGCGCGTTCCTGGCCGGCGTGCTGCTGTCCGAATCGACCTTCCGCCACCAGATCGAAGCCGACATCGAACCGTTCCGCGGCATCCTGCTGGGGCTGTTCTTCCTCGGTGTGGGCATGGCGCTGAACCTGGCGGTGGTGGCGGCCAACTGGACCTTGATCCTCAGCGGCGTGCTCGCGTTCATGGCTGCCAAGGCCGCGTGCATCTACCTGGTCGCGCGGCTCACCGGCAGCGGCCACGCGCAGGCGCTGGACCGTGGCGTGTTGATGGCGCAGGGCGGCGAGTTCGCCTTCGTGCTGTTCGCCGCGGCCAGCGGCGCCGGCGTCATCGACGCGCAGATCAACGCCAACCTGACCGCCATCGTGGTGCTGTCGATGGCGCTGACGCCGCTGTTCGTGCTGCTGTACCGGCGCTGGGCGCCGGTGGAGGCGCCGTCGATGGACGGCATCGATGCGGCCGACGGCCTCACCGGCAGCGTGCTGATCATCGGGTTCGGCCGCTTCGGCCAGGTCGCCAGCCAGTCGCTGCTGGCGCGCGACGTGGCCGTGACCCTCATCGACAACGACATCGAGATGATCCAGAGCGCGGCCAAGTTCGGTTTCAAGATCTACTACGGCGACGGCACCCGCCTGGACGTGCTGCACGCCTCCGGCGCGCACAGCGTCCGTGCCATCGCGGTGTGCGTCGACAACCGCGAGGCGGCCAACCGCATCGTCGAGCTGGCCACGACCGAGTTTCCGCAGGCCAAGCTGCTGGTGCGCTCCTACGACCGCGAGCACGCGTTGGAACTGATCGCTGCCGGCGTCGACTACCACATCCGCGAGACCTTCGAATCGGCGGTGGAATTCGGCCAGGCCGCGCTGATCGAACTGGGCATGGACGAGAGCGAGGCGCGCTCCATCGCCCGCGAGATCCGTCGCCGCGATGCCGAGCGGCTGGAGCTGGAGGTCGCTGCCGGCGACGTGCGTGCCGGCAGGGGCTTGATGTACGGCAACATCACCCCAATGGTGCCGACCCCGACCCCGTTCACGCCGCCGCGGCGCGAGAGCCGCACGCTGAATCCGGAAGGCGTGCCGGCGGAGGCAGGCGAGCAGCGTCGCGGCGATTAGCCACGGCACCCTGTCCACTGTGCCCCAAGTGGGCGCGATTTCAGTGGCGGCGACGCATTACCGGTAAAGCCCGTCGCAGCTGGAGCCGCTTCCACTGGAGTGTGCGGCGAGCCCCCCGGGTGCACGGTGGGAGGGACTTCAGTCCCGACGCATGGGGCCATCGGAAAGCACCCACCACGTCACGTGTCGCGGCTGCATGACAGTTGACTCCCGCAGTTACCTGCCGAGTACGCCGTTCGAGCGATGTCGCCTCAGCGCAAGAACGCCTGCAGCGCCTGCACATAGCCAGGATCGTCGCTGATGTCGTGATGGTCGGCCTGGGCGAAGGCGACCACGCTCGGGCGTTGCGGCAGCGCCTCGAGCAGGGCATCCGTGCTCGCCGGCGGCACCACCTGATCGCGGCCGGCGCGCAGGATCAGGACTGGACCGCGATGGGTGCGCAAGGCCCGCGCCGAGTCGTAGCGATCGCGCAGCAGCCAGCGCACCGGCACCCAGGGATAGTGCGCCTGCGCCGCCGAGACCAGACTGTCGAACGGCGTCACCAGCACCAGCCGCGCGACGGCGCGGCGCGCC
>JBEVKG010000346.1:0-18646 GCA_040509765.1 Xanthomonas sp.
TGGACTTGCCCGCGCCATTGCGCCCCACCACGCCGACGCGATAGCCGGCATGCAGGGTGAGGTCGACATTGGACAACAACAGCCGCTCGCCGCGGCGCAAGGCGAAATTACGTAGGGAAATCAAGGCAGGGCACTCGGCTAGCGAGGCGGAAGTGTAGCCGCTTCGCCGGCGCCGGCCCACCGGGGGCGGCGAAGCGGCGCGATCGGTGCCGCCCCCGGCACCGCGGAGAAATCCGACCCAGGTCCGTTTTTGTATACGCGCCCATGTGAAAAACGGATTTCAATCCGAAGGCACGCGCTGCACCGCACCATCCGTCCACCTCCACCGGAAATCGCCAGACCCACGCCAATCCCCCCCAGCCACTGGAGTCTTCGCCCGATGACGCAACGCCGCCTCCCCCTCGTCAGTGCCGTCCTGCTCGCGCTCGCCTCCGCCAATAGCCTCGCCCAGTCGCAGCAGGCGCCGACCACGCTGGACAACATCATCGTCACCGGCACCCGCATCGCCGACCGCACGGTGGCCGAATCGCAATCGCCGATCGACATTATCGCGCCCGAGGCGCTGCAGGCCACCGGCGCCAGCGACCTGGCCAGCGCGCTGGGCAAGCTGCTGCCGTCGCTGAACTTCCCGCGCCCGGCGATCAACGACGGCAACGACGCGCTGCGCCCGGCGACCCTGCGCGGCCTGTCGCCGGATGCGGTGCTGGTGCTGCTGGACGGCAAGCGCTACCACACCACCTCGCTGGTCAACTACAACCCGTCGGTCGGGCGCGGCTCGGCGCCGGCCGACCTCAACTCGATCCCGATGTCGGCGATCGCGCGCATCGAGGTGCTGCGCGACGGCGCCTCCGCGCAATACGGGTCCGACGCCATCGCCGGGGTCATCAACATCGTGCTCAAGCATGGCGCCAAGGCCGGCAGCAACAGCGTCGCGGTCAACGGCGGCATCATGGACAAAGGCGACGGCGCGCAGAACGGCATCGACGGCTCCTACGGCCTGGCCTTCGGCGGCACTGCCGACGGCGAGGCGCCGGGCTGGGCACGGGTGTCGTGGAACTACCAGAACGCGATGAACACCAATCGCGCCGAGAACACCGACAAGGCCACCACCCTCGCCGGCGCCGCCAACCCCAGCGGCGTGCCCTACGAGCGCTACGGCGACCCGGCGGTCAAGACCTATCAGGGGCTGGTCAATTTCGGCTACGCGCTGACCCCGCACGTCGACCTGTACGGCTACGCCAACTTCAGCCGCCGCGAGGTGCTGTCCAACGGGTACTACCGCGCCTGGGACAACAGCGACCGCAACGTGCAGGCGGTCTATCCCAACGGCTTCCTGCCGCAGATCTACAACCCGTCCAACGACCGCGCCGCGGTGCTCGGCGTCAAGGGCAGCACCGACAACGGCTGGACCTGGGACGTCTCCGCCGACTACGGCAAGAACGACGTCACCTTCGACCTGCGCAACACCATCAACACCAACCTCTACTGGAGCACCGGCGCCTCGCCGACCCGCTTCAATGCCGGCGGCTTCCGCAACCAGCAGAGCGCGCTCAACGCCGACTTCAGCAAGTCGCTGGACTGGGGCCTGGCCTACCCGGTCAATCTCGCCTTCGGCGCCGAGTACCGGCAGGACAAGTACGCCGTGGTGGCCGGCTCGCCCACCTCGATCTACTTCGATCCGAACGCCATCAATCCCGATACCGGCGCGCCGTACCCCGGCGGCTCGCAGGTGTTCCCCGGCCTGTCGCCGAGCGTGGCCGGGCAATTCCAGCGCCACAGCAAGGCGGTGTACGCGGACCTGGAAGCGGACCTGACCGAGCGGCTGTCCGGCGGCGTGGCGGCGCGCTACGAGGACTACAGCGACGCCGGCACCACCCGCTCGGGCAAGCTGTCGGCGCGCTACCAGCTCAACGATGCCTTTGCCGTGCGCGGCACGCTCTCTAACGGCTTCCGCGCGCCCTCGCTGGCGCAACAGAACTACGCCTCGGTGGTGACCCTGCCGGTGGACGGCGTCCTCAGCCAGATCGGCACCTACCGCACCTCCGACCCGGTGGCCATCGCGCTCGGCGCCAAGCCGCTGTCGCCGGAGAAATCCACCAACTACAGCGTCGGCGCGGTGTGGCAACCCGGCGGCGGCTTCAATGCCACCCTGGACCTGTACCAGATCCGCATCTGGGACCAGATCCTGTATTCGGACCAGATCTCGCTGGCCCAGCCGATCGGCCAGGTCAGCGCCGCGCAGTTCTTCGTCAACGGCGCCACCACCCGCACCCGCGGCGTGGACTGGGTGAACAACTACCTGCTCGACCTCGACCGCGCCGGCACGCTCAACCTCAGCTTCAGCGCCAACTACAACAAGATCGAGATCCTGGAGATCTCCGACCCCAACTTCGGTCGCGCCAGCCAGGGGCTGCTGACCGATGCCACGCCGCGCACCAAGTACGTGCTCAGCGGCGACTGGAGCGTGGCCGGCTGGACCCTGCACGGCGACGCCACCCGCTACGGCGCCATCACCCGCCGTGGCGACGACGCCGACGGCAGCCAGGACCAGAGTTTCGCCGCGCGCTGGCTGCTGAACCTGTCCACCAGCTACGCCTGGCACGACCTCACCTTCACCGTCGGCGCCGACAACCTCACCAACCAGTACCCAACCCGGACCGCGCTCAACAACATCTACGACGACCGTCCCAATGGCCTGCAGTACTCGCCGCTGTCGCCGTTCGGCTTCAACGGGCGCTATTGGTATGGACGCGTGAGCTACCGCTTCTGAGGAGGCCAGGGACCGTGGCGTGGCCGCAGGGGCGCGGCCACGCTCCGGAGCGAATGCCTTAGAACGTAAAGGAATAAGAACATGCGCTTGCATCCTGCGACGCAGCACGCATGTTAAAAAACAATAAGACGCCCCTGGGGACGCGGCCTGTCCGGCCATGCCGGACGCCGCGCGCCCCGCCTGCCGTTTCGGCACCTGCTGGAGTTTTCATGAATCGTCCGTTGTCGCTTCTGGCGAGCGCCGTGCTCGCCGTCCTCGCCGCCCCCTCCGTCTTCGCCCAGACCGCGCCCGACGCCTCCGGTACGCCCAGCACGCTGGACACGGTGATCGTCACCGGTACCCGCGTCAGCGACCGCACCGTCGCCGAGTCGCAATCGCCGATCGACATCATCACCCCCGAGGCGCTGCAGGCCACCGGCACCTCGGAACTGGCGACCGCGCTGTCGCGCGCGCTGCCCTCGCTGAACTTCCCGCGCCCGGCATTGACCGACGGCACCAGCGGCATCCGCCCGGCGCAGTTGCGCGGGCTCTCGCCCGACCAGGTCCTGGTGCTGGTCAACGGCAAGCGCCGCCACACCTCGGCGATGATCAACGTCAACGGCACCATCGGCCGCGGCGCCTCGGCGGTGGATCTCAACGCGATCCCGATCGCCGCGATCGAGCGGGTGGAAGTGCTGCGCGATGGCGCCTCGGCGCAGTACGGCTCCGACGCCATCGCCGGCGTGGTCAACATCGTGCTCAAGGGCGCCGGCGAAGGCGGCAGCCTGGCGGTGGAGCATGGCCAGTACTCGGCCGGCGACGGCGCCAAGTCGCAGCTCTCAGGCGACGCCGGAGTCGGCTTCGGCGACGGCCGCGGCAGCCTACACGTGGCCGGGCAGATCAGCCAGCAGGACGCCACCAACCGCGCCGGCCCGTACCAGGGCACCGCGCCGAACACCGTCAACTACCCCAGCGTCGGCCAGACCACCTTCGTGTATGGCGACCCCAAGGTCGACGCCACCGCGGTCTCGGCCAACGGCGAGTTCCGCTTCAGCGACAACCTCACCGGCTATGCGACCGCGATCGCCAGCAACCGCGACATCACCTCGTTCGCGTTCTACCGCTCGCGCAACCACAACGGCCAGACCGCGTTGCTGGCGCAGATCTATCCCGACGGCTACGTGCCGCAGATCGAGCAGTACTCCAAGGACCGTTCGCTGGTCGCCGGCCTGAAGGGCAGCACCGCCGGCGGCTTCGCCTGGGACATCAGCTACAACTACGGCTACAACAAGGTCGATTTCCACACCGCCAACAGCCTCAACTACAGCCTCGGCGCGGACAGCCCGCGGCGTTTCTACGACGGCGCGCTGGAGTACACCCAGAACGCGGTCAACGCCGACTTCACCCAGCCGCTGGAGTGGGGCCTGGCCTATCCGGTGACGCTGTCCTTCGGCGCCGAGTACCGGCAGGAGAAGTGGAACCAGTCGCCGGGCGAGCCGGCCTCGTACACCGGCACCACCGGCGGTGCGCAGGGCTTCGCCGGCTTCTCGCCGCTCAACGCGGTGCATTCGGACCGCCACAACTACGCGGTGTATGCCGGCCTGGAAGCCGACCTCACCGACAAGTTCTCCGCCGGCCTCACCGGCCGCTACGAGGACTACTCGGATTTCGGCAGCAAGACCTCCGGCAAGCTGTCGGCGCGCTACGCCTTCACCGACAAGGTGGCGCTGCGCGGCACCGTCGCCAGCGGCTTCCGCGCGCCATCGCTGGCGCAGCAGCAGTACCAGGCGGTGACCAGCAGCTACATCAACGGCAGCTTCTTCGAATCCGGCACCTTCCCGGTGAACAGCGCCGTGGCCCAGGCGCTGGGCGCCGCGCCGCTGAAGGCCGAGACCTCGCTGTCCTACAGCCTGGGCCTGGTGCTGCAGCCGGTCGAACGCCTGTACCTGACCGTGGACGCATACCAGATCGAGATCGACGACCGCATCCTGCTCTCGTCCAACCTCAACGACGCGGCGGTGCTGGGGCAACTGCGCGGGCTCGGTTACAGCAACGTCACCAGCGTGCGCTACTTCAGCAACGCCGCCGACACCCGCACCCGCGGCGTCGACGTGGTCGGCACCTACAGCATCCCGTTCGCGGCCAGCACGCTGGACCTCACCGCCAGCTACGGCTACAGCAAGACCGACATCACCCACGCGGTGACCCAGCCGCAGGCGCTGGTCGCCATCGGCTCGACCCAGACCACCCTGGGGCGCGACGAGATCGGCCGCCTGGAAGACAGCTACCCGAAGGACAAGCTGATCCTCAGCGGCACCTGGAAGCTGCCGAAGTGGGATCTGAGCCTGGCCGCGACCCGCTACGGCGAGTTCACCGTGCGCAATTCGGCCACCGCCACGCGCGACCAGACCTATGGCGCGGACTGGGTGGTGGACGCCTCGGCCAGCTTCAAGCCCAGTGCGAACTGGACGCTGACGCTGGGTGCGGACAACGTGTTCGACCAGTACCCGGACAAGACCGCCAACCTGATCAACTCGACCTACGGCATGCTGCCTTACAGCAACTACTCGCCGTACGGCTTCAATGGCGCCTACGTGTACGGGCGGATCAATTACCGCTGGTGATCGCCTGCGCGGGCGTTGATTGCGCCCCTGTTGCGCGGCATGACGACGGCCCGGATTTCCGGGCCGTTTGTTTGTTGGGGATTCGGGATTCGGGATTCGGGACTCGGGACTCGGGACTCGGGACTCTGGACTCTGGACTCTGGACTCTGGACTCTGGACTCGGGATTGGGGATTCGGGATTGGGGATTCGGGATTGGGGATTGGGGATTGGGGATTGGATTCTTCGCTGCACCCGGGAGTGTGTCGCGACCTGTGGCATTGCGTAGGAGCGGTTTCAGCCGCGACCTCCGTAGTTCGCAGGTCGCGGCTGAATCCGCTCCTACGAAGAGCAGGATCGACCCCGCTGGCCCCTTCCCAGTCGGCTCCCGCCCGCAGAACGAGGTTCGACCTCGCAAACAGAGGCCCGAGCGCATCGCCAGCGCAGCCGCGCTGGCCGATCGTCCGCGCTGCGCCACCGGTGCGCCTGCGCGGCTTCAGCTGCGACGCGTCAGCGGTCGCGCGTCGCGGCTGACGCCGCTCCTGCAGGTGCGAGGCGCACGCTTCCGGGAGGCGGCGCTTGTGCAAGCGTGATGCGCGCCGACGCGTGCTCGTCTCGTGCCACACAGCCGATCTCCCGCGCGTCGCGGTGCGAAAACATCGCGGCGGCGCGCGCAGGCACGGGCGCACGCACCGCCCCGTCGCGCATGCCCTGCATTTTGTCTACAACCCCGGAAACACCGCGGATCCACGCTGCCGCAACGCCTGCAGCGGTGGTTGCAATTGCAACCTCGCCACCGCGCTTAACGGAATATTGACTCCACTGACATCAACCGGTAATCCCTAGAGGGCGTCGCCGCATCCGCCAGGGGACAGGGAGCGCGCATGCAGCGGCGCCATCCCCCCACTTCTGGAGCCGCCTCCCCCATGACGCGCACGCTCACTCCGCTCGCCCACGCCGTCGCCCTGTGCCTGGCGACGTCCGCCGTTTCCGTCCACGCGCAGAACACCGGCAGCGCGCAAACGCTGGATACCGTCATCGTCACCGGCACCCGCGTGGCCGACCGCACCGTGGCCGAATCGGCCTCGCCGATCGACATCATCTCGCCGGAAACATTGCAATCCACCGGCACCACCGAACTGGCGACCGCGCTGTCGCGCGCGGTGCCCTCGCTGAACTTCCCGCGCCCGGCGATTACCGACGGCTCCGATGCGGTGCGGCCGGCGCAGTTGCGCGGACTTTCGCCGGACCAGGTGCTGGTGCTGGTCAACGGCAAGCGCTACCACACCACCGCCCTGGTCAACCTCAACGGTGCGCAGGGCCGCGGCTCCTCGCCGGCCGATCTCAACACCATTCCCATCGCCGCGGTCGAGCGCATCGAAGTGCTGCGCGACGGCGCGTCGGCGCAATACGGTTCCGACGCCATCGCCGGCGTCATCAACATCGTGCTCAAGGGCAGCGGCAGCGGCGGCAGCCTGGCCGCGCGCTACGGCAAATACAGCGCCGGCGACGGCGAGCAGTACCAGCTCTCCGGCGATGCAGGGCTCAGCTTCGCCGAGACCGGCAGCGTGCACTTCGCCGCGCAGGCCGGACACCAGGACCAGACCGACCGCGCCACGCCGTACCAGGGCCAGGTGCAGCAGCGCTACGGCGACCCGGATGTGGACCAGGGTGCGTTCTCCTACAACGGCCAGTACAGCCCGGCCGACTACATCACCTTCTATTCCTACGCGATGCTCAGCCGCCGCGAAGTGCTGTCAAACGGCTACTTCCGCTGGTCCGGCGACAACCGCAACCGCCCGCAAATCTATCCCGACGGCTTCCTGCCGCAGATCTACAACGTCAGCAAGGACGTGTCCTGGGTCGGCGGGGTCAAGTCCAGCACCGCCGGCGGCCTGGCCATCGACCTCAGCTACAACTACGGCCGCAACGACCTGAGTTTCGACGTGCGCCACAGCCTCAACAACAGCCTGGGCCTGGCCAGTCCCACGGAGTTCTATGCCGGCGCGCTGCAGGTCACCCAGAACGTGCTCAACGCCGACTTCAGCAAATCGCTGGAGGTCGGCCTGGCCTACCCGGTCACCCTGGCCTTCGGCGCAGAGTGGCGCGGCGAAAAATTCAACGAATCGCCGGGCGAGCCGGCGTCCTACGTCAACGGCGGCATTCCCTCGGCCAACGGCACCCTGCTGCCGGGCGCGCAGGTATTCGCCGGCTTCAAGCCCAGCGACTCCGGCCACTACGACCGCAACAGCTATTCGGCCTACCTCGACCTGGAAGGCGACATCACCGACAAGTTCTCCGCCGGCCTGGCCGGGCGCTACGAGAACTACAGCGACTTCGGCGACACCGCCACCGGCAAGCTCTCGCTGCGCTACGCCTTCAGCCCCAAGGTCGCGCTGCGCGCCACCGTCTCCACCGGCTTCCGTGCGCCGTCGTTGCAGCAGCAGTATTTCCAGTCGGTCGCCACCAACTTCATCAACGTCGCCCAGCCCGACGGCAGCATCGCCGCCACGCCGTTCGAGATCGGCACCTTCCGCACCGACAATCCGGCGGCGATCGCGCTCGGCGCCGAACCGCTGAAGGCCGAGAAGTCCAAGAACTACGGCCTGGGCCTGGTGCTGCAGCCGGTGGACGCGCTGTACATCACCCTCGACGCCTACCGCATCGACATCGACGACCGCATCGTGCTCTCGGAGAATCTCACCTCCACGGCGGTGCGCAACTACCTGCAGGGCAACGGCTATGCCGGCATCGGCGGCGGCCGCTACTTCACCAACGCCATCGACACCAAGACCCAGGGCGTGGACGCGATCGGCACCTACAAGCTCGCGCTGCCCGCCAGCAGCCTCGACCTCACCGCCGGCTACAACTACAACAAGACCGACATCGAGAAGATCGCCGGCAACCCGGCGGTGCTGGAAGCGATCGACCCGACCGCGGTGCGCATCGGCCGTGCCGAGATCGGCCGCATCACCCGCGGCTCGCCGCGCGACAAGTTCTTCCTGAGCAGCGTGTGGTCGCCCGGCGCCTGGGCCTTCACCGCCACCGCCACGCGCTGGGGCGAATTCACCGACTTCGGCACCACACCAGCCGCCGACCAGACCTATGCGGCCAAATGGACCCTGGATCTGTCGGCCGCCTACACGCTGGGGCGGTGGCGCGTGACCGTTGGCGGCGACAACGTACTCAACGAGTATCCCGACCGCTCGCGTGCCGGCGCCGGCACCCGCACCTATCTGCCGTACAGCACGTCCTCGCCGTTCGGCTTCAATGGCGCCTTCGCCTACGCCAACGTCAACTACACCTGGTGAAGCGCAGGCGGCGGCGGTGTTCTGGCATCGCCGCCGCTTTCGCCATTGGCAATCCAACGGCGGCACCGGCGCGATAACGGATGCGCTGACGTGCGCCGCCACAGCGACGCCGCGGGCATCGGGCTACGCAATCGCACGGCGGCAATGAAGGATTCGGTCGCAACGGCGCAGGCGCGCCCGTACTGCGGTCGCCGTTCGGCGCACTGGCAGTCGCCGTTCGGATCATGCGGAGGCAGCAACGCCTCCGTCCGAATCGCGACTGGCAGCAACGCCGAATGCGTCAAGCAGTCGGCGCACGAGCGAAACGCACCAGGGTGCGCGGTGGCAGCCATCTCGCCACGCCCAATGATGGCGTGGTCCGACACGGGAACACCGTCCCGCGCTCGAGAAACTCCAGGCGGTACCGCATTTGTTTTTCCAGCGCGAAAGTGCGCAGACGATAGACGGCGGCACTCGATCAAGCGCCGCCCGCGAAGGCCCGCGCATGCACACGTGCGCAGCGACGCGACCGGCCACACGCGCCCGCTACGCTGCGCAGGCGTGGCTGCCCTGTGGCACGGAAACTGCAGTGCGTTGAGCGCCCGACGCGCCGGCGATGCCGGACCGGTCCATGCGATCGTGCATGACCTGGGGCCATACCTGGCAAATCGATGCGGCGCACTTTTCCGGGAATCATTCCCAAATATATAAAAGTGATACGCATCACAAGTATGAATCGTTTGATTATTTGTCAACAGTCGCCTGTTGCGATTCGCGTAATGTGGAATCGCCTGAACGGCAGGCAAAAAAAACCCCATCAGGGGAAGGATCGTGTCATGTGGAAAACTTCAAAAATAGCGGTGCTATCAAGCATCGTGGCGTGCTCGGCGCTCGCGTCGAGCGCCTATGCGCAAAGTTGTTGCCCGAGCGGCGGCAACGGCAGCCCGATCGCCATCCGCGGCTTGGGTGAAAGCGCGCCGGCGGCGACCAATCTGTCCTCCAACGCATCGGCGCGCATCTACCAGTTCGAGCGTAACGGCGTGACCTACCTGCAGATCAACGACAGCACCGGCCAGGTGCGTGGCGCGGTCGGCCGTGTCGGCGACACCGCCTGGGTGACGCCGATGGGCAAGGACGTGGATCGGGTGAGCACCGTCGACACCTTCGACAGCAGCCGCGGCACCGTGGTCTACGACGCGCGCTACTTCACCGTGCAGCTGGCCAGCAGTGCCAACGGCGACGTCTGGACCGTGACCATCAAGAAGTAACGGTTTTTTCCAGGGGCTCGGAGATCAGGAAACTGATCTTTCGCTCATGACGGCGCCGGCAGGTGCCGTCATGAGCCTTCAACCGGCTGGCCAGCTCCCAATCCATCTCGTCGGCGCTGTGATGCTTGCGACCGCCGCCCGGCATCGCCGCATCGGCTTCCACGGTCACCACCACGCCGCGCTTGCCACGCGCCGACCAGACCCGTGCCGTGATCGTGTGCCGGCCCGCATCGGGCAGGATTTCCATGGCATTGAGCACGCAGCGATACGCCGCCAGTTGCAGCCCGATCGACAGCCGCCGCGAATCCCCATGCAGGCGCGCCTCGACCTCGGTATCGCAGGCATTGGCGAAGGCGATGGAATTCAGCGCGCCATACAGGCCGTGGGTTTCGATATCCAGCGGATACAGGGCGGCGACATAATCGTCCAGCAACTGCGCCTGGATCACCCCGGTGCGATTCATTTCCATCGCCGCGGCATAGTGGCCATGCTGCTTCAGCGTGGTGGCGATGTCGCGGCGCAGCTTGTTGATGTGAACATGGATGTCGGTGTACTCGATCACCCGGTTGCGCAGGGTGCGCTCGGCCGACATGTAGCTGGCCTGGGCCACCTGCAGCGCTTCCTGTTCGGCGAAGCCCAGACGTCGGGCCTGGTCCATCACCCCGGCGATGCGGGTGCCGAGCACGAACAGCGTGGTGGCGGCGAACGACACCAACATCTGCACGTAGAAGGTTTCCAGGTCGAACGCACCGGCCTGATGCGACTTGGCGAGCGCCATCGCCACCGCGATGTCGGCCATGACAATGCCGACGGCGGCACCGCGCCACTCGTGGCCCAGGGTCAGCCAGAAACCCGGCACGATCATCATCACCAGCAGGAACTGCCGAGCGACCCCGTCCGGTACGTTCATCGCCGCCGCGAACAGGGCCGCCACCATCAGTGCAGCGCGCAAGCTGTCGTGCATCAGGCCACGCGACATCAGCGCCGTGCCTTCGCGACGCACCCACAGCAAGGCCGGCAACACGAATACCAGGATGCCGAGATAGTTACCGATCCAGAACTTCAGCGCGTTCTCGATGTTGATGTCGGTCACCGGCCCATCCAGCAGCCAGTTCAGCGCCTTGTTGATCAGCACGCCCCACAGCGCCATGCCCAGTACCACCGGCAGCAGCCGCTGCTGCCAGACCATGACGTCGGGCACGCGGCGGCGGAACCACAGCGGCACCAACGCCGACAACGGCATCAGCAGCAGTGGACTCAGATACGCCCAGGCTGCACTCTGGCCCTCGTCGATCATCGGCACACGCAACGCCAACAGCGCCGCGGCGTCGCCGAGCAACAGATAAGGCCATAGCCGCAGGGGCATGAACAGCAACACGGCCGCGCGCAGGCCGGCGGGCAGGAACCATTGGTCCAAAGACAACCGCCACGCCAACAGATAGCCGGCGCAGTAAACGGTGCTGAGGAGCAGTCCCTTCGCGAATGTCTTCAGTCTAGCCATGCCACCCTGGTCCTGGCAGGACACCAATGGGCGCAAACATACACCAGGGAATGGGCCGAAACAGTAGACAGTTGACGTCCATCAGGCGGTGTAATGTCTTTCCTGACAGGCAGTTGCGTGTGGCCGCCGATGGCTGCGACCTCCATCCCATTCACTGTGTCGGGGCGCGGCGTTCAGGACCGCGGCGCGGGGCCGCCGACGGGGCCGACTGCGCAACGACGCTCGCCCGCCGCCGCCTCTTGCATCCCTGATCGGACCGACCGGCCCGGTGCCGGGACGGGGCCGGCTCCTTCCGCCGGGCTGAGCTGATCCGGTCAGGCAGCCAGAGGCCGAGCGTGGCGGGGCGCAGGACGCTAGCCGGCCCCGTCTCATGTCGCGCCACTGCGCCCCCGCGCCCAGCGGCTGACGCGCGCGCGCGCCCATCGCCTGCAGCCGCTGGCGCCACTCCGCCCTGACATGCCGATTTGCCGACAAAAGCCCCGATCGGCGACACTCGGGAACTTCTTCTTCTGCGATCCTGAATGCATCACGACACCAGCCTCATCGACATCATCGCGGTCGGGCTCGCGCTCGCCTTCCTGCTCGGCACCCTCGCCCACCGCCTGAAACTCTCGCCGCTGGTCGGCTATCTGGTGGCCGGCATCTGCGTGGGTCCGTTCACGCCTGGCTTCGTCGCCAACCAGGACCTGGCCAATCAGTTGTCGGAGCTGGGGGTGATGCTGCTGATGTTCGGGGTTGGGCTGCACTTCTCGCTCGAAGACCTGATGGAAGTGAAGTGGATCGCGATCCCCGGCGCGCTGGCGCAGATCACGGTCGCCACCCTGCTCGGCTGGGGGCTCGCCTGGAGCATGGGCTGGCCGACCCTGCACGGGCTGGTGTTCGGCCTGGCGCTGTCGGTTGCCAGCACCGTGGTGCTGCTGCGGGCGATGGAGGAACGGCGCCTGCTGGAAACCCTGCGCGGGCGCATCGCGGTCGGCTGGCTGATCGTCGAGGACCTGGTGATGGTGCTGGCGCTGGTGCTGCTGCCGGCGCTGGCCGACGCGCTCGGCGGCAAGGGCGCCGACACCGGCGCCATCCTCGGCGCGCTCGGCGTCACCCTGCTGAAGATGGCCGCGTTCGTGGCGGTGATGCTGGTGGTCGGCCGCCGCGCGATTCCCTGGGCGCTGGAAAAGGTGGCCGCGACCGGCTCGCGCGAGCTGTTCACCCTGTCGGTGCTGGCGATCGCGCTGGGCGTGGCGTTCGGCTCGGCCACGCTGTTCGGCGTGTCGTTCGCGTTGGGCGCGTTCTTCGCCGGCATGCTGCTCAAGGAATCGGAGCTCAGCCACAAGGCCGCCAGCGACTCGCTGCCGTTGCGCGACGCCTTCGCGGTGCTGTTCTTCGTCTCGGTCGGCATGCTGTTCGATCCGCACATCCTGCTCGAGCATCCCTGGCAGGTGCTGGCCACGTTCCTGACCATCACCATCGGCAAGTCGCTGGCTGCGTTCGTGATCGTGCGTGCGTTCGGCCACCCCACCGGCATCGCCCTGACCATCTCCACCAGCCTGGCGCAGATCGGCGAGTTCTCCTTCATTCTCGCCGGCCTGGGGGTGAGCCTGGCGATCCTGCCCGAGACCGGCCGCGACCTGATCCTGGCCGGCGCGCTGCTGTCGATCATCGCCAACCCGCTGCTGTTCACCTGGCTGGACCGCTGGCAGGCGCGCCAGGCGGTGGAGGCGCCGGTGACGGTGGAAGCGGAACTGCCGCCGGGCCCGTCGCTGGACCTGGTCGACCACGCCATCGTGATCGGCTACGGCCGGGTCGGCAGCACCCTGGCCGCGGTGCTGCGCGAGCGCGGCGTGCCGGTGCTGGTGATCGACGACAACCGCGACCACGTCGAACGCGCCCACGCCGACGGCATCCCCGGCATCCGCGGCAGCGCCGCCGCCGACCGGGTGCTGGCAGAGGCGCACCCGGAGAAGGCCAAGATCGCGATCCTGGCGATCCCGCAGCCGCTCGAGGCCGGCGAGGCCCTGGCCAAGCTGCGCGCGCTGAACCCGGGGCTGACCCTGCTGGCGCGCGCGCACAGCGATGCGGAGGTCAAACACCTGCTCGACCACGGCGCCGACGGCTCGGTGATGGCCGAGCGCGAGCTGGCCTATTCGCTGGCGGAAATGGTGATGGCGACGCCGCCGTATCGGGGGATGCGCGCCGCGGCACGCTGAGCGGCTGGCGGCGGGGAGTGGGGATTCGCAAAAGCGCCCCCTCTTCGGAGAGCCAGTGGACGCGGGGGAAAGCGCGTTAGCGCACGGAAACCGTCTACCGCGGACATGGCGCATCGCAGCGAATCTTCTTGATAAGCATTCTCGTTTGCGGCAGGATTGCGCTCCCTTCCCCAGTTCCGCTCGCCCTCCCCCATGGCCTGCAAGATCGGGTTGCTCAACTCCGTGCCCAGTGCCCTGCTGTGCGAGATGTTCGGGCATGTCGGCTACGACTTCGCGGTGCTCGATCTGGAACATGTGCTGCGCTCGCCGGCCGAGCTGGAACATGCCATCCGCGCCTGCGAGCTGGGCGGCTGCGAACCCTGGGTGCGCGTCCCCGAGGTCGACGCCAAGCTGATCGGGCGGGTGCTCGATGCAGGCGCCCGCGGCATCGTGCTTGCCGGGCTGGAAAACGCCGCGCAAGCCGAGCGCGCGGTCGCTGCGGCGCATTTCCCGCCGCACGGCCGCCGCGGCATCACCGGCGGCCGGGTCACCGGCTTCGGCAGCGTGGCCCTGACCGACTACATCGCCCGCAGCCGCGAGCGCCTGCGCGTGATCCCGATGATCGAGAGCGCCGCCGGCGTGCGCGCGCTGCCGCAGATCCTGCAGGTGCCCGGCGTCTCGCTGGTGATGGAAGGCGCGCTCGACCTGGCGCTGGACCTGGGCCTGGGCCCACATCCCACCCATCCGCAGGTCTGGGACCACCTGCTGGCGATCGATACAGCCTGCCGCGCCGCCGGCGTTCCCTTCTGCCCCAATCCGCGCGACGCCGCGCAACGCGCGCACTGGCTGGCACAGGCGGACCTGCAGTGGCTGTTCGCCGGCGAAGACCGCGCGCTGCTGCAGGCCGCGTTGCGCCAGCGCGCGGCCGACCTTCGCAGCCCCTGACCGTTTCGTCCCTTGGAGTCGTCGTCTTGATCGCTTCGCTTTCCCCTTCGCTGCTGGCCGTGGCCATCGCCGCCGCCGTGCTCGCCCCCTCCAGCGCGCGCGCCGAGGACACCCCGCCCGACACCGACGCCCAGGCGCGGATCCGTCAACTCGACGCGGTGCAGGTACAGGGCAGCCTGCTCGGCCGCTCCACCGTCGAGGACGTGCAGCACTACGCCGGCAGCCGCCAGGTGATCGACAACGCGCAACTGCGCACCGGCGCCAACCGCTCGCTGGACGACGCGCTGCAGAAGGTGCCGGGGATCAAGGTGTTCGACGAGACCGGCACCGGCGCGCTGCCGCAGATCATGCTGCGCGGCCTGTACGAAAGCCGCAGCGGCCGCGTGCAGGTACTGGAGGACGGCATTCCGCTGGCGCTGGCGCCGTACGGGCAGACCAGCCTGTCGCTGTTCCCGGTGGGCATGAACCAGGTCGACCGCATCGACATCGTGCGCGGCGGCGCCGCGGTGCAGTACGGCCCCAACAACGTCGGCGGCGTGATCAACCTGATCAGCCCGGACATCCCCAGCACCTGGACCACCACGCTGGGGCAGAAGGTCACCGCCGGCGGCGCCGGGCATTACTTGAGCGATACCGCGATCAGCACCGGCGGCTACGCCAGCGACACCTTCGGCCTGCAACTGGACGCGAACTGGACCAAGGGCGACTACTGGCGCGAGCACAGCGCCACCGACATCAAGAACCTGCGCCTGCGCGCGGAATGGTGGCTGGCGCCGGACAAGCTGCTCAAGGCCAGCGTGCAGCGCTACGTCGCCAACATGGACCTGGCCGGCGCGCTGGCGCCGGCCGACTACCTGCGCGATCCGCGCCAGTCGACGCGGCCGCTGGACGCCTTCACCGGCCGCACCACCCGCGCCTCGCTGGTCTACCAGCAGGACTTCGGCGATGTGGGGCCGTTCCAGGACCTGCGCCTGGACTGGAGCAACTTCAGCGCGCGCAGCAGCCGCAACTTCATCGTCGGCATGCGCCAGGCCGCCAGCGAGACCTGGCGCGCCGACCTGCCGCCGCAACTGCGGCAGAGCGCACCGCGCGATTTCCGGGTCTACGGCAGCGAGCCGCGGCTGAGCTGGACGATGGGCGATGGCGCGGTGCGCCAACAGTGGACGCTGGGCGCGCGCGCGATCAACGAGGACATCGACTTCCTGGTCGGCAACACCCGCCTCAGCGACGGCCTGTACACCCTGGTGCGCGACTGGCGCTTCAAGGACCGCGGTGCGGCGGCGTATGTGAGCGATGCGATTTCCCTGGCCGACGGCCGCGTCACCGTCACCCCCGGCCTGCGTTACGAGCAGGTCGATTCGCGCTACTACAACCTGGCCAGCGGGGTGCGCACCCGCAACAAGACCGACGACGTGCTGCCCGGCCTGACCCTGGGCTTCCAGGCCAGCCCGCAGTGGTACCTGTACGCCGACGGCCAGCGCTCGCTGCGCGCGCCGCAGGTCCCCCAGATCATCTTCGGCGACAACCTCGACGCCGAACTGGCCTGGAACTACGAGGCCGGCGCGCGCTACCAGCCCAATGAGCGCACCCGCGTGCAGTTCGGCGGCTACCTGATCGACTTCGACCAGCAGATCCAGCTCGACAACACCACGCGTACCTATCGCAACCTCGGCAAGACCCGCCACCAGGGCGGCGAAGTGGAAGTGCAGTGGAGCCCGGCGCAACTGCGCGCGCTGACCCTCAACGCCGGTTACGCCTACCTGGACGCGCGCCAGAAATCGGGCGTGTACGACGGCCTGCGCGTGCCCTACACCTCGCGCAACCAGCTCACCCTCGGCGCGTCGTACCGGCCCGACGCCGGTCATACGACCGTCGCCGTTTCCAGTTATTACTTCAGCCGCGCCTTCAGCGATGCGGCCAACACCGTGCAGGAGAACGCGATCGCCTCGGTCGGCGAATTGCCCTCCTACTGGGTGTGGAACGCGCAGCTGAGCCAGGTGCTCAGCGAAGGCGCCGGCGGCAAGCTCAGCGCGTCGCTGGCGGTCAACAACCTGTTCGATCGCAAGTACTGGTACCGCGGCATCGACACCAGCCCCTGGGGCCGGCAGCCGGCGCCGGGCCGCAGCGTCACCGTCGGCCTCGAGTACAAATTCTGATCCACGCCGGCGTCGGACGACGCCGCCGGCCGCCCCACCACCGCGCGCCATCACGGCGCGCCGCCGCCCGCGGGAGACGCGGGCGCAGGCAGCGGACGCAGCCGCGTCCTTCCCGCACCCAGCGCGCGCCCGATGCGATGCGCCAGGCAACCACGCGACCCGCCGCAGCCGCGGCGCATGCCTCCCGTGTCCGCCGTCGCGCGGCCGCGCCGGTGGCGTGCGTGCGCCTGCGCCCGACGAGACCCGCACATGACCCCGCACGACGCTCCCCTGCTGATCCTCAGCCACGTCTGCCACCCGGCGGTGACCGATGGCTTCCTCCCCGCCGCGCAGCGCCTGGGCGTGCCGGTGCTGCTGCTGACCGACCACCGCCACGCCCACCTCGACCACTTCCGCCGCCATCCACCGGCCGCAGCGGTGCAGGTGCTGGAGTGCGACGTGTTCAATCCGCTCGGCGTGCTCGACCTGGTCGGCGGCCTGCCGCAGCCGCCGCGTGCGGTGTTCAGCAACAGCGACCACCTGCAGACCAGCGCCGCGCTGGTCGCCGCCGCGCTCGGCGTGCCGGGCAAGGACTGGCAGGTCTGCTACGCGGCCAAGAACAAGGCGGCGATGCGCCAGCGGCTGCGCGCGCTCGGCCTGCCGGCGCCGTGGTTCTGCAGCCTGGCACCGGGCGCGATGCCGCCGGCGCAGGCGCCATGGCCGCTGATCGCCAAGCCGCGCGAAGGCGTGGCCAGCCTGGACGTGCGCCACTGCGCCGACGCGGCGGCGCTGCAGGCCTACCTCGACGATTTCTGGCAGCGCCACCCGCAGCGCAGCGTGCTGCTGGAGAGCGTGCTGGAGGGGCCGCTGTTCACCCTGGAAACGCTCGGCGACGGGCATACCCTGCAGCCGATCGGCGGCTTCGATGTGCAACTGTCGGCACCGCCGCATTTCGTCGAGTGCGAGGCGCGCTGGCGCGGCGCCACCGACACCGCGGTCGTGCAGCAGGCGCTGGCGCAACTGCAGGCGTTCGGCATCGGCGTCGGCGTCGGCGTGTGCCACAGCGAATTCATCCTCACCGCCGACGGCCCGGTGCTGGTGGAGATCAACTACCGCAGCATCGGCGACGGCCGCGAGTTCCTGCTCGATCGCCTGTTCGGCGGACACTGGTTCGACAGCGTGCTCGGCCTGCACCTGGGCCGGCCGCTGCCGACGCTGCAGGCGCGCCGCGCGCACGCGCTGGTGCGCTACTACGTCGCCGAGCACGACGGCACGCTGGCGGTGGCCAGTGCCGACCACGGCAGCAGCGACGCGTGCTGGGAAGCGCGCTACCGGCGTCTGCGGCAACCCGGCGAGGTCATCCGCCGGAGCCATTCCAACAAGGATTACCTGGGCGTGCTGGACGTGCTCGCCGACACCGAGTCCGACCTGCAGCAGGCACTGGCCAACACCGAGGCGGCGCTGCGCTGGCGCATCGACACCACCACCGGAGCGGCCGCATGAGCCAGGACGCCGACCGCCGCTACATCGACCTGCGCGTGATCGACGCCTGCCTGCGCGAAGACCTGCGCGGCATCGTCAGCCGTGGCGGCGCCGCCACCCCGCCGCCGGCGGTGCTCGCCGCCTGGGCACAGACGCCATTGCCCACAGACGCCACCTGGTGGCGCATCGCGCACCTGCCCGACGGCGAGCTGTGGCTGCCGCTGCGCCGCGCCGGCTACCTGCAGACCGTGAGCGCCTGCAGCGACGGCTGGGTCCTGCACACCGCGCAGCGCAGCGCCTACGAAGCCGGCGCGGCGCAGTGGCTGGCGCGGCTGGGCGCCGGGCTCGACGCGGAGACCCAGGCGCTGCATCGCGCCTACGTCGAGGAAGCCGACTGCGCCGTGGGGCCGCGCGCGCGGGCGGGGCCGGCCGACCCCCCGCCACGGCCACAGCGGGCGCCCCCGCGGGCCGCCACGCGCGCCCACGCGCGCCCCG
>JBEVKG010000347.1:0-3927 GCA_040509765.1 Xanthomonas sp.
AGCGGCATTTCCTTCGAATAGCCCATGCCGCCGTGGATCTGCACTGCCTGGTGGGTGATCCACATCGCCGCCTCGGAGGCGGTCAGCTTGGCCACCGAGGCCTCGGTGGTGAAGCGCTGGCCCTGCCCCTTCAGCCAGGCAGCGCGCAGGGTCAGCAGCAGCGCCGCGTCCAGCTTGCACTTCATGTCGGCGATCTTGGCCTGGGTCATCTGGAACGCGCCGATCGGCGAACCGAACGCCTTGCGCTCCTTCACGTACTCCAGGGTCGCCTCGTAGGCGGCGCGGGCCAGGCCGATCGCCTGCGAGGCGATGCCGATGCGGCCGGCGTCGAGCACGCTCATCGCGATCTTGAAGCCTTCGCCCGGCGTGCCCAGCACCTCGTCGGCGCTGGCCACGTAGTCCTGGAATTCGATCTCGCAGGTGGCCGAGGCGCGGATGCCCAGCTTGGGCTCGGTCTTGCCGCGGTGGAAGCCGGGCTTGTCGGTGTCGACGACGAAGGCGGTGATGCCGCGCGCGCCCTTGTCCGGCTCGCTCATCGCGAACAGCACGATGTACTTGGCGACCGGGCCGGAGGTGATCCAGCTCTTCTTGCCGTTGATGACGAAGCTGCCGTCGTCCTGGCGCACTGCGCGGCACCGCATGGCGGTGGCGTCGGAGCCGGACTGCGGCTCGGTCAGGGCGAAGGCGCCGATCTCGCGGCCCTCGGCGATGGCGCGCACGTATTTCTGCTTCTGTTCCTCGTTGCCGTTCTTGAGGATGCCGGCGCAGAACAACGAGTTGTTGACCGACATGATGGTCGAATGCGCCGCATCGCCGGCGGCGATCTCGACCATCGCCAGCACGTAGGCGATCGGGTCCATGCCGGCACCGCCGTATTCCTCCGGCACCTCGATGCCCATCAGCCCGTTCTCGCCCAGCAGGCGGATGTTCTCCAGCGGGAATTCGCCGGTACGGTCGTGGTGCTCGGCGCTGGGGGCGATCCGCTCCTGAGCGATGCGCCGCGCCACGTCCTGGATCATCAATTGCTCTTCGGTAAAGCTGAAATCCACGTCGAACCCCTCCCGGGCGTATTGGTCCGGCCATTGTAGCCGGGCCGACCATACGCCGGCGTGTGCAACTTGACCGCAACCGCCGCGCGGACCAAAATATCTCTATATCGCGATAGGAAGATATTTATATGGATCTGGAGGACTGGTCGTCCCGGCTGAAGGTCTTCGCCGACGCCACCCGCGTGCGCCTGCTGGCGCTGCTGGAGCAGGAGGAACTGACCGTGGCCGAGCTGTCGGCCATCACCCGCCTGGCGCAGCCGCGGGTCTCGACCCACCTGGCCAAGCTCAAGGAGGCCGGGCTGGTGCGCGACCGCCGCGCCGGCGTGTCGGCCTATTATCGCTTCGACGAGACCCTGCTGGACCCGGCCCAGCGCGCGCTGTGGCTGGCGCTGAGCACCGGCAGCGACGACCCGCTGCTGCGCCAGGACGCCGAGCGCGTGGCCGCGGTGCTGGCCAACCGCGCCGCCGACCAGAACTGGGCCGACTCGGTGGCCGGCGACATGGAGCGCCACTATTCGCCCGGCCGTACCTGGGAGGCGCTGGCGCGCACCGCCCTGCCGCTGCTGGAGACCGGCGACGTGCTCGACATCGCCTCCGGCGACGGCGTGCTGGCCGAACTGGTGGCGCCGCACGCGCGCCGCTACGTGTGCATCGACACCAGCGCGCGGGTGGTGGCCGCGGCCAGCGAGCGCCTGCGCCGGCTCGGCAACGTGGAAGTGCGCGAGGGCGACATGCACGCCCTGCCCTTCGCCGATGCCAGCTTCGACCTGGTGGTGATGATGCATGCGCTGACCTACGCCACCAAGCCGGCGCAGGCGGTGTGCGAATCGGCACGGGTGCTGCGTCCGGGCGGCCGCCTGCTGCTGTGCAGCCTGGCGCGCCACGAACACAAGGCCGCGGTCCAGGCCTATGGTCACGTCAACCTCGGCTTCGCCGCCAAGGAACTGCGCAAGTTCGTTGGCAAGGCCGGGCTCGAGGTCTCCAGCCTGGAAACCGTCACCCGCGAGAAGCGCCCGCCGCACTTCGAAGTGATTTCGTTGATTGCGGGGAAGCCGGGAGTCGGGAATGGGGAATGGGGAATCGAAAAAGCAACCGCAAAGGGCAAAGCGACCGCAGGAGACGTTGCATGAACGCCGATGCTCCTCGCCCATTGCCCATTCCCCATTTACCACTCCCAGCGTCCAACTGGCTGCACCCCCAGCGTGCCGAGGCGCTGCTGCAGGCCCTATCCGAGCGCATCCTGATCATCGATGGGGCGATGGGCACGATGATCCAGCGTCACGGGCTGCAGGAGGCCGACTACCGTGGCGAGCGATTCGCTGAAGGTTACGACGCGCAGGCCGGGCATGTGCACGGCCCCGGCTGCGACCATGCGCCGCAAGGCCACGACCTGAAGGGCAACAACGACCTGCTGCTGCTGACCCGCCCGGAGGTGCTCGCCGAGATCCACCGTGCCTACCTCGACGCCGGCGCCGACCTGCTCGAGACCAACACTTTCAACGCCACCGCGATCAGCCAGGCCGACTACCACCTGGAACACCTGGTCTACGAACTCAACAAGGCCGGCGCGCAGGTCGCCCGCGCCTGCTGCGACGCGGTCGAGGCACTGACGCCGGACAAGCCGCGGTTCGTGATCGGCGTGCTCGGCCCGACCAGCCGCACCGCCTCGATCAGCCCGGACGTCAACGACCCGGGCTTCCGCAACACCAGCTTCGACGCACTGCGCGCCACCTACCGCGAGGCCATCGACGGCCTGATCGACGGCGGCGCCGACACGCTGATGGTGGAGACCATCTTCGACACGCTCAACGCCAAGGCCGCGCTGTACGCGATCGAAGAGGTGTTCGACGCACGCGGCGGGCGCCTGCCGGTGATGATCTCCGGCACCATCACCGATGCCTCCGGCCGCACCCTGTCCGGGCAGACCGCCGAAGCGTTCTACGCCTCGGTCGCGCACGGGCGGCCGCTGTCGGTCGGACTGAACTGCGCGCTCGGCGCCAAGGACCTGCGGCCGCACGTGGAGACCCTGGCGCGGATCGCCGACGGCTACGTCAGCGCGCACCCCAACGCCGGCCTGCCCAATGCCTTCGGCGAGTACGACGAGACCCCGGAGGAAATGGCGGCGACGCTGCGGGAGTTCGCCGAGTCCGGGCTGCTGAACCTGGTCGGCGGCTGCTGCGGCACCACCCCGGCGCACATCCGCGCCATCGCCGAGGCGGTGCGCGGGCTGCCGCCGCGCCTGCCGCTGGCGGCGCCGGCGCAGGCCGCCTGATGGCCGCCGCGCGCATGCCCGTCGCCGCTGCCCGTGCGCGCCTGCGCCTCCACGGTGTCGCCTGCGCGTGCGCCTGCACCTCCCCGTTTCCGGAACGCTGACCATGTCCTCCGCCCGCTACACCCGCCTGTCCGGCCTGGAACCGCTGCTGCTGACCCCGGACCTGCTGTTCGTCAACGTCGGCGAGCGCACCAACGTGACCGGCAGCGCGCAGTTCCGCAAGCTGATCAAGGAAGAGCGCTACGAAGAGGCGGTAGAGGTGGCACGCCAGCAGGTCGCCAACGGCGCGCAGATCCTCGACGTCAATATGGACGAGGGCCTGATCGATTCCGAAAAGGCGATGACGCGCTTTCTCAACCTGATCATGTCCGAGCCGGATATCGCACGTATTCCGGTGATGGTGGATTCGTCCAAATGGACGGTGATCGAGGCTGGCCTGAAGTGCCTGCAGGGCAAGAGCGTGGTCAATTCGATCTCGCTGAAGGAAGGCGAAGAAGCCTTCATCGAACACGCGCGCAAGGTCCTGCGTTACGGCGCCGCCGCGGTGGTGATGGCCTTCGACGAGGACGGCCAGGCCGACACCTGCGCGCGCAAGGTCGAGATCTG
>JBEVKG010000348.1:0-4104 GCA_040509765.1 Xanthomonas sp.
GTAGGGCATCAGCCCGCGACGAGCGGGAACAGGCCGAACAGCAAGCCCCCGGCCAGCAGCACCAGCGACACCAGCACCGCCCACTTGAGGGTGAACTTCTGGTGGTCGGCAAATTCCACCTTTGCCAGGCCCACCAGCAGGTAGGTCGACGGCACCAGCGGGCTGAGCAGGTGCACCGGCTGGCCGGCCAGCGAGGCGCGCGCCATTTCCACCGGGGTGATGGCGTATTCGGCCGCGGCCTGCGACAGGATCGGCAGCACGCCGAAGTAGAAGGCGTCGTTGGACATGAAGAAGGTGAAGGGCATGCTGGCCAGCGCGGTGATCACCGCCAGGTACGGACCCCACGCATCGGGGATCACCGCCAGGAAGCTGCGCGACATCGCCTCGACCATGCCGGTGTTGGACAGGATGCCGGTGAAGATGCCGGCGGCGAAGATCAGCGACACCACCGACAGCACGTTGCCGGCATGGTTGACCAGGCGGCGGCGCTGGTCGGCCAGGTTGGGGTAATTGATCATCAGCGCGATCGCAAAGCCGATCATGAAGAGCACCGGCATCGGCAGCACGCCGATCACCAGCGCGGCCATCAGCGCGCAGGTCAGGGCGAAGTTCACCCACAGCAGCCTGGGGCGCTTGATGTCCTCCACGTCCTCCACGGTCGGCAGCGCATCGCTGCCGTCGTCGGCCACCGAGGCATCCATCCAGTCCTGGCCGCCGGGCAGCTGGATCGTCCCCAGGCGCTTGCGCTCGGCCAGGCCCAGCCACCAGGCCAGCACCATGATCGTGGCCAGGGCCAGCAGCATCGTGGGGATCAGCGGCACGAAGATATCGGCCGGGTCAACGTGCAGCGCGGTGGCCGCACGTGCGGTCGGGCCACCCCACGGGGTCAGGTTCATCACGCCGCCGGCCAGGATGGTCACGCAGGTCATGCTGAGCGCGTTCATGCCCAGCCGCCGGTACAGCGGCAGCATCGCCGAGGCGGTGATCATGTAGGTGGTCGAGCCATCGCCGTCGAGCGAGATCAGCATCGCCAGCGCGGCGGTGCCCACCACGATCTTCAGTGGGTCGCCCTTGACCAGGCGCAGGATGTGGCGCACCAGCGGATCGAACAGGCCTGCATCGATCATCACCCCGAAGTAGAGGATGGCGAACATCAGCATCACGCCGGTCGGCGCGATCTTCTTGATGCCCTCGAGCATCATCTCGTTGATGCCGGTGCCGAAGCCGCCCAGCAGCGCGAACACGATCGGCACCATGATCAGCGCGACCAGCGGCGAGAGCCGCTTGCTCATGATCAGGTACATGAAGGTGATGACCATTCCAAAGCCAAGCGCGGTCAGCATCAAAGCGTCCTCGTGTTGCGGTGGCGGCGCGGCAGGCGCCGCGTCGATGAATCTAAAAGTCGTACTGGAAGCGCCCGGTGAGCGCGCGGGTGCGGTCGAGCGTGGTGCCGGTGAGCTGGTCGCGGTTGCGGCTGTCGATGAGGTTCAGCATCAGCCGCAGGTTGGGCTTGAGGTACCAGTTGGCGCCCAGCGTCCAGGCCTCGGTCGAGGCATCGATGACATCGGCGCCGCCGACCAGGTGCTGCTCGCCGTCCATGCGGTCGTAGCGCAGCGCCAGTTCCAGCGCGCCGGCCCTGTGCTGGATGTCCTTGATGCGGCCGAAGCGTCCGGTCTTGCGGTCATAGCGGCGCGATTCGCCGGTGGCGAACCAGCTGACGTAGCCGTAGCCGGACAGCACCGTGGCGCGCTGTGCGCCGTCGTCGTAGGTGCCGCCGATGAACTCGCCCTGCCAGGACCACGGGCCGCGCACTTCGGCGTCTTCCACAGCCCACTTGTCCACGTCGGTATCGCGACCGGCGTTGAAGCGTGCCAGGGTGACTTCGCTGTTGCCGGCCAGGTCGTTCTCCGGGCCCGGCTGCACGCGCAGCACCGCCGCGCCGTCGGTGCCGGGGTGGTCGTAGCGTTCGAGCGCCAGCGACATGCCCAGGTGGCGCAGTGCGCCGTCCTGGTCCAGCGGCAGCCAGGTGCCGCGTCCGCCGAGTGCCCGGCCCTGGGTGCGGCTGTTGTCGATGCTTTCCAGGCTGTAGGCGCTTGCCGCCCAGGTGCCGTGCGGCAACACGGCCTGCCACGACACGCCCTTGCGATAGGTCGGCGCCAGGGTGCTCGCGCCATAGCCGCGCTCCAGGAACTGCCCGTAATTGGAGCTGGTGCGGTCGTCCAGGCTGAAATACTGCTTGAACTGGCCCACCGTCAGTACGCCGTTGCTGAAGGCCTTGGTGACGTACACATCGCGCGCGGCGATGCCGGCGCTGCCTGGCTCGTCCTGCAGCCCGGCCAGGTCGATCTCGGCCTTGTACTCCAGGCCGTAGAACCTGCCCGACACGTCCAGCCAGATCCGGCGGAAGCGGGTGTCATCCTCGTTGGGGGTGCCGCGGTCGTCGTTGTCGAACGAGGAAAAATCCCAGTTCACCCGGCCGCCGAGCGTGGCGGTGACCGCGCCGTCGTCGTCCTGGGCCACGGCCGGCGCCGACAGGCACAGCAAGAGGCAGGCAGCGGCGATGCCGCAGGGGTTCAATCGATCGATGTGCACAGACCCTCCCAGGTGCATGTGTGGCGCCGGCCACGCGCAATGCGGATCGGATGGAAGCGAGCCTAGGTGGCGGAAGCTGTCATCGACCTGTCGCTGCACTGCGGCATTGGTGGGATGGACGCGGCCGCGCGCAGGTGGAATGCTGCGTCGCCTTGCACGCTTCGCAAGCCATGGCGGCCATTGCCCGATGCGCATTCTGCTGGTGGAAGACAACGTGGACCTGGCCGATGCCATCGTGCGGCGCATGCGTCGCAGCGGGCACGCCGTGGACTGGCAGCACGACGGCCTGGGCGCGGCCAGCGTGCTGCGCTACCAGAGCTTCGACCTGGTGGTGCTGGATATCGGGTTGCCGCGCCTGGATGGCCTGTCGCTGCTGGGCGACCTGCGCGAGCGCGGCGATGCCACGCCGGTGCTGATGCTGACCGCGCGCGATGGCATCGAGGATCGCGTGCATGCGTTGGATGTCGGCGCCGATGATTACCTGGCCAAGCCGTTCGACTTCCGCGAGTTCGAAGCGCGTTGCCGGGTGCTGTTGCGCCGCAGTCGTGGCCAGGCCACCGCGGCGGTGCAGGTGGGCACGCTGGTGTTCGACAGCGCCGCGCATACCGTGCAGATCGATGGCGTGCCGATCGAGTTGCCCAACCGCGAGTTCCGCCTGCTGGAGATCCTGCTGGGCCGGCGCGAACAGGTGGTGAGCAAGGACGAAATCGCCAAGGGCCTGTTCGGCTTCGACGACGAAGCCGGCCCCAACGCGATCGAGCTCTACATCGGCCGCCTGCGCAGGAAGCTGGGAGAGTCGCCGCTGCGCATCGTCACCGTGCGCGGCGCCGGCTACAAGGCCGAAAGCGCGGTCGAATGAGCAGTGTCGCCGCCCTGCCTTCGCCACAACGCGCGCCGTCGCTGCGGCGCACGCTGCTGCTGTACCTGGGCGGCCTGTCGGTGCTGGCGATCGGGGTGCTGTTCTTCACCGCGCGGGCCTATGGCGACCGTGCGGCCAATCGCTCCTACGATCACCTGCTGGTGTCCTCGGCGCTGTCGATCCTGGGCAGCGTGGCACTGGCCGATGGGCAATGGCAGGTGGACCTGCCGTATGCGGCGCTGGACCTGCTGTCGATGGCGCCGGAAGACCGCGTGTTCTACCGCGTCTCCGATGGACAGGGCCGCACCATCACCGGCTATGGCGACCTGCCAGCGCCCCGGCGCGCGCCGCAGGAGGGCAAGCCGGCGCTGTTCGATGCCCGTTACAGCGGGGAGACCGTGCGCTTTGCCGTGGTCAGCCGGCGCATCTCCACGCCGTCGGGCCAGGCGCAGGTGCTGGTGGAAGTGGGCCAGACCCGGCGCGCGCGCGACGCGCTGGCCAGCGATCTGGTGCTGCGTGCCCTGAGCGGCCTGGCGATCCTGTCGGTGCTCAGCGCGCTGCTGGTGTGGTGGGGCGTGCATCGCGCGTTGCGTCCGCTGGTCAGGGTGGAACGCGATCTTTCGCGCCGCGAACCGTCCGACCTGCGCCCGCTG
>JBEVKG010000349.1:0-8488 GCA_040509765.1 Xanthomonas sp.
CTGGCTCACCGATGCGCTGCGCCAGCGCATCCGCGATTTCGTCACCGTGCTCGGCTGCCGCTATCCCACCGCGCAGGACCAGCGCTCGCCGGGCTGGGCCAAGCGCGGCCTGAGCGCGCTGGCCGCCTGGCGCTACCGCTACCGGCGTTACGACCGGCCGTGGGAGCTGAACCTGGCCAACCGGCTGGTGCGGCTGCACCGGCCGCAGGTCTCCGGGATCTGAGCATGACCGCGAACGCTGCCGGCGCCGTGCACGCGGTGCAGCTCAACTTCGTGCCGCTGCCGGACGGGGTGACGCCGGAGCAGGCGTTCGCGCTGTGGCCGTCGCTGGCCGACATCGCCGAGGCGGTGGCCAGTGCCGGCACCCGGGTTTCGGTGATCCAGGCCGCGGCGGTCGATGCGCAGGTGCGGCGCAACGGCGTCGACTACCACTTCCTGCGCCGCGCCGATGCCGGGCGAAGACGCCAGCTGCGGCGTATCGCCGCATTGCTGGCTGCGCTCGATGCCGACGTGGTGCACGTGCACGGCCTGCAGTTCGCGCGCGAGGCGGCGACGCTGGCGCGCTGGCGGCCGTCGCTGCCGATCCTGCTGCAGGACCACGCCAACCGCCCGCCGCGCTGGTGGCGGCGACCGCAGTGGCGGCGTTGGTATGCGGCCGCCGCCGGTATCGCCTTCACCTCGCTGGACCTGGCGCGCGGTTTCGTTGGTGCGGGCCTGTTCGCCGGGTCCACCCGCCTGTTCGCCATTCCCGAATCCAGTTGCCGTTTCACCCCTGGCGAGCGCGACCAGGCACGCCGCGACAGCGGCCTGCACGGCGCGCCCTGCGTGGTGTGGGTCGGCCACCTGAGCGAGGGCAAGGATCCGCTCACCGTGCTCGACGGCGTGGCCCGCGCCAGCGTGCAGCTGCCCGGGCTGCAGCTGTTCTGCGCGTTCGGCGAGGCGCCGCTGCTGCCGGTGGTGCAACAGCGCATCCAGGCCGATCCGCGCCTGGCCGGCCGCGTGCATCTGCTCGGCCGGGTGGAACACGCGCAGATCCAGACCCTGATGCGTGCGGCCGACCTGTTCGTGTCCGGCAGCCTGGCCGAGAGCTGCGGCTACGCCGCGCTGGAGGCCTATGCCTGCGGCGCGGTGCCGGTACTGACCGACATCCCGGCGTTCCGGGCGCTCAGCGATGGCGGCCGGGTCGGCGCGCTGTGGCCCTGCGGCGACGCCGAGCGCCTGGCGGCCGCGTTGCTGAAGGCGGCGCGCGACGGGCCGTCGCGGGCGCTGGTGCGCGCGCATTTCGACGCGCAGCTGTCGTTCGCGGCGGTCGGGCGACGCTGGGCGCGCGCCTATGCGCACCTGCTCGGCACCGCGCCGCGGAGCGCGGCATGAAGCTGGCGCTGGTGGTGCCGGGCGGCGTCGACCGCAGCGGCGAGTATCGGGTGATTCCGGCGTTTCTGAGCCTGATCGAACGGCTGGCGCGCGTGCACGACCTGCACGTGTTCGTACTGCACCAGGAACCACAGCCGGCGCAATGGGACCTGCTGGGCGCGCGCATCCACAACATCGGCGCGGTGCGTACGCGCTGGCGCGCGATCGCGGCGATCCGCGCCGAGCACCGGCGCGCGCCGTTCGACCTGGTGCAATCGCTGTTTTCCGGCCATTGCAGCCTGATCGCGGTGGCAGCGGCGCGCTGGCTGCGGCGTCCGAGCCTGGTGCACATCGCCGGTGGCGAACTGGTCGCGCTGCACGCGATCGGCTACGGCGGCCGGCGCAAATGGCAAGGACGACTGCGCGAGGCGCTGGTGTTGCGGCTGGCGAGCGCCGTCACCGCCGCCAGCGCGCCCCTCCTCGACAGCCTGCGGGCGCTGGGCATCGCCGCCGACCGCGTACCGCTGGGCGTGGACCTGCGCGCCTGGCCGCCGCGCCCGCCGCGCCCGCGCAGCGAAGGACCGGCGCGGCTGCTGCACGTGGCCAGCCTCAACCCGGTCAAGGACCAGCCGACCCTGCTGCGCGCACTCGCCGCACTGGCGCGCGCCGGGGTCGACTTCCGCCTCGACCTGGTCGGCGTGGACACCCTCGACGGTGCGATGCAGCGCCTGGCCGCCACGTTGGGCCTGGGCGAGCGCGTGCGCTTCCTCGGTTTCAGGACCCAGCGCGAACTGCGGCCGCTGGTGGAGGCGGCGGATCTGCTGGTGCTGTCGTCGCTGCACGAGGCGGGGCCGCTGGTGCTGCTGGAAGCGGCGGTGGCCGGGGTGCCGACCGTGGGCACCACGGTCGGGCATCTGCAGGAGTGGGCGGCGTCGGCGGCACTGGCGGTGCCGGTGGGCGACTGGGCCGGGCTGGCCGATGCGCTGCACCAGGTGCTCGGCGACGACGAACTGCGCCTGCGCCTGGCCTGGGCAGCGCAATGCCGCGCCGTGCGCGAGGATGCCGACTGCAGCGTGCGTGGCTTCACCGCGCTGTACCAGCGCCTGTGTGCACCGCGCGACGCCGATGGGCGGCGTGCGGCGCATGAGGGCTGACGTGCGGCGCGGCGTTACGAACCCGTTGGCTGTCCTGTAGGAGCTGCTTCAGCCGCGACCGCCATGGCGGGTGATGCGCGTCGCGGCTGAAGCCGCGCCTACACGTGGCTCTGTCACCGCACGCGCTTCAGTCCGACGACGGCGCATACCCCTGCAGGGCGGTCCGCACCGCATACAGCGTGTCCATCCGCGGCACCGGGTGCAGCAGCCGCTGCAGCACGCGGCGCCGCTGCGGCAGGCGTACCCAGTCCTGGCCCTGCAACCACAGTTGGGTGCGGATCATCTCGGCGCGTTCCTGCCGGCTTTCCGCCGACGGCTGCAGGCGCTGGCGCAGATAGTCCAGCACTTCGCGCCGCGAACGGGCCCACTCGATGCCCGGCAGCGCCGGCAGCCAGAGTTGCGAGCACGAGGCGGCGGTCAGGTCCAGGCTGCGCGCGCGCAGCCGCAGCAGCGGCGGGCATTGCGCGCGCAGTTGCTTCAGCACGGCCGACGGAATTGCGGCGCGGTAGTAGCGCAGCATCAGCCGCAGCGGCGGCCATGCCCACCAGGCATCGGCGCCGGTCAGTACCTGCCAGTCGCTGGCGCGCATGCGCGGGGCGAGCAGCGCCAGGTCGTGCAGGTGCATCAGCCGCAGGCTGCGGCTGCACAGTCCGCCGGCCGCGTGCAGCAGCAGATGGCTCATCAGCGCGCCGTTGCTCGGGTAGGGGTTCAAGCCGGGCGTGCCGTCGCGTGGCAGGATCCGCACGCCGAGGTCGACGGCACGCAGCGGCAGGCGTTCCTGGATGCGCACGTGCAGTTCGATGTTGATCGGGGTGTCGCGGTGCTCGCCCAGCGCCGGCACGGCCTGCGCATTCGCCGGGCGGAAGGTCTGGTGCTTCCATTGCGCGAACTCGGCCACGTAGCCCAGCGCACCGAGCAGCGTCGCGGCGCGCTCGGCGTCCTCGGGACGCACCAGCAGATCGATGTCGGCCATCGGCCGGTCGCCGGGCCGATACAGGCCTAGCGCATGCAGCGCCGCGCCTTTCAGCGGCACGATCGCCAGGCCGGCGGTCTGCGCCAGGGCATCGATGCGCTGCAGCAGTGCGGCGATGCGCTGGTAGCGATGCGCCACATGTTCGCGCTGTCCGTCCAGGAACGTGCGCCACGCTCGGTCCGGCCACTGCGAGCGCTGGCTCAGCAGCGGCGCCACGCCGTGCGCGACTGCCGCCGCCGCGGCCAGTTGCCAGTGCAGGCCGCTCCAGTCCGGCATCGGCGCGCCGGGGCGCGCCAGCTCCTGCGCCAAGGTCTCGGTCGCCAGGCGCAGGCCACGGCCGATGCGTCGCAGCGGCAGTTGCGTGGGCGCTGCTGCCGCTGCCGGCAGGTCAGCCTCAGCCGGGGACGATGGCGTCGCCAGGTCGTTCATGAACGTTGTACCAGCGGGATGCGGCGGCGGCCGCCGGCCGCGACCGCCTTGGCCGCCGGCGCTGGCGGCGCCTCGCTCCGGTGCTGCGCCTCGCGCGCGATCAGCGCCGCCCAGTCGGCCTCCAGCGCCGCCCAGTCCTGCGCGTGCGCCGGCGCCGGGCGCGCGGCCTCGCGGCATTGCAGGTCCACCTGTCGGTGCAGCAGGTCGCGCACCTGGCGGTAGAACGCCGAGTCGTAGACGCCGCGGAACATCATCGCCAGGTCGTCGCTGTCCTGCCAGTGCGTCTTGCGCCCGAGCTGGTCCTTGACCTGCTGGTGGAACACGGTGCCGGGCAGGGGATAGGACACGCTGACGCCGATGTCGTCCGGCCGCGCCTGCGCCACCAGCCGGCGGGTGGCGAGGATGTCGTCGAGGTGTTCGTCGAGGTAGCCCAACTGCAGGAAGAAGCCGACGCGGATGCCCTGTGCGCCCAGCCGCTGGCGTGCGGCGATCACGCCCTCCACGTCGGTGCCCTTGGTCATCTTGTCGAGGATGCGCTGGCTACCGCTCTCCGCGCCGATCCAGGCCTCGCGACAGCCGGCCCGCGCCAGGGCCGCGGCCATGCGCTCGCTGCACAGGTCGGCGCGGGTCTGGATGGTGAAGGGCACCGCGCCGTCGACGGCGGCCAGCGCGTCGGCGAAGTCTTCCACCCAGTCGACGTGGAAGCCGAAGATGTCGTCCGCCATCCACACATGGTCGGGCGCGACGCTGCGCTTGAGCTGGGTCATCTCCGCGGCCACGTCCTGCGCCTCGCGGCGCTTGTAGTGATTGCCCCAGATCGGCTTGGCGCACCAGTTGCAGCGGAACGGGCAGCCGCGCGAGGCGGCCATGTTCAGGCTGAAATGGCCGTGCCGCTGCTGCCAGAACGTACGGTAGCGCGCGATGTCGAGCAGGTCCCAGGCCGCCGTCACCGACAGCCGCGGATCCGGTGGCCGCGCGCCGATCTGCGCGCGCTTGAGTTGCGGCAGCACCGCGCTGGCCACCTCGGCGATGCCGGCCACCCAGCGCGCCGGATCGATGTCCGCTTCCGCCTGCAGGCGCGCCACCAGGTCCAGCAGCGCCGCGATGCCTTCGCCGATCAGCACCGCATCGGCACCCGCGGCCAGGAACGCCTCCGGGTGGTCCGACGCGTCGGACCCGGCGACGATCACCCGGCTGCCACTGGCGCGCGCTTCGGCGATCATCCGGCACGCGGCATCGCGCATCCGGCTTAGGCACATCTTGGTGAGGAAGTTGAAGTTGTCCTCGTAGAACACCACCAGGTCCGGCCGCTGTGCGCGGACCGCGTGGTCGTAGTCCTCCACGCCCTCGGCCAGCATCGCATCGAACAGCGTCACCTGGTGTCCGTGCTGGCGCAGCAGCGCCGCCACCTGCAGCGTGGCCAGCGGCGGATACGGTTTGCCGCGCTCCCATTGCTTGGGGTCGTAACGCAGGAAGTAGGAGTGGCTGACCTGGATCTTGAGCATCGGCGAAAGGTCTCGTTCGGCGCCGCTGGGGAGGGGCGCATGCAGCGATGGCCGCGCGCAGGTGGCCGTGGCGGTAGGTGCCGCGGCCGCGTCGTTTGGTTGCGCGAAACGCCGGCAGCGTCGGCGCAACCTTTGGCCGCGGCAGGCGCACCCACGCTGCATCCACCCAAGCGACTCTTTTCCGATGCAGCGATCGACCGTGCGTGTTCTGGACGTGGCGGCAGGCGACCACGCCACGCCTGTCGCCGCTGCTGACGGTGCCTGCGATCCGTTCCACACCCGGCTGCGGCGCCCGCACACGCTCAGCAAGCAACTGCTCGGCGGCCGCTTCCACTTCGAGAGCAACAGCCCGGCCTTGCTGGCGTTGGTGGACGCGGCCTTCGGTGCGGTGCCGGCGCATCGCCTGCCGGAGAGCGCCGCGTTCCGCATCGAGCTGACGCTGCTGGACCGCAGCGACGCGCCGTACGCGCTGGCGGTGGCGCCGCCGCCGGTGCAGACCCATTCCGGCGCCGGCGTGCTGAGCGGCGTGATCGATGCGCACAACTACGTGGTGCTGGTACCCGCGCAGCGCCGGGCACTGGTGGTGGTATCGGAGGACATGCTCGCTCACGCCTACCACGTGCGTTACGAACTGATCGAATTCGCCGTGTTCGTGCTCGCCGCGCGCGGCATGGGCCTGGTGCCGCTGCATGGCGCCTGCGTCGGCCGCGACGGCCGCGGCGTGCTGCTGCTCGGCGGCAGCGGCGCCGGCAAGTCGACCCTGGCCCTGCACAGCCTGCTGCGCGGACTGGAGTTCCTGGCCGAGGACGCAGTGTTCGTCGCGCCGCAGTACGTGCTCGCCACCGGCATCGGCAACTTCCTGCATCTGCGGCCGGAACTGCTGCGCCTGCTCGACCCGCAGACCCGTGCCTGGATCGCCGCGGCGCCGACCATCCGCCGCCGCAGCGGCGTCATCAAGCACGAGGTGGACATCCGCCAGGGCGACGGACGCCTGGCACAGGCGCCGTTGCGGTTGGTCGCGGCGGTGTTCGTCTCGGCCACCACGGCGGCCGATCCGCAGCGGCTGCTGCAGCCGCTGCCCGATACCGACGTGGCGACGCGCCTGGCCGCGGACCAGCCCTACGCCGCGGGCCAGCCGCACTGGCCGTTGTTCGCCCGCCAGCTGCAGCGGCTGGGCGTCTACGAACTGCAGCGCGGCACGCATCCGGAGGCCTCGGTCGATGCATTGCAGACGCTGCTGGCCTGAACTGCCGCGCCGCGCGACCAGGGCGGCGATGCGCATCGCTGGCATGCCTAACCGTCGACCGCGTCCGGCGTCGATGATCCGCGGCGCGGATGCGCGCCGATGAGCGCACGTCCGGATCCGGCATCGCACTTGCTGCGCGCCTTCGTCGCCGTGCTCGGCCGTGGCGAGCGCCTGCGCATCGCCTGGTACGTGCTGCTGTCGCTGCTCGGCGCGTTGGCCGGCGCCGTCGCCGCGGTCGCGCTGGTGCCGCTGGTGCAACCCGGCCACGTGCTGACCCTGGCCGGCCACGCCTTGCCGCTGCCTGACGGCTTCTTCGCGCAGACCCTGCTGTTCGTCGCCGCCAGCGGCAGCTTCGCTCTGCTGCGCTGGTGGGGGACGCGATTGGCCGCGGATCTGGCCAGCCGCCACGCGCTGGATCTGCGTCGGCAGGTGCATGCGCGGCTGCTGCAGGCGCCGTTGCCGGCCCTGGCCGATGCCAGCTCGGCGGAAATCGCCAACCTGCTCACCTACAACGTCGAGATCGTGGTGCAGGGCTTCAGCGCGCTGCTGCAACTGCTGGTGGCGGCGATCACCGCGGCGGTGAGCCTGGCCGCGGCGTTCCTGGTCTCGCCCATGCTGGTGCTGGCACTGCCGCCGCTGCTGGCGCTGGGCCTGCTCGCCTTCCGCATCGCCGGCCACGAACAGGCCCGGGTCAGCCACCAGTACGTCGCCGACATGACCCGGCTGTTCTGGCTCAGCGAGGATTTTCCGCGGCGCCTGCGCCATGTGCGCTCGTTCGCACGCGAGGCGCGCGAGCAGGAAGCCTACGAGGCCATCGCCGGTCGGCTCGCCTATGGCTACGCGCGGCAGCAGGCACTGGTCGCCTCCGGCCGCCTGTTGCTGGAACTGGCCGCCGTGGCGGCCATCGCCGCGATCATGCTGCTGGCCGGCGTGTGGCACGGCATCGACCGCGGCGCGCTGATCACGGTCGGCCTGCTGCTGGGGCGGCTGCTGCCGTACCTGGTCTCGACCCGGCAGAGCGTGCAGCAACTGCGCTCGGCCGCGCCGGCGCTGGAACTGTGGCAGCGCTACGTGGCGCTCGGCACGCCATCGCCGGCCTCGCCGACCGCGGTGAGCGCGCAGCCCGACGCTGCGCCCGGGGCGGCAGCGCCGGCGCCGATCCAGATCGAACGCATCGGTCTGGCCGCGCCGCTGGCCGCCGTCGTCTTGAACGATCTGGTCCTGGCGCCGGGCACGTTGACCTTGATCAGCGGCCCGTCCGGGGTCGGCAAGAGCAGCCTGATGGATGCGCTGGCCGGCATGGTCGCGCCCCCGCTGCTGGTCGCCCACTGCGACGGCCGCGGACTCGACTTCGCCGGCTATCGCGCCGCGCTGCAGCCCCTGGCCTATGTCGCCCAGGGTGTGCGGCCCTGGCAGCACACGGTGCGGCACTGCCTGGCCTGGGCGGCGCCGAGCGCGAGCGAGGCGGCGATGTGGGATGCCCTGCGCGACGTCGGCCTGGCCACGCGCCTGCAGGGGGGCGCCGGCCTGGACACCGCCGCACACGGCGCCGGCGCGCGCCTGTCCGGGGGCGAACTGCAGCGGCTGCTGCTGGCCCAGGTGCTGCTGCGGCAACCGCGTGTGGCCTTGCTCGACGAAGCCACCAGCGCCCTCGACGCCGCCGCCGAACAGCAGGTCCTGAGCACGCTGCGGCGCCGCTTGCCGCAGACCGCCCTGGTGGCGGTCTCGCACCGCCTCGGCCTGTCCGCCATCGCCGACCAGTGCGTGATGGTGCAACGCGGGACCATCGCGCCGCTGCTGTTGGCCGACCGCGCGTCCTGAGCGAACC
>JBEVKG010000350.1:0-5541 GCA_040509765.1 Xanthomonas sp.
ATCAGGCTGGGAAACGGCAGCGGCGCGGTCGGCGCCGGGACGAAACTGGCGGCGTGCGCATGCGGAAACGCGGCGCTGTCCGGGTCGGGCACCGCGACCAGGAAGGCGCCGCGCGGCAGGTGTTCGGCACGCGCGGCCCAATGCGCGACCAGCAGGCAGCCCAGGCTGTGCGCGACCAGCAGCGGCGGCGTGGCGCAGCGCTGCACGCAGTGGTCGAGCGCGCGCAGCCAATCGTGCAACTGCGGTTGCGCGAACGAGTCCGGCTGCAGCCGGCGCATGCGCGGGTCGTGCTGCTGCCAGAGGGTTTGCCAGTGCTGCGGTCCCGAGTCGCCGATGCCCGGTACGATCACCACGTCCCGCATGCGCTACGCTCCATCGGAAGAAAGCATGAGTGTCGCGGTGCCTGCCCGGCATCGCCATGGCAATGCATCGGCCCATGCGGCGTTTTTCCGATGAATCCACGGTGCGTGACGAGGGGGGCGAGGCGAGTGGCGGCGAAAACCTGGCGGGGCGATGCCCTGGATTACGCGATCCTGGAGGCGCTGCAGTGCGACGGACGCATCGCCCTGGCGGCGCTGGGGCGGCGCATCGGGCTGTCGCAGCCGGCGATGTCCGAGCGTGTGCGTCGGCTCGAGGAACAGGGCGTGATCACTGGCTACACCGCCCGGGTCGATCCGCGCGCGCTGGGCCTGGCGACCTCGGCCATCGTCCGCCTGCGCACCACGCATGCGCAGATCGGCGCCTGCCTGGAACAGTTCGCGCAGATGCCGCAGGTGCTGGACGTGCATCGGGTCACCGGCGAAGACTGCTTCGTGCTGCGCGTGCTGGTGCCCGCGCCGGCGCAGCTGGAGCCGGTCATCGACGCCCTGGCGCGCTTCGGTGCGGTGACCACCAGCGTGGTGCTGCGCAGCGAGACGCCGCGCCCGATCGGCCGCGCCCTGCTGGCGCTGGCGGCCGAGTAGCGGTGCAGGCTACTGCGGCTCTGCCGCGGCCGCCGCCAGGTAGCGGTCCTTCAGCCGCACGTAGTGCTGCGCCGAGTAGTGCAGGCTCTCGATCTCCCTGTCGCTGAGCATGCGCGCCTTGCGTGCGGGATTGCCCAGCCACAGCTCGCCTTCGCCGACGGTCTTGCCGGGGCCGACCACCGCGCCGGCGCCGACGAAGCCGTACTTCTTCACCGTGGCGCCGTCCAGGATGCACGCGCCCATGCCGATCAGGCACAGGTCCTCGATGGTGCAGGCATGGATGATGGTGCCGTGGCCGACGGTCACGTCCGCGCCGATCAGGGTCGGGTAGCCGGCCGCGTTGAACGGGCTGTGGTGGCTGACGTGGATGATGGTGCCGTCCTGGATGTTGCTGCGCGCGCCGATGCGCACGTAGTTGACGTCGCCGCGGATCACCGTGCCCGGCCACACCGACACGTCGTCCTCCAGCGCCACCTCGCCGATCACGGTGCAGGCCGGGTCGACATAGACGCGCGCGCCCAGTTGCGGGGTCTTGTCGAGGTAGGGGCGGATCGGGGACATGGTGCGCTCGGGGCGGTGGGCGGCCGGCGGCCACGCGGGCGCCGATGATAACGCGGCCGCGTGCGCCGGCTGCCGTGCGCGCCATCGCGGTGACGGATCGGCCACATGGGCAGGCGCCGCGCCAGCGGTCATCGGCGCGCGGCCGGGTGCGACTAAGATGCACCCGGCGTGACACGACGCCTCTGCGGAGCAAGCCCGATGGTGGATCGCCCGACGCTCGATGCCTACGATGCCCATGCCGTGCAGTACGCGCAGGACTGGCGCGACCAGGCTGCACCCGAGGACATGTATGCGTTGCTGCAACGGCATTTCTTGCCGGGGCCGACCGCCGACGTCGGCTGCGGCGCCGGGCGCGACACGGCCTGGCTGGCGTCGCACGGCTTCGACGTGCGCGGCTACGACGCCAGCGTCGCGTTGCTCGACGAGGCGCGGCGGCGCTATCGCGGGTTGACGTTCGAACACGCCGCGTTGCCGGCACTGGCCGGGATTCCGTCCGGTGCGTTTCGCAATGTCCTGTGCGAAACCGTCGTCATGCATCTCGCCCCGGCGGAGGCAGAGGCAGCCACCGCGCGGCTGGCCGATCTGCTGATGCCGGGCGGCACCTTGTACCTGAGCTGGCGGGTGGCCGAGCACGGCGTGTCGCGCGACGCACGCGGTCGCCTCTACACGCCGCTCGACCCGGCGCGGATGCAGGCCGCGCTGGGCGCCGGCATGCGGGTGATCGACGCGCACGAGGTCGTCAGCGCATCGTCGGGCAAGCGCGTGCACCGGCTGATCGCGCGCAAGGCGGGTGCCGACGCGTGACGGGCGCCGCGCTGTCGGATGGATCGCGGCCGAGCGCCGCGTCCTGGTCGACGCCGATGCAGGGCGCCTATCCGCCCGGCAGCGCCGGCGACAAGCCCGGGTGGCGGGATCGATGTGGCGCGTTTGTGCGATAAACGCACCGCTAATCGATATTCGCACTTGAATGGTGCACTGCGATAAAACTAGCGTTGCCGCTGTTCCGGCGCCTGGCAGCGCACGACGCGTGCGCCGCTGGCCGCCGCGGCGCCGCCCGGCCGCCGGCGCAGTCCCGATTCTGTTGGAGATGGTGCATGTCCTGTGCGTTTTCCCGCGGCCTGGCCCTGCTGGCGGCCCTGCTTCCCGGCGCCGTGTGCGCCTACCAGGCCGAGCCGTCGCCGCCGGAGCGCAGCGTGCTGACCGTGGACCGCTACGCCGACGACGAGGCCCCGGGCTCCCTGCGCTGGGCCCTCCTCACCGCCAACCAGGCGCCCGGCCGCTACCGCATCGAGATCGCTGCGGTGGGCGCCCCGCCCTACGTGATCCGCCCGCGCGCGCCGTTGCCGGCGCTGCAGGGGCCGCTGCAGGTGGTCGGCCTGGCGCGGGCGCACGACGGCCAGTACATCGTCATCGACGGCGCCGGCTACATCCGCGGCAAGGGCACCGCCGCCTGTCCGGGCGCGGAGAAGGGCCAGTTCGGCACCAACGTGCGCAGCACCACGCTGCCGGGCCTGGTGCTGCGCGATACCCACGGCGTGGAACTGAGCGGCCTGGAGATCCGCAACTTCTGCATCGGCGTGCTGATCAACCGCGCCAGCGACAATGTGCTGCGCGACAACCGCATCGTCGCCAACCACGGCGGCGCCGGAGTGATGCTGACCGGCGACGACGGCAGCGGCCAGTCCACCGCCACGACCACGGTGCGCAACCGCATCGTGCGCAACACCTTCCTCGACAACGGCGACGGCCTGGAACTGACCCGCGGCGCCGCCTGGAACCTGGTGGCCGACAACCTGTTCCGCTCCACCGACGCCAACCCCGAGCCCTCGCAGGGCATCGAGATCCTGTGGGGCAACGACAACACCGTGCTGCGCAACCGGTTCGAACGCTATTCCGACGGGCTGCAGATCAACTGGGGCAACCGCAACACCATCGCCGACAACGACTTTGCCGCCAATTCGATCGGGGTCAGCGTCACCGGCCGCGACAATCTGATCGAGGGCAACCGCTTGGCCGGCAACGGCATCGGCATCGCGGTGCGTCCGCAGCCGCGCAGCGAAGCCAACCGCTTCAGCGCCAACCTGCTGTCCGGCAACGGCCTGAAGATCGAACGCTGTTTCGCCGGTGGCGCCTGCGTTCCGGGCCAGCCGCGCGGCGCCATCGTGTTCGGCGTGCCGGGCCTGGAGCATGCGTCCTTCGTCGGCTCACGCGGCATCGGGGTCGATCCGGACCCGCGCAAACGCGCGGCGATCTGCGGCGCCACCGCGCCAGACGGCTGCCAACCGCCGCCGAACTTCGGCCAGGCCGCCCCGCAGTTGCGCGCGATCGAACGCGACGCCGGCGTGCCGCAGGTGCAGGGCACCTTCGTCGGCCGTCCCGGCCACCTGTACACGGTGGAACTGTTCGGCAACCGCCGCCCCGGCGACGACGAAGCCGAACGCTATCTCGGCCGCGTCGAGGCACCGGCGGATGCGCAGGGACAGGGCCGCTTTGCGCTGCCGCTGGACGGCGACAGGAAGGATCTGGCCACGCTCACCGCCACCGTCACCAGCGACGATGGCGCGACCTCGCCGCTGAGCGCGCCGCTGGCGGTGTCGCCATGAGCCGCCTCGCAGTGACCGGCGCCCGCGCGGTGGCACGCGGACCGGCCTTGCCGGCCTGGCCGTTGCTGGCCGCGGCCATCGCGTTCGCTCCGGCAGGTGCCGCCGCGCAGGACGCCACCGACCTGGCGCACAGCACCTTCAGCGGCGACTGGGACGGCACGCGCAGCGACTGGCTGCGGCGCGGCGTCAATGTGCGCGGCGACTACGTCGGCGAAGCCATGGGCGTGGTCGACGGCGGCCGCGGCGAGCGTGGCGCACGCTATGCGCAACAGGTGCGGCTTGGCGTGGACCTGGATCTGGCCAAACTCGCCGGCTGGGACGGCGGCGCGCTGCATGTGACCGTCAACGACCGCCGTGGCCGCAGCACCTCGGCCGACCTGCTCGGCAACCGCTTCCCGATCCAGGAAGCCTACGGCGGCCAGTTCACCCGGCTGACCGAACTGAGCTACGACCGCCACTTCAACGACGGGCGCAGCTACGTCAAGGCCGGCTTCTACGCGATGGGCAACCAGTTCGGCGCGCACACGTTGCTGACCAACTTCGTCAACGCCGCCTTCTGCGCGCATCCGCTGGCGATGTCCGGCAACAGCGGCTGGTACAACTATCCGAACGCGCGCTGGGGTGCGGAAGCGGCGCAGCAGCTGACGCCGACGGCGAACCTGCGGGTCGGCTGGTTCCAGGTCAACCCCAGCACCAACAACAACGTGCACACCGCGTTCGACCTGGCCGCGCGCGGCACCACCGGCTCGCTGTTCCCGGTCGAGCTCACGTGGACGCCGGGCGCCGGCGGTGCCTATCCGGGCACCTACAAGTTGGGCGGCTACTACGACTCCTCGCGGGTGCCGCGCAAGGGCCTGGATCCGCGCGCCACCACCGGCCGCGACGGCGCCTACCTGCTGGTGGAACAGAAGCTGACCTCGCCCGGCGGCGAGCGCGGCCGTGGCCTGACCGGCTTCGCCCAGTACATGGTCTCCGACCGCGCCACCGCGCAGATCACCCGCTGGTACGCGCTGGGCGGCGTGTACCAGGGCATCGGCCGGCGCAGCCAGGACCGCATCGCCCTGGGCTACGTCGGCGCCGACATCAACCACCGCCTGCTCGACGCACGGCGCGCGACGCTGCGTGATGCCGGGGTGCCGGCGGACGCGCCGGTGTTCGCGCTCGACACCGCCGAGGAACTGTACGAGCTGTCCTACAGCGCGCAGCTCACGCCGTGGCTGATGCTGCGGCCGGATGTGCAGTACATCGTCAACCCCGGCACCTTCGCCTATGCGCGCACCGACAACGCGCTGGCGGTGGGGCTGCAGGTCAAGCTCACCTTCTGAGCGCGCGCTGCGCGCCTCCCTGTCCAGGCCGATCCCGATGTTCCTGTTTCCACCACGACTGACCTTGCTGTGCTGTGCCGGCCTGCTGCT
>JBEVKG010000351.1:0-6870 GCA_040509765.1 Xanthomonas sp.
TCGACCATGAAGCAGTTGCTCTCCGAGGTGGTGCAGGCATTGCCCTGCGCCGTCAGCCAGGTGGTGACCTCGTCGCGCAGCACGGTGTTGGCGTGCTGGCGCGTGGGCACCAGCTGGCTGTCGCGCAGGCTGGCCAGGCCGGCGGCCATCGCGGTGACCGGAAGCGAGTTGATGCCGAAGTAGGTCATCTTCTTCAACAGGTCAGGACGCGCGGCCGCATAGCCCAGGCGGATGCCGGCCATGCCGTAGAGCTTGGAGAAGGTCCGCAACACCACCACGTCTTCGCCGGCGGCAACCAGGTCCACGTTGCTGACAGCAGTGGGCGAGAGATGGATGTACGCCTCGTCCAGCACCAGGATGCTGCCCTTGGGCTTGTTGGCCAGCGCATACTCGATGTCCTTGCGCGTGGTGATCGAGCCGGTCGGGTTGTTGGGATTGCAGATGTACACCATGCCGGCCTTCGGATCGGCCGCGCACATGGCCTGCACGTCGTGGCTGAAGTCCTTGCGCAACGGGATCTTGTGCACCGGCGCCTTGATCGACTCGGCCACGCGCCAGGCCGCCTCAAAGGTGGGATCGGCGGTGACCACCGAGGCGGTCGGCGAGGTGAAGGCCATCACCGAGTACTGCAGCGGCGGTGTGGAGCCACCGTACGGCACGATGAACTCGGGTTTCAGGCCCAACTGGGTGGCCAGTTCCTGGACCAGCTCCTGCTGCAACTCGCCAAGGTAGCGCCCACCCTGCGGCGCGATGCCATCGATGGCCTTCAGCGCAGCGGCGCTGGGGCCGAGCGGGTTCTCGTTGGCATTGATCATCACCGGCGCAAGTCCGAGTGCCGCGGAGGCTTCCTTGTCCACCATCAGCCGCTTGCGGCCCAGGCCCTGGGACTGGGCAGACGCAGCGCCGGACAGGCCCAGCAATGGTGCGGCGGCGGTGGCACCGGCGGCCAGCGCGGAACCGCGCAGGAAACGACGACGGGAGAATGGGGCTTTCATGAGGGCAACTCCGAGGCGGGGGAGGACGACATCAGGGACGGACGGCGATGACTTCGATCTCGATGCGCATGCCCGGGTTGCCGAGCGCGGCGATCTGGAACGCCGAGCGCGCCGGCAGGTTCATCTGCTTGGCGTCCTTGCCGAAAAACTGCGTGTAACCGGCCATGAAACCGGCGAAATCCATCTTGCCGCCGGTCTCCGGGCCACCGACCAGGAAGGCCTGCATCTTGACCACGTCCTTCATGCCCAGGCCCATGCCTTCGAGCTGCTTCTGGATCTGGGTGAGCACGCTGATGGTCTGGGTCTTGGTGTCGCCGAAGGCTTCCACCGAATCCTTGGGCGCAGACGGATTGGCCACGCCCGGCACCTTGCCGCTGACGTAGATGGTGGCCTTGCCGGCCGGGACCTCCACCGCCGCGGCGATCGGGAAATCGCTGCCGGGAATCGGCACGCGCACCACGTCGGCGGCCTGGGCCGCCAGCGGTAGCAACAGGGAAGTCAGTAGCAGGGGGAAACGTCGGGACAGGCGCATGGGAACTCCGTACAGGGAAAGGGAACGTCGCGGCATCAATCGTCGCTGGCCACGGTGCGGCCGGCCAGCGTGGTGCGCAGGGCCTTGACCTCTTCATCGGTGACCGGCGCGTCGTACTGGTTGCCGAAATGGGTGCGGATGTAGGTGGTGACTTCGGCGATCTGGCGGTCGCTGAGCTGGCCCTGGAAGCCGGGCATCGCGCCGTTGCCGGTGAGCACCATCATCTCCACGTACGGCGCCGCGGCCAGCTTGGGATTGGCCGCCAGCGCGGGATACTCGCCTGCACCGCGCGCGCCCTGCCCGGCCGGCATGTGGCAGCCCTGGCAGATGGTGGCGTAGACCTGCGCGCCGTTGGCGTGGGAGAAATCCCGGGTGTTGACCAATCCGGTGGCGTCGGAGGTCTGCGCGCGGACCGGCATCGCCAGCCACGCCGGCAACGCCAGCAGTGCCGCCGCCAGCGCCACGCTCATCCACTGCTTGCCGCTCATGCGCGACCTCCCTTGGCCATGACCTTGGCATGCAGGCGGCCGATGACATCGTGCGCGGACAGCACCGCGCCCTCCTGCCAGGCCGGGATGTAGGAGATGTGCTCGCCTGCCATCGCAATGCGTCCGTCGATCTGGCAGGCGGCCCTGTAGTGTTCCTCGCGCAACTGCTCGCTCCACATGCCGAAACACCCATGGTTGCTGGGCACGCGGTGCCAGGCCACCGACACACCGTTGTCGAATTCGCTGGCGTACTGGGGATGGATCTGGTTGCCGTATGCCACCGCGCGCCGCACGCGCTCGTCGGGGCTGTGCGAGGTGAAGTCGAACGCATCCAGGCCCCAGATGTAGGCGCCCAGCAACACGCCCTTGCCGGCCGCGTGGAAACCGGTGCTGGGATAGCTGATGTTGGTGATCGGCAGGTTGGTGTAGCTGATGCCGCCGTAGATGCCCTCGTCCTCTTCCCAGAAGCGGCGCTTGAACTGCAGGCCCACCTTGACCGAGGAAGCGTAGGGCAGCTTGGTGATCGCCTCGCTCATCGCCGGGCCGACCTTGACCGGGATCCGGCTGAGCACCGAGAACGGGATCGTGCAGACGCACCAGTCGGCTTTCTCGGTGCGCACGCTGCCCGGCGCGCCCAGATCTTCGTAGCTGACGGTGACGCCGTGGTCGTCCTGGTCGATGCCGGTGACCTTGGCGTTGTACTGGATCACGCCTGGGCCGAGTTCGCGCGCGAAGGCCTTGCCGACCTGGTCCATGCCACCGACCGGCTGGAACATGCTGGTCTGCATCTCGATGTTGTTGCCGGCCGCCAGCGAGGCCCACAGGCGCGAGCGCAGCACGTCTTCGATCGACATCGGCCTGGACAGTTCCGGCTTGCCGCTCAGGCCGCCGCCGGGGTATTTGGCGTAGCCGCGACGCAGGTTGCTGTCCTCGCCCATCACGTAGGACATGTTGCGATCCAGGCCGCCCAGGCTGCGCAGCGACTCCAGCAGCAGTTCCTGGTCGTCCTTGCTCACCGCCTTGTCCAGTGCGCCCTGCCGGGTGCACTTGGCCAGCAGCTCGGTGACATGGCCCTTGTAGTCGGCATCGATCTCGCGGAAGCGCTGCGGTTTGCCGCCAAAGGCATCGGTGTTGTGCAGGAAGGCGTTGTAGTTGACCTGGACGAATGACTCCAGCGCCACGCCGAACTGCTTGCAATAGGCCAGCACGGCGCGGTGCTGGTGCGGGATGCGCCACGGACCGGGATTGATGTACAGCCCGTCGTCGAAACCGCAGTGCTGGGTCTCGCCACCGAGCTCGGTGTAGGTGTCACCGCCGCGCAGGCTCCAGTTGCGGCCGCCGGGACGTGCGTTGTATTCGAGGATCTTGACCTTGTAACCCGCCTTGCGCATCTCGTAAGCGGCGGTCATGCCGGCCAGGCCGGCGCCGAGGATCAGTACGGTGGCGCCTTTGGGGCGACCCTCCAGCTTGACCGGTCCCTTGTAACCGGACTCGGCGGCCAGGCCGAGACTGGTCATGGCCTGGTACATCATGGAACCGCCAGCGGCCAGGCCAATACGGCCCAGCAGCTGGCGGCGGCTCAATGCTTGGGTAACGCCTTTCATTGGAAGTGGTTCCCTCCAGCGGCCGGCATGTCCAATGCCCAGAGCCCGCCGTGTGTCGAAGAGTCCGCCCACTGCATCTGCCGTAGGCGCCGCGTGTCGCATCGGGTCATCGGATGCGTGGTCCGAGCCCGGCCTGCATCGACGCGGCGGAAGAGGTGTCCCCGCCGCGCCGACCGGCGCCTGCCATCAGGCGAACGCCGCCGTTGTTGCGTGGATCAGAAGCGGTAGATCAACTTGGCGTAATAGCGGGCGCCGAAGTAGCCGATCGGGCTGCCGCTGAAGCCGGCGTAGTTGCTGCTGGCGATGTATTCGTTGTTGCCGTTCTGGTAGTTGGCCACGTCGTAGTTCCACACCGCCGACGGGATCTTGTCGGGGTATTCGTTGAAGACGTTGTCGCCACCGACGCTGATGGTCCACTTGTCGTCCGGCTTGAAGCTCAGGTCGAAGCCGGTGGTGAGCATCGTGCCGAGCTTGAGCTTGTAGTAGTCACCGCCACCCAGTTCGATCACGTCCAGCTGATCGGCGAGTGCTTCGTAACCGGCCAGGCTGTTGACCTGGGTCTGCGGGCCGTAGATGGACTCGCGCAGGGTCAGGGTGAACTTCTGCCAGTTGAAGGTGGCGCCCAGGTTGACGCGGAACTTCGGGCTGGCGTGCTCGATGTCGTAGATGTTGGCTTCGGTGAACAGCGGAATGCTTTCGAAGCCCGGCACGCGGCCGGCCTTGGTCACTTCGGTCTTGTTGTAATTGGCGGCCAGCAGCCAGTCGATCGAGCCCCAGTCGAACTCGCTGACGTAGTTGGTCACCCAGTCCAGGCCGGTGGTCTTGGTGTCCAACACATTGCTGAGGAAGCTCAGCGAGATGTTGGCGCGCGCGGTCTGGTCGAAGCTGCCGCCCGGTGCGGAGGGATCGTTGGCATCGCTGATGAAGCCGCCGGCCACCAGGGCCGCGCCCAGGATCGGGTTGTAGGTGTCGTCCGGCACGCCGTCGCCGTCGGTGTCGGCCGGATCGGGCAGGTCGGCGTTCCAGCTGCCGGTGGTGCGGCCGGTGACCGTGGCGGCCGACTGCGCGGTCGAGTACGAGAACGAGCCCATGTAGGTCCGGTCCGAAATCCGGATCTGGTAAGCATCCAGCGTCGAGGTCAGGTTGGGCAGCGGCGAGAACACCAGGCCCAGCGAGAAATTCTTGCTGGTTTCCGGCTTCAGGCCGCTACCGACGGACGAACCGGCCAGCGTGGCGGTGGCGCCGGTCGGGCTGACCTGGATGGCGGTGTAGTAGTTCTCGCCCATGTTCGGCGCGCGGAAGCCGGTGCTGACCGTGCCGCGGATGGCGAAGCTGTCGCTGAAGTCGTAGCGGGTGGTGAACTTGCCGATCGCCTTGCTGCCGAAGTCGCTGTATTTCTCGTATCGGCCGGCCAGGTCGACCAGCCAGGCATCGGTCGGATACAGGATGACGTCGGCGAACACGGCCTGGCTGTGGCGCGAGTAATCACCGGCCGACAGCGGGTTGTAACCGGGGAAGGACGACGCACCGGCACCGTAGTAGGACGACGGATCGCCCGCCTCGATGCCGTATTCGTCGCGGCGGTATTCCAGGCCTGCGTTGAGGGTCAACGGGCCACCGGACATGCCGATGTCGAAGTCCTTGGTGACGCTGGCGTTGGTGTCCCACTGGGTGGTGTAGAACGAGCCGTCGTAGAAGTTTTCCGGTGAGTAGCCGAAGTCGTTCCACAGCGAGAAGTTCATCGAGTTGAGCGTGTACACGTCCATCTCGTTGCGGCCGTATTCGGTGGACACGTCCCACAGCCAGCCGCTGCCGACCTCGCCCTTCAGGCCGAAGGTCAGGTCGTAGTCTTTTTCTTCCGAGGCCTCGGACGGATTGAAGCCGTACGGATACTTGTGCTCGCCCACGTCGTTGACGTCGCCGTCGCCGTTGAAGTCATAGCCACCGTCCTGCGAGGGACGGCGGTAGTTTTCCTCGGACTGGGCGGTCTTCTTGCCGTAGGTACCGAAGGCGTAGAACTCCAGGCCCTCGCCGAAGTCGTAGCCGGCGTTGAACGAAGCGATCTTGCGATGCACTTCCGGCGGGTTGAGCCAGGCATTGAGCGCCGGGAAACGGCCGTTCATCAGCGCGCCCTGGTCGTTGGCCAGGCGGGCGAGCAGGTCGCTGCGGCCATTGGCGTTGGCGTAGGCCGCGCAGGCCACTTGGTCGGCCAGGCAGTTGCCGTAGCTGGGATTGGACAAGCGGTAGACCGTCTTGCGGTTCTCCACCTCGACGCTGAGGTTGACGAAGCCGCGATCGCCACCGAAACCGATGTTGCCGCCCCACGAATCGGTGCCGCCACCGCCATCGGCGTAGCCGGCGTAACCGGCGTTGAGCTCGCCGCCGGAGGCGTCCTTCTTCAGGATGATGTTGATCACGCCGGCGATGGCGTCCGAGCCGTACAGCGCCGCGGCGCCGTCGGTCAGCACTTCGACGTGGTCGATGGCCGACTGCGGGATGTAGGACAGGTCGGTCGCCATTTCGCCGCTGCCGGCCACGCCGAAGTTGGACGTCACGTGGCGGCGCTTGCCGTTGACCAGGACCAGAGTGTGGTTGGCGGTGAGGCCACGCATCGAGGCGGTCAGGGTCTGGCTCATCATGTCGCCGCCGACCTGTGAGGCGTTGTACGAGGGCACCTGATTGGCGATGGCGTTCATCAGGTCGGGCGCGGCGGTCTTGGTCAGCGCTTCGGCACTGACCAGCTGGATCGGCGCCGGGCTGTCGCTGACGGCCATGTTGGCCTTGCGCGTACCGGTGGAGATGACGCTGACCGAGTCCAGGGTCTTGGCGGTGTCGGCGGCATCGACGGCGGCTGGCGGTTCGGCAGCCTGGGCAACCTGGGCGGCGGTGGCCAGCAACAGGACCGAGGACAGACTGCGCAGCGTGGCAGCGGACGGGCACAGCGAAGCGGCGACGGCAAGAGCGAGCGGACGACGGGTGGGGCGACTGCGCATGACCTGGACTCCTTGCAAGGCGAAGTGAGAAGGCGGCAAGACAACGTGTGCGTGGTGGCCCGGATCCCCTGAACCGGTGTCCTGTGCGGACGGTGCCAACCCTTCACCCAAACCTAACCTCGACGACACCCGATCCCGCCATGCGCGGCGGGTAGGTCCGGCATGGGTGGGTAGGACCTGCCGTGCTTCGGTCACATCCGTACCCACCCCGTGCGCGGGCCGCTTTCCCCTCGGCCGGCACGCGACCTGCCACGGCGT
>JBEVKG010000352.1:0-30349 GCA_040509765.1 Xanthomonas sp.
GTCGTAGGTATAGCCATCGATCACCGTGTCGGTCGGGCCGTCCTTGAACGCGGTCAGCCGGCCCAGCGGGTCGTAGTCCAGTTTGATGACCGGCGCGGTGTTGCCCGGCGCGGTCAGCGCGCTGAGGTTGCCGACCGGGTCGAAGGCGAAGCCCACCGCCAGGCCATCGCTACGGGTGTCGTTGACCGCCAGCGGGCGATAGTCCTGATCCAGCACGCGCTGCATCGGACGGCCGTTGCCGTAGGTCCAGCCGGCGACCGGGCCGAACGGATAGTAGGTCGCCTGGTTCAGCAGGACCTGACGGGTGCCGCCTGGCGGGGTCACCCCGACTTCGGTGGTCTGGCCCTGGGCGTTGCGTACGTAGTCCACCACAGCCCCATCCGGGTAGGTCAGGCGGCTCAGCTGCCCGGCCTTGGTGTAGGCATAGCGGACCACGAACACCTTGCCGTTGGTGGTCTGCACCTTGCGCACCAGATCGCCGAAGCGGTCATAGCAGTAGTCGGTGCTGCCGCTGCCGTCCTGCATCCGGGTCAGGCGGCCGACGCCATAGGTCTCGCCGCTGGCGCAGGTCGTCTGACTGACGTCGTAGGTGTAGCTGACGTTGAGGCTGGTGGTCGGATAGGTGACCTGGGTGAGGCGGTTCAGCGCGTCGTAGCCGTAGCTGGTCTTGATGTTGCGCGCATCGGTCTGCGTCGCGCGGTTGCCGGCGCTGTCGTAGGTGTACGTGGTGCTGCCGGTGTCCGGGCTGGTGAGCTTGGTCAGGTCGCCCAGGCCGTTGTAGGCGTAGGTGGTGTCCAGGCCCTTGGGATCGGTGACCTTGGTCAGGTTGTCCAGGGCGTCGTAGCCGAACTTGGTCTCGGCGGCGATGCCGCCCACGTCCTGCAGGGTGCGCGCGAGGCGGTTGAGCGGGTCGTAATCGTTCTGGGTGGCATGCCCGAGCGCGTCGGTGACGGTCTTGGTGTTGCCGTTGGCGTCGTAGCCGAAGTCGGTCGGATCGCCCTGCGCAGTCGCCTGCGTGGCCAGTTGGCCGAGCTGGTTGTAGATGCGCGACAAGGTGCGTTTGAGCCTGCCAGACGCGTCCTTGGTGTCTTCCTTGAGCCGGTTGCCGGCGTTGTCCAAGGTGTAGTGGACGGTGTTGCCGGCGTTGTCGGCGATATCGGTCAGACGGTGTGCCGCGTCGTAGGTGAAGCGGGTAAACGCGCCATCGGGCTGGGTCACCTGCTTGACCAGGCCGGTCGGCCAGTAGTCGATCGCGGTGATGCGATCGTCGCTCTCGCTGCTGTCGTCGGCCCCACGCACCTTGCTGGCGGTCAGCCAGCCGCGCGGGTGATAAGTGTAGTCGGTGACTACGCCATTGGCGTCCTTCGCCGACAGCACGCGGCCTGCGCCGTCGTAAGCCAGGTATTCGGTGACCTGTCCCAGCGCATTGGTGACCTTCCATAGGTCGCCCTTGCGGTATGGGCAGGCGGCAGAGCTGGTGGCGCAGCTGGGCGCATCCGCCATCCGATAGCTGTATGTCGTGACGTCCGCCTTGTCCGAGCGCGGCCCGTCCACCTTGATCACCAATCCCAATAGCGGACATGTCCCTGCACTGATGTCATCCTTCTCGCAGTACATCGTTGCGCTCGTCCGAATGGCAGCTGTCGTGGACGACTGGAACTGAGTCAACGCCAACGGTTGACCACGCGTATTGAAGGTGCGCATGTACCCCGCTACCGGCTTGCCCGCTGAGTCATAAAGCAAATGACTGGCGATCTGTCCATAAGAACCACGTGTGATTTCAATACGGCGCTGCTGTGCGGATCCTAGACCTTCGACGATCGACTCTGAGGGGTTGGATGAATACGCGTACTGAGTAATCGAACCGGTTGCGGCGGTGGACTTGATGATCCTCTGGTTGTCGTCGTACTGCTTCAATACCTGACCCGAAGGATCCACCTCGCTGGTCGGCCGGTGATAAGCGTCGTCGCGCAGCGTGTAACTGCGTGTTGCGCCAGCAGCGGTCACAATCTGCGTATGCGTTGCGTCGGGATAGTTTACGCGGACGATATTGACCGGGGTCTGCCCACCGCCTTCGGACTTGTAGATCAACCGATCATTGGCGTCGTAGCCAAAGCTCCTTTCGCGCTGTCCTTGCTCATCGACAACGCCTGTCAAGACGTTTTGCCCTGCAACCCCAATCAGACCCTGTTCGCCATACAAGAACTGGCGAACAGCGGAGGCGTCCTTCCATATCTTCGACAGATTGCCCGAGGCATCATATTCAAGAAGAACCTCACGATCCGCGCCGGTGACCTTGCTAATCCGGCCATTCACGTACTCGAAGTTCAGCGTCCGCCCCGCCGGCGACGTCAGCCGAACGACTCGACCATCGTCATCACGTTGCACCACGAATGGGGCCTGGCCCATCGGGCCGAACTCGGCGACCCGGCCATCGTCGTTGAATTTGTACTGAAAACTCCCGGACGTATAGATACTACCATTGTCATCGTTGGTCACCCGATCCGCTGGGCGCCCCTCCAAGCCAAAGCCCTCGCCGTCGTCTACAAATAACCTTGAATACGTGCCTGGCGCGACCTCAATGTAAGAATCATTTCCACCTGAAGCCATGCGCTTTTCAAAGCTCAAATCCCACGAGCGGGACTTGGAGTCGTACGCAAGCGAAACGGGAAAACCTTCGATGGACAACAGGTCTTCATTGAGGGCATGAGCACCTGTTCCAAGCTGCACGCCCGCCGAGTTACAACCCTCTTCCCCGCAAGAGAGGTCGAGACGCTGAACGATCTTGTACACATGGGGGTCCATGCACAGTTCCGAAGGTGGATTGGAACCACCCATCGAACCCCAGTCGCCATCCTCGTAATCGCGAGCAACCATACCCTGCGGGCACTGGAAAGGATCGACACGCGTATAATCACCAGAAGTTTCGTATGTCTCCCCAGTCTGCCTCACCAAATGGTGCAGATTAAACTTCCGGCCAGAATAAACTACCGCGCCGTAGTGAGGCGCCCTCAGGTCTGACGGCTGATCACCGCCCATGGTTGGCTTTGTGCCTGAACTCACGGCCCCCCATGAGCCGGAGCTCGCTTTAGGAGTCACCACTTCGCGACCACTTACCACTTCCGGCAAATTCATCGCCACCGAATTAGACAAATCATTTTCCGACTTGCAATGATACCCCTCGGCATAGGGAATCTTGTAATCGCAAGGAGAATTGCGAAGCGTTCCCTCAGGAGCGAGAGAATACCCTCTATCCAAAAAACTGGCAGGAGGAAGATCTTTTGCCTCATATTCGTAAAGAAGCAAATCCTGCGCTTTGTTATCCATTACATCCGCATAATAGGGGCCCTGCCTAATCATCTCCAGCTGACGCCCGTTCGCATCGGAAGTCGCCGCATCGAATGCGGCTTTAAAGCTCGAAAAGCACTGATCCGGACTTCCAGCAACGGACTCCACGTAACAATATTTATTTTCAGCACGAGCACCAAAGGAGGTGGTAAAAAAGATTACCAAAGCCGCCACCAGAGCCGAAAAGATTCGGCACCCACCGCCAAACAAGACCTGCATGTCAGACTCCCTGTCGTGCTCTGATTTCAGTGCCCGAAGTACATATATTCGGGCTTTCCATTACGAGATAGGTTCCACCGGCGAGGTTGCGCCGCGATTTAATCGCGCTGCAAATTGAGGGTGCCGAGTGCTTTTGGAGGGATCGCCCGGAGTCTTCAACAGGCAACGCAATAGACTGCCTGGGTGCTGGCCGACCTGCCACAAGCTAGAAATTCTGTTCATATTCAGTCCGTGAACACTTGAACATTGCGGGCGCCACACTACCTCCGGACATATTGCAAGGGCAAGCGTCAATTAGCCTTTCCGCCGAAACCCCCGATCCCCGGCCATGAACGCTTCCAGCATGTACGGGATCAGCGCAGCCGCATCGACCGTCTCCCCGTAGGTCTGTCCATGCAATGCGGCATAGCGCTCGAGGTCCGCCTTGAGGCTGGCTGGGCACGCGAAGGTGATCTTGGTGCTGTCGGTCCTGGGCAACGGCCCAAGCCGCAGCTTGCGGCGGTTCTGCGGCTCACGCGCAGCGCTGCTGCCATTGCCGCGACCTTCGCTCTTCTCGCTGTCGTTGGCCTGGGTGCTGTCGTTGCCTTGGGTCATTGCGATGCTCCCTGTGGTTTGCCATGGTCGAAGAAGATCGGCTGGTACGGCCGCAGCACCAGGTCCCGGTTGACGACGATGCACACCGGCAAGCCGGGCCGAGCCGTCAAGCTGGATTGCCCCTTGAGGTTCCGGCGTGTCAGCTCCTGCCCCACCTGGTTCACGGAGTCCTGCAGCCCGTCCCGGCCGGCGATGACGATGCGGTTGCCGTCCTGGCGGCTCTCCGGCGCGGCCAGTTCGGCTCCCACGCCCAGCAGCGTGGTGAGCGCCGCGCCGGCCAGCAGACGGTCCAATGCCGGTCCACACCATCCTCCAGGCCCGCGTAGCCGGCCGGATCCGTGCCCACGAGGTTGTCGAGCGTGAGCGAGGACGTGTCGGGCAGGATGATCCGATGCCAGACCACCTGCAGGCGGCTCTGCCCAAAACTGACCTGGCTGTTGTAGCGGCCGAAGATGCCCGAGCCTTGCGGGATGAGCAGGTGCCGGCCCGTGGCGGTGTCGTACACGGGTTCGGTCACGGTGCCGATGACGTCGCCCGGCAGGCTCGTGCCAATTGACACCACAGCACCTCACCGAAGCGCTAGCGATTGAGTCGTCGGCAGCACAAAACCTGCGCAGCGGCGAAGTCGATCGAAGCCACCGAAGCACTGAAACTCTTACACACCCATGGTGCCCGGAGCCGGAATCGAACCGGCATGGGGTCGCCCCCGGCGGATTTTAAGTCCGATGCGTCTACCAGTTTCGCCATCCGGGCCTGGTGGCGCGTAGCGTGCCTGATCGTGCGGCGCTTGTGAACCGCAGGGCGCTGCCGATTCGCCAGACGCGCCGAACCGAGACACCACATGCCGGCATCGGCAGGCCTGCGCACCGCCGCCGAAAAGTCCCCGGCGCCGCCGCCACGGCGGCACCGGGGATGCCAACGGCAAGGGAACGCGCGGCGCGCTCAGATCGCGCGCGAGTAGCGCGCCGGCTGGTCGGGCTGGCGCAGGTAGCGGTCGAAGCACATGGCGATCAGGCGCAACAGTGGGCGGCCGCGGGCGGTGGCCTGGACCACGCCGTCGCGGTAGTCGGCCAGGCCGTCCGCGCACAGCGGCGCCAGCGCCCGCAGTTCCTCGCGGAAATAGCTGGCGAAGTCGATGCCGTGGCGCTGCGCCAACGCTGCCACGTCCACCCGTCCCTGGCACATCAGTTGCTGGATCAGCTCGGCGCGCAGGGCGTCGTCGGCGCTGAGTTGCAGGCCGCGCAGCACCGGGCTGTCGCCCGCGTCCACCGCCGCTTCCCAGGCCGGCAGGTCGCGCTGGTTCTGGCTGTAGCTGGCGCCGATGCGGCTGATCGCGCTGACGCCCAGGCCCAGCAGGTCGGTGTCGGCGTGGGTGGTATAGCCCATGAAGTTGCGGTGCAGGCTGCCCTGCCGCTGTGCGCGCGCCAGGTCTTCCTGCGGCAGCGCGAAGTGGTCCATGCCGATGTACTGGTAGCCGGCCGCCGACAGCGTGCGCACCGCCAGGCCGAGTAGCGCCAGCTTCTGTTCGGCGTCGGGCAGGTCGGCCTCGGCGATGCGCCGCTGTGCCTTGAACAGCTGCGGCATGTGCGCGTAGCCGTAGACCGCCAGGCGGTCCGGCCGCGCCGCGATCACCGTGTCCAGGGTCTGCGCGAACCCGGCCAGGGTCTGCCGCGGCAGCCCGTAGATCAGGTCCACGTTGACCGAGCGCATGCCGTGCACGCGGCAGGCGCGCAGGATGTCCAGGGTCTCGTGCACGCCCTGCTGGCGGTTGATCGCCTGCTGCACCAGCGGGTCGAAATCCTGGATGCCCAGGCTGGCGCGGTTGAAGCCCAGCTCGGCCAGCGCGGCGATGTCCTGCGGCGTCACCGTGCGCGGGTCCAGTTCGATGGACATTTCGCGATCCGGCGCCTGGCTGAAGCGGAACAGGCCGCGCAGGCCTTCCACCAGTTCGCCGAGCAGCTCCGGGGCGAGGAAGTTGGGGGTGCCGCCGCCCAGGTGCAGTTGCACCACCTCGCGCTCGCCCTCGAAACACGCGGCCATCATCGCCGCCTCGCGCAGCAGCCGCTGCACGTAGCCGCGGCCGCGCTCCGGATCGCGGGTGATCACCCGGTGGCAGCCGCAGTAGAAACAGGGACTGCGGCAGAACGGCACGTGCACATACAGCGACAGCGGCCGCCGCGGATCGCTGGCCTGCACCGCGGCGAACAACTGCGCCGGGCCGAAGCCGGTCTGGAAATGCGGCGCGGTCGGGTACGAGGTGTAGCGCGGGCCGGGACGGTCGTAGCGGCGCAGCAGGTCGGCGTCGAAGGTCCAGGCGGCGGAAGGATCGGGCGCGGTGAGGATGTCCATGCGCCGAGCATGCGCGGCGCCCGGCGCACCCGCCTTGACCTGGATCAATCCGCGCACGCGGCCGGCGGCAGCGGCGACACCGGCTCGAACGGACGCCAACGCATCTGGTGACGGCGCCAGAAGGTCTCGGCGATGCGCTGGGCGATGTCGTCGGCCAGCAGCCGCATCGGCGTGTTGTGCAGCTCGGCGGTGGTGGCGCGGAACAGGCCCAGCCAGCGCTGGAACCGCAGTTCGCTGAGTTCGCGCATGGCCATGTGCCGGGGCATCGGCGCACCGCGGAAGCGGCGGGTGCCGCGCAGCATCGCCGACCAGAAATCGCACAGCTGCTGCTGGTGCGCGTCCCAATCCTCGATGTGCGCGGCGAACACCGCCGACAGATCGGCATCGGCGCGCACGCGGCGGTAGAACGCGGCCACCAACGCCTGCACGTCCGCCTCGCTGCACAGGTCCGGCCCCGGCAGGGGCATGCTCTCGATCTCGTCCTGCATGGTCTGCTCCACATCGTGCGACCACGCCAGTCTCCACGCCGCTGCGGCGACGGCCTTGATCAGGATCAATGTCGGCGCGGCCCGCGCTGCCTAGTCTGCAGCTGCGGCATGCGCCGACGCCGGTGTCGACGGGGGATCGGCGGCCAGGCGGCTGGCAGGCGCGGCGACGTGTGGCGCCGCTGCCTTGGCGCATGCCGCATCCTCCTTTCGCGATGGAATCCACCGTCATGGCCTCTCCCGACGATCCGCTGCTCGATCCGCTCGATCCCGGCGCGCCGCGCCCGCTGGTGCAGCGGCTGGGCGTGATCCTGTGGCCGAGCTTCCTGGTCGCCGGCGCCATGAGCGTGCTGTTCTTCGCTCTGGTCGATCCGCTGGCGCTGCGCGACATCACCTTCCCCGGCCGCCAGATAAGCCGCGAGCTGGGCTACACGGTGGGCTTCTTCATGTTCTGGCTGGCGACGCTGGCCTCGAGCCTGCTGACCGGCTTCCTGTTGCGTCCGGCGCCACACGGCGACGACGCCGTGCCGCTGTCCTGAGCCGGCTGCGCATGCCCCGCCCCATTCCACTGCGCCTGGTCACCCCACCCGCCACCGCGGCGTGTCCCGCGCCGCCACATCGCTACACGCAGGTGCGGCGCGCGACGGTGTGGCTGCTGTTCGCCGCCTTCTACCTGCTGCCGTGGCTGCGCTGGCAAGGCCGGCAGGCCCTCCTGCTGGACCTGCCGGCGCGACGTTTCGACCTGTTCGGCTGGACCCTGTGGCCGCACGACGTGGGCTGGCTGCTGCTGGCGCTGGGCAGCGCCGCGGCCGTCCTGGCGGTGCTCACCACCCTGGCCGGGCGCCTGTGGTGCGGCTTCGCCTGTCCGCAGACGGTGTGGAGCCACGCCTTCGCCTGGATCGAACGCCGCTTCGCCGCCTGGCCGGCCGCCGCGCGGCACCTGCTGTGGGCGACCGTGGCACTGTGGACCGGGGTCAGCTTCGTCGGCTACTTCGTGCCGATCGCCGACCTGGTGACGCGCCTGCATCCGTTCGCCTGGAGCGGCTGGGACACGTTCTGGGTGCTGTTCTACGCGCTGGCCACCTGGGGCAACGCCGGCTTCCTGCGCAGCCAGGCCTGCCGCTATCTCTGTCCCTACGCACGCCTGCAGCCGCTGCTGTGCGACCGCGACACGCCACTGACCGGCTACGACGCGATGCGCGGCGAACCGCGCGGCGCCCGCGCATGCGGCCATGGCAGCGTCGCCCAGCGCGGGCGGCGCCTGCTCGACCCCGTCACCGCCCGCGACTACGCCTTGCGCGCCAGCATCGCCCAGCTCGCCGGCCAGGGCGGCAGCCGCGGCGAGGCCCTGGCCGCGTATGCCGGCACCCTGCCCAAGTTCAGCGCCGAGCAGCTCGGCGACTGCGTGGCCTGCGATGCCTGCGTGCAGGCCTGCCCGGCCGGCATCGATCCGCGCAACGGCGCGCACTACGCGTGCACCGCCTGCGGCGCCTGCGTCGAGGCCTGCGACCGCAGCATGGATCGCCATGGGTTCGCCCGCGGCCTGCTGCGCGTGGCCGGCGCCAATGCCATCGACCGCCAACCGCGGCGCTGGTGGCGGCGGCCGCGGCTGCTGGGCGGCGCCGCCACCTTGCTGGTCGCGCTCCTGGTGTGGTGGTGGCTGGCGGCGTGAATCCGCGTGGGCCGCTGCCGGACGGCTTTCACCACAGCGCACGCCGCCGCGCTTACGCTCTGTGGAACCTGCGCGTCCAAGGCGACAGCGCAGAGCGTGCAGCAACGCGTGGCGCCGGAGCGCGAAATGCATCGCCTGCGTTTCGCGCGCCCCCTGCCAGTGGTGCTGTTCCCTTGGATGGCCATGTGGTCCTACCGGATCCGGACAGGAGCGAACATGCGGCACTTCAGGAACGGGCGAATGCTGCTCACCGCCGCTTGCCTGGGCATTGGCCTTTCGACCCGCTGTCTTGCAGCGAGCGCGGCGCCGGCGACGCACGCTGTCGATCTCGCCACGCCGTTCGAAAAGGCCGCGATCGAGACGGCGGGCCAACCTGAGGATGTCCGGATTGCGACGATCCGTTCCCGGATCAACGCGCTGGTGCCTGGCCTCTATCCAGACGATGCGGGCACGGACAGGCGCATCGGCACGGCACTGCATCGGTTTTCCGTCGACCAGGACGACTACGACCGCGTCGTGGCCGATTTTCCGACCGCTCTGAACGGTGCGATCGAACGATTCCAGGCGGTCTTTCCCGGTTTTGCGTCCCCGCTGCCGATCTACCTGTATCACTCGCTTGGGCAGCGCGATGGCGGTTCGGGCTACCTGCAACCGGGCAACCGGCACGTCATGCTCTTCGGTGCCGACATGATTGCGCAGTACCACTCCGACGATTCGCTCGAACCGTTCCTGATCCACGAGCTGTTCCATCTGCAACATGCCCGCCGCTTCGCCGATTGCGATCCGCTGTGGTGCACGCTGTGGCAGGAAGGATTGGCGGTCCAGGCGACCGCCACGATGGTGCCGCAGGCGACGGATCATCAACTGCTCCTCGACATCCCCGCTCCCATTCGCGCACCGACCGATCGCCGCTGGCCGGCGGCCCTGTGTTTCGTCGCAGCGCACTTCGACGATCGCGACAGCGCGGCGACCGCGAATGCCTTGCAGATGGGCGGCCATCCGCCGGACGGGCTGCCGGAACGCTTTGGCTACTATGTCGGCTTCCGGCTTGCGCAGGCGACCGGCCTGCAGATCACTCGGCTTTCCCGGCTCGATCACCGCGCTGCGCGCGCCGTCGCCCGGGCAGCGTTGCTCGCGCTCATGACGCAGGCGCATGCCAGCTGCGCTGCGCCTCGCCTCGCCCGCTCGGCGGTGCGCTAGCGGCCAAGGGCCGCCTCCGCGATGGCGGCTGGCCTGCTTGCGACCCGAGTTCAATCGGCGCGCATGACGGTCCAGATCGCGATGTGCCTGGGCGCACTCAGCATGTCGTCCAGCGCGGCATGCCACTGTCGACGATAGCGACGATGCAGTTGAACGTGGAGGACATCGTCGCGATCGGTCCAGGTTTCGTGTAGCTGGAAGACATTCGGTCGCTCGGGATCGACGTGCAGCGCCGCGCGGACGAAGGTCCGCTCGTGACGCATCGCGTCGAGCACCGGGTCGAGCAGCGCGCGAAAGCGGTCCACCTGATCCGCTTTGACGTGGAAGGTGATGACGTACGTCTCCGGGAGTGTCCTCGCGCTCATGCGGGCGCCGCCGCTAGCTGCGCCTCGACGACAGGCTCGCCCGCCGCAGCGGCATCGACACTGCGCGAGCGGCGGCTCAGGCTTCTGACACGAGTCGCTCGCGCACCGAACACCGCTGCGGCTGCCGCGACCGGGAATGGCGGGCGCAGACGGGCCCAGCTCGGCGCCACCGGGTCGACGAGCGTTCCCGGCGAGCTCGCGACGGAGGAGTCCGGCAGCCAGTTGGCGATGCCGGCTTGGGCGGTGGCCAGCCAGGTCATGACCACGCTCGCCTGGCGATGTCGCCGGCGAGGCGCGATGCATGCGTCACCATCACCCCGTGCGCCGCACCTTCATAGACGAGCAGTTCGGCACCGGGGATGGTCGCCGCATAGACACGCCCACTGGCATCGAGCGGCGCGGACACGTCGCGGTCGCCATGGATGAGGGTGACCGGGAGCTGGAGCGCGGCAGCATCCGCCGAGAGGTCGCTCAACGCGATCGTGCGCTGGAATGCGACCACGGCGCGACGCGAGCAGTCGAGCACCATGTTGGCCATCCACGCGTTGACGCGGCTTGGCGCACCCGGCGCGAAGGGATCGATATTGGCGTCGATCCAGCCCGACAGGTCGCAGGCGAGCTGTGCGCATAGCGCATCCAGCATCGCCGGCGTCACTCCGGTGTCGCCGATGACCCGCGGGCCTGTCGCGCCCACGAGGATCAGGCGTGCGATCCGCGTGCGACCGTGGCGCGCGAGGTAACGGATCGCCTCGCCGCCAGCCCCCGAATGCGCCACCAGGGTGACGCCCTGCAGGTCGAGCGTTTCCAGCACGGCGGCCAGGTCGTCGGCGAGCGCGTCGTAGCCGTAGTCCACGCGGTCGGTCGATCGCCCATGGCCATTACGGTCGCAGGCGATGGTGCGCAGGCCCGCGGCGTTGAGCTGGAGCATGGTGTCGCCCCAGATCCGGCCATCCATTGCCCAGCCCGCCAGCAGCACGACAGGCGGCCCCTCGCCCCAATCGCGCACGAACAGCGCATGACCGTCGCCACGCGGGATGAACGCCGGCGTCATGCGACGTCCTTGTCGAGAAAGCCGATGACTTCGGCGATGCGCCCGTCCGCTGCGATCCGGGCGATATCGGTCCCGCCGGCGATCGGCGCGCCGCGTTCGGGCGACAGTGTCCAGGAGAAGCGCACGAAGGGACCATGGGCATCGGGCGCGCCGCGGAGGGTGAACAGGTGGCCGGGAACCTGTGCGCGGGCGGCCGCGATCATCGCGGCGATGCCGTCATGGCCTTCGCCCGCCATCATCGGATCGGCGTAGCGGGCGTCGGGGGTCCAGCCATCCGCCAGGCGACGGTCGCGCGAGGCCGCATCGGCATCGTTCCATAGCGCAAGATAGGCACGTGCCAGCGTGTCCGGGTCGTTCATCGCCATCTCCTCGTCGTTGATGGGCCGAGCATGCCGATGCCGATCGGACGACGCGATTACCTCCCAGGTAATGGCACCACCGCCGCAGGTCGCTAGGATGAGGACATGACGACACACGCGATCACCGTGGGCGACGTGCTGCGCGACTGGCGGGCCAGGCGCCGGCTCAGCCAACTCGATCTGGCCTGCGCGGCAGAGGTGTCCACGCGCCATCTGAGCTTCGTCGAGAGCGGGCGGGCGGCGCCCAGCCGCGACCTGCTGCTGCGCCTGGCCGAACCGCTGGCGATGCCGCTCAGGGAACAGAACCGGCTGCTGCACGCGGCGGGCTATGCGCCCGTGCATGGCGAACGCGCCCTCGACGCGCCCGACATGGCGGCCGCGCTGGCAGCCGTCGACGCGGTGCTGCGCGCTCACGCTCCGTTTCCTGCACTTGCGCTCGACCGTCACTGGAACTTGGCACGCGCCAACGACGCAGCGGCCGCGATGCTGGTCGGCATCGATCCGACGCTGCTGGCGGCGCCCGTCAACGTGTTGCGCGCGACCCTGCATCCCGATGGCCTGGCGCCGCGCATCGCCAACCTTGCCGAATGGCGCCACCATCTGCTGGCCCGGCTTCGCCTCGACATCGACCGATCGGCCGATCCCGAACTCGAAAGGCTGCATGCCGAACTCAACGCCTTCCCCTGTCCGGCCAGCGATCGCCCGCACGGCGCTGCCTCGCGGATCGCGGTGCCGCTTTCGATCCGCAGCGGAGCAAGCGGAAGCATCCTCTCGTTTCTCTCCACCACGACCGTCTTCGGTACCGCAACGGACGTGACCCTGGCGGAGCTGACGCTGGAATGCTTCTACCCCGCCGACGACGCGACCAGACAGGCGCTCCTCGCCGGCTCGCTTGCGTGAGCGGACGCCGGGCGTGTTCGTGATGCCGAGGACATCGTGGCGCAAGGCCGGGGCCGGCGTTCTTCGGAAAAGACGGATCGCGGAAACGAAAAAAGGAGCCGCAGCTCCTTTTTCGGGGTTTCACCCGCCTCGCAAGAGGCACGTGACGCAATCTGGAGCGGGAAACGAGACTCGAACTCGCGACCTCAACCTTGGCAAGGTTGCGCTCTACCAACTGAGCTATTCCCGCTTGGGAGCCGCGCATTCTACACGCCTCCCGGGAGGTGCGCTAGCCCTTCGTTGCAAAAAAAAGTCCGCCGCCGGCTGGCGGCGTGCCAGGCCGCGATTCGGCCTTTCCCGTTCGCGGCTCTGCGGCGTTGGGGTCGGATCGGCAGCAGCCTCCTGCACGCCGGGTCGGGCAGCCACCGGCCGGCGCGACACGCAACCGCGGCCGTCCGATCCTGAACGCAGCGAACGGTGACCATGGCGGCGTTCGGCCGGGCACGGCCGCCTCGCTGAATCGGAACGCATTCTCGGCGGCAACGCATCCCCCCAGATGGCAGCGCACCGGCAACCGGCCACGCAACCGAGGCGCTACTTCAGCGGATTCTCCGGCTCCCTGCCCTGCAGCGCCTTGTCCTGTCGGCAGGTCTTCAAGGGCTGCACCGTAGCGGACACGATCGTGGTCACCTCCCGAGTGTCGTCACGCGCGCGCACCTTGAGACAGGCGCAGCCATAGCCGGCACTGCCTGTGCCGGTCGCCACCCAGCGCGCCGGCGGAAACGTCGGCCACGTGCCCTCGGCCTGGTGCCCGCCCTGCTGGCCGACCGTCCATTCGCCGACCTTGTCCACGAGCGTGGCATTGCCTGGCGTGGGATTGTCGAACCAGCCGCAGCGCGTGACGGCTTGCGCGGGCGGCGCGGCGTGGGCGGCAGCGCACAGGCCGAGCGCCGCGACCAGCGTCGCCCCCACTACGTTTGCGAAACGCGGGACGGGTCGCGATGGAATCATGAGGTCAGGAGCGAATGGCGAGGCCGGCATCATCGCAAAAATGGCGCATGCCCGTGCTGCCGGTGACTACTGCGTTGGCGCAGCAGATCCCCATAGCAACGGCATCGAGCGACAGCCCAGCACGCACATTGCCGCCTACATGGCTACGGACGGCTGACCGCCCCTGAACTACGGCGAATCCTTTGTTATGTCTACGGCAGGAAACAAAATCAAACACAACATCTGTTACCACCTGCTCATTTACACATAAAATGTTACCTGAGCAACGGCATGGGGCGCCTGCGCCACGTCATCCTTGGGGGATCCGTTAGCTCACTACCATGGACACATAACCGCAACAGGGGAAATGGAATGAAGAAGATTTTTGCTGCCGCACTCGTAATGGCGGCTCTTTCTGGCTGCGCGGCAAATCCGCCATTAAACTTTTCCGTACCCGGCGTGGGTGTGAGCAGCAGGAAGCTTGATGCTGAGCTCAAATCACTAACGGTGACGCTGGCGCGACCCGATGAGGCAAAAGGCAAGATGCCGCCAGAGGCGCAGCATGAAGTGCCGCAGATGTGGCAGAACGCCCTCACAGAAGCACTGAATCGCATGGCGATTTTTCGTGATGATGCACCACGCAAGTTAAGCCTATCGGTCAAGATCCTGGCAATCGACATCCCCTCGTTTGGCGCTTCGATGACCACAAAGACCATCGCCAGGTACGAATTAATCGACCGGGCAAACGGCAGCATCGTTTATACACAGGACGTAAGTGCTACCGGCACGGTTCCCGCCACCTATGCATTCGCAGGAGTTATTCGAGCTCGCGAATCAGTGAGCCGGTCCGCGCAAAATAACATCTCCCAGTTTTTGCAAGCCCTCGAAACCGTTGATGTCAGCAAACCAATGTTCCCGAGCCAGCAGGCAACGCCGTGAGGTCGGCAATCCTCATCGCCTGCCTTGCAATCCCAATCGTTGGGTGCGCACCGAATGTGCGTACGGATAGCTATTCGGTCGGCTCGGTAGGGCAAGTGAACCGAACGGTAGCGGGCACTGTGATCAGTGCGCGCGCTGTCTCCATTGATGGCACACAAGGCGGCGGCGCGGCGGCAGGTGCAGCCATTGGAGGAATCGCCGGATCGTCGGTCGGAGGCAGTGGTCAGGCCAATGCTGTCGGCGCGGTTGGCGGTCTCGTCGCGGGCGCGATCGTTGGCGCAGCATCTGAACGCTCCGTATCAAGAGCAGATGGGATGGAATATGTGGTCCAAACGCAGAACGGCTCCATGATGACTGTTGTGCAGGGCGCGGCGCCAAGTTTCGCGCAGGGCGACAAGGTCCTAGTGCTGTATGGGTCGCCCTCAAGGCTCATCGCCGATCCTCGACACTGATTAGCCTTGATCGCATCGATTGCGTCAGCGATTTGGAGAATCTTCCGATTGCACAACGCAAAAGGGCCGCAGAAAGCGGCCCTTTTGCGTTACATCGAAATGGAGGCCTGGGTCGGAATTGAACCGGCGTACGCGGATTTGCAGTCCGCTGCATAACCACTCTGCCACCAGGCCGGTGGACTGACGTCTTGCCGCAACGCGGATGGCGTCCGACAAAAACAAAGCCCCGCTACCGGGGCCCTTGCGGCGGGAACCGGACGACGCCTTGCGGCTCTCGTCCAACGCATTGATTCAAAAGATGTTTTTGAATCAACCCGGCGCACAACGGACTGCATTGTGTACCAAGCTCCCCAGCTTGGCAACCCTGCACCGCGCGGGCGCAGGGCTCGCGCAGACCGCGATGCGGAACCCACGGCGCGCACGCGGCGTCGCCACCCGACTGGAATGCCGAACACAGCGCCATGCCGGTGCCGGTAGACAAGCGCCGCATCGCGCCGATCCGCGCACGGTCGGTAGGCTGCCGCGCTCTAGCATGGCGACACACCCAAACGAGGCATCGCCATGAACCGATGGACACGCTGGAGCGGGACCGCGCTGTGCCTGGCCGCGAGCGTCACCGCCGCCGCGCAGACCTGCACGCTGCAGACGCAGACCGTGAAGCTGCCGCTGGTCTCCAAGGCCACGCCGACGTTCGCCTACCAGGTGCGGGTGCAGCTCGGCAGCGATGCCGATGGCCGCAGCCGCGGCAGCCAGGTGCTGGAGGTCGATACCGGCTCCACCGGCGTGGTGGTGCCGTTGAGCGATGCGCTGCGCAGCGCCTGGGACGCCTCCAATACGCCTGGTCACATCTTCTACTCGAGCGACAGCAAGTATCACCCCGGCAAGTACGTGGACGTGCCGATGCGGCTCGGCGTCTCCGCCGATGGAAAGAGCGCCGCGGCGCGCGTGGACCGCATCACCGTGCTGGCCGCGCAGTGCACCTGCGATGTCGCCAGCGTGGCCCAGCCACCCAAGCCGCTGGCGCAGGTGCCGGCCACCTGCGCCGGCTACAACGGCAGTCCCGCGCTGAGCAGCAGCACGCAGGTGTTGCGCAACTGCAGCACCATCTCGCCGACCTTCGGCATGATGGGCGTGGGCTACGACCGCGGCGTCGACGCCGCGCGCAATCCGTTCCTCAACCTGGCGCAGATGCGCGCGCAGCGCATGAGCCCCGGCTACATCGTCGGCGCCAAGGGCATCACGCTGGGCGTCAGCAAGGCGGCACTGAACGGGTTCGCCCTGGTGCCGCTGCAGCGCGGCGCGGCCACCGCCGAGGCGCCGAGCGACTGGCAGGCGCCCACCGCCTGCGCCAGCTTCCCCGGCAGCGGCAGCGACTACCGCGTCTGCGGCAAGCTGCTGCCCGACACCGGCGTGTCCTACATGATGCTCAACCCGGTGGTGCCGCCGGCCACGCCCGACCGTCTGCAACAGACCGTGGAGATCGCCGGGCATCCCACGCGCGTGGTGCCGGACGCCACCCAGGTGCGGCTCGACGTCGTCGACGCGACGGGACAATCGGTATTCGGCTACGGCTTTGCGGTCGGCGATGGCAAGGCGGCGACGCCGGCGAGCGTGCAGTGGCGCGGTCCGCTGAAGACGCCGCCGGCGCACATCAACAGCGGCCGCCACCTGCTTGCCGCCGGCGACTACGCCTACGACGCCGCCTGCGGACATGCCGGCTTCCGCGCAGCCAATCCTGCGCCCTGAGCCGACACGGGAACAGTGGCGCCCTCTACCCAGGCGCACCCCTGCACGACACGGGCGCCGCCGGCGCGCGATTGCCGGCAGCGCTGGGCACCACCGCCACGCATGCGCATCGCCGCACGCGCGGGAGGACCTGCGATGCGCACTGTTGCAGCGCGCACCGCGGCCCGCGCGCTTTGTCCGGCGACACGCAGGGCGCGTTAGCGTGCCGGACCGGTGCCGCCGGACGGCGCGTGCACCGTGTCGTAGATGGTCTTGGCACCGGTGAAGGTCGGCTGCACGTCTTCGTTCTCCCCGTCCAGGCCGTGGTCGTTGTCGAGCCGCCAGCTGAACATGCCGCGCAAGCCGTGCTGCAAGGCGTAGTCGGTCCAGGCGGCGGTGTCCTCGAGCGAGGTCTGCACATCGCCGTTCTCCGTGGCCACGCCGCCCATCAGGATGCCGGCGCTGACTCCGGCATCGAGCCACACCTGCGCATCCTGCGGCGTGCCCAGCGAGGAGTAATCCTGCAACTCCGCAGCATCGACGTACTGATTGAACGCCGCCACCGCGCCTTTGCCGTAGAGCCTGTCCGGGCCATCGGCGGGCCATGGCACCGATACCGCGATGCCCAGCCCGGCGGCCTTGAAGCTGGCGCTGAGCTGGCCGACCAGCTCGACGACGAATGGCATGCCCCCGCCTTCGGCGTCGATGCTGATCCCAGCGAGGCCGTGCTGCTTCAGGTAGGCCACGATGTTGGCCGTAGAACGGTTGGCGTTGCTGCGGTTGTCGGCCACCGTATCGGCCAGTCCGGTGTCGCCGACACCGGCGTAGATCACGGCCGTCGGCACCTGCGACTTGATCTGGGCGAGATTCTGCATGGCGAATTGCGCGTCCAGATCCAGCGTGTAGCCGCTGGCGGCCTGCACGAAGCTGCCGAACGCCAGGTTGTAGCGGCTCGCATAGCCGAGCGGCACCTTGCCCTGCGCAAGATTGTCGGCACCCGTGGCGTTCCATGTGTCGTACCAGCTCGCGATCTCGAAGGTCATCGGTAGCTCCTGAAGTGGCAGGGGGGTGGACTGCATCGCGCAGCGCCGATGCCTGGCGGTCGATTCCGGCGCACGCATTGCCCGCACGCGTTTGCCGTGCGGCGCCAACCCAGTGGATGCCGCCGCACGGACTGCAAGGCGCACTCGACGCTACCGCAGGCGGTCGCCACCGCGGTCGACACAATCCGGATCCGGAATTGCCATTCCGGTCGCCGGGACACGCGCCATCGCCACCGCGTGCGACCGCCCATGCGGATAGATGCAAAGGCGCGGTCCTCGGCGCGCGGGCCTGGAGCAAGCGGGCCTTGCTGCAGGTGCCGCGATCACGCGGATACGCGCGCCCGCGCGTAGCGACGCGTGCCGATGCCGAAGTGTGGGCGCTTCATCGCAGCGACGGGCAGCACGGCGGCTGCGGCCGATCAAGCGGATCGGAGCGCTGGCCGGATGACCGTTGCGCGCAGCGCTGCAGTGGCTGAAGGAATGCCGCGGTGTGCGATGGCCGCGCCGCATGCACGCGCGCCATCCGCCGAGCGCCATCCACCATCGCAACGCATCCGCCCAAACGAAAACAGGACCCGAAGGTCCTGTTTTCATGATCTGGAGCGGGAAACGAGACTCGAACTCGCGACCTCAACCTTGGCAAGGTTGCGCTCTACCAACTGAGCTATTCCCGCTTGAGGCCGCGAATTCTACCGGGTACGCGCAGGCTGTCAACCGTTGCCTTCGATTTTTTTCGCGTTCTTTTCCGCCATCGCCGCACGCTCATCGTCGCGCAGGCTCGGCCAGGCCGCATGCAGGTACTGGATGCCCGACAACAGGGTCAGGATCGACGCGATCGCCAGGGTCCAGTCGCCGACGTGGAAGATGAACAAGCCCATCCACACGCTTTCCGGCGGCGAGCCGTCCGGCATCACCGAGTACAGCAGGCACAGCAGCGCCACCATCTGCGCGGTGGTCTTGATCTTGCCGATCATCGCCACCCGCACCTTGGCGCGCTGGCCGATCTCGGCCATCCATTCGCGCAGCGCCGACACCGCGATCTCGCGGCCGACGATGACCGCCGCCCAGAACGCCATCCACGGCGTCGGATGACCCTGCACGATCAGGAACAGCGCCACCGCCACCATCAGCTTGTCGGCCACCGGGTCCAGGAACGCGCCGAACGCGGAGTACTGGTGGTAGCGCCGCGCCACCCAGCCGTCCAGCCAGTCGGTGAACGCGGCCAGGCCGAAGATCGCCGCCGAGGCGAAGTTGGTCCAGGTGTACGGCAGATAGAACACCAGCACCAGCACGGGGATCATCACGATCCGCAGCAGCGTGAGCCAGGTGGGGATGGTCAACTTCATTGCGCTGCTCTACTCGCCTGCCGGATCGGGCACCGGCAGTCCGTGCAGGTTAGCGTAGATTCGTGCGGCCAGTGCGTCATTGATGCCCTCCACCCGCGCGATCTCGGCTTCGCCGGCGGCCTTGAGTCCGGCCAGCCCGCCGAAATGCTTGAGCAGGCTGGCGCGGCGCCGCGGGCCGATGCCGGGGATGTCCTCCAGCTTGCTGGTCATGCGTGCCTTCTGGCGGCGCCCGCGGTGACCGGTGATGGCGAAGCGGTGCGCTTCGTCGCGCACCTGCTGGATGAACTGCAGTGCCGGCGACGCGGCGCCCGGGCGCAGTTCGCGCCCGTCCGGCATCACCAGGGTCTCGTGGCCGGCGCGGCGCTCGGCGCCCTTGGCCACGCCGATCAGCAGCACCCCGTCCACCCCCAGATCGGCCAGCGCGCCGTTGGCCTGCGCCAGCTGGCCGGCGCCGCCGTCGATCAGCAGCACGTCCGGCAGCACCGCATCGCCCTTGCTCTCGCCTTCGGCGGCGCGGCGGAAACGGCGCTCGATCGCCTGGCGCATCGCCGCGTAGTCGTCGCCTGGCTCGATGCCGCTGATGTTGTAGCGGCGGTACTGGCTGCGCACCGGGCCGCTGGCGTCGAACACCACGCACGAGGCCACCGTGGCCTCGCCCATGGTGTGGCTGATGTCGAAGCATTCCACCCGCTTGACCGGCTCGGCCAGGCCGAGCATCTCGCGCAGCGCCTCGCTGCGCGCATGCTGGGCGGTGCGGCTGGTCAGTTCGGTGACCAGGGTGGCCTGGGCGTTGCGGCTGGCCAGCTCCAGGTAACCGGCGCGCTCGCCGCGCACGCTCCACTTCAGTTGCACCTTGCGCTCGGCGGCCGAGCTCAGCGCGGCCTCGATCAGCTCGGCGTCGGGAATCTCGCGGTCCAGCAGCACCTCGCGCGGCGGCGCGTGCTCGACGTAGTACTGCGAGACGAACGCACCCAGCACCTCGGCGGCGCTGTCTTCGCCGTTGGTCTTGGGGAAGAACGCGCGGGTGCCGAGGTTGCGGCCGTCGCGGAACGCCAGCAGCAGCACGCAGGCGTTGGCCCCCTGGGTGGCGCAGGCCAGCACGTCCAGGTCGGCGGCGCGGCCGTCCACGTACTGCCGGCTCTGCATGCTGCGCAGCGAGCCGAGCAGATCGCGCAGGCGCGCGGCGCGCTCGAACTCCAGGCGCTCGCTGGCGGCCTGCATGGCTTGCACCAGTTCCTCGCCGAGCTGGTCGCTGCGCCCTTCCAGGAACAGCGTGGAGCGGCGCACCGCCTCGGCGTACTCGTCGGCCGCCACCAGCGCCACGCACGGCGCGCTGCAACGGCCGATCTGGTACTGCAGGCACGGCCGCGAGCGGTTGCGGAACACGCTGTCCTCGCAACTGCGCAGCTTGAACAGCTTGTGCATCAGGTTCAGCGTCTCGCGCACCGCGGTGACGCCGGGATACGGACCGAAATAGCGCCCGGGCACCGCGCGTGGACCGCGATGCAGGGTGATCCGCGGCCACTCCTCGCGGGTCAGCAGCACGTAGGGATAGCTCTTGTCGTCGCGCAGCGACACGTTGTACCGCGGCGACAGCGACTTGATCAGCTGGTTTTCCAGCAGCAGCGCCTCGCCCTCGCTGCGGGTGACGGTGACATCCATGCGCGCCACCTGCGCCAGCATGGCCATGGTCCGTGCATTCTTCGGCGAGCCGCTGAAGTAGCTGGACACGCGCTTGCGCAGCGCGCCGGCCTTGCCGACGTAGAGCAAGGTGTCGTCCGCGGCGTACATGCGGTAGACGCCGGGCGCGGTACTGAGGTTGGCGGCAAAGGCCTTGCCGTCGAACGGAGGGGTTGCGGCGGTGCTCATTCGCCGATCGCGACGTCGTGCAGTTCGCCGCTGGCGATGTCGTAGCGCAGCACCGCATGCGCGTCGGTCTCGGCGATCCACACCGTGCCGGCGCCCACCGCCAGCCCGCCCGGGCCGTGCAGGCGCCGCGGCAGGGCCGCGGTGGAGAGTTCGCCGCCGCCCAGGCGCAGGCTGCGCAGGCTGCCGTTGCCGCTGTCGGCGATCCACAGCAGCGGCGCGTCCGGGCTCAGCGCGATCGCCTGCGGGAACTGCAGGCGGGCGCGGCTGCGCGGCCCGTCCTCGTCGCCGAAATCCCACGGCCCCTGGCCGCCGAGCAAGGTCTGCACCAGGTCGCCGCGCAACTGCATCGAGCGCACCGCCGAGCCCAGCGCATCGCACACGTACAGCACCTGCTGCACCGCGGCCAGGCTGCACGGCTGCGCGAACGCGGCCAGGTGGCCGCTGCCGTCGCGCAGCTCCAGCGCGCCTGCGCCGGCCCGCCAGCGCAGGCTGCGGCTGCCCAGGTCGTAGCTCCAGATGCGGTTGTCGCCGGCCATCGCCAGGTGCACCTGGTTGTCGGCGATCACCACGTCCTGCGGATGGTTCAGCGGCGCCAGCAGCGGTTGCTCCACCGGCCCTTCCACCGGCTCGCCGGCGCGGCCATTGCCGCACAGCGTGTCGACCTGGCCGGTGAGCAGGTTGATCCGGCGCAGCGCGTGGTTGCCGGTGTCGGCCACGTACAGCACGCCGCGCTCCAGGGCCAGCCCGCGCGGGCGGTGGAACGCGGCCTCGCCGATCGCGCCGTCGATGAAGTCGGCGGTGCCGATGCCGAACTGGCGCAGCACGCGGCCGCCAGTGCTGCATTCGAGGATGCGGTGATGGCCGCTGTCGGCGACGTACAGGCGGTCCTCGGCCACTGCCAGGCCGGTCGGAAAGCGCAGCGGCAGGCGCGGCTCCGGCTGGGTCTCGCGGGCGTCGCGCAGGTCCTCGTCCAGCGGCAGCGGCTGCGCGGCGCACAGCGCGTGCAGCGCCTTGTCCAGTTCGGCGCCGCCGATGCCGACCAGGCGCTCGCGCTCCACGCCGCCGGCGTCGACCAGGACCAGGGTCGGCCAGGCCTGGATGCCGAAGCGCTGCCAGGCGGCCCAGTCGGCATCGAGCAGGATCGGCGCGGACACGCCCTGGCTGCGCAGCAGCTTCAGCGCCCGCTGCGGCTCGCGCTCGCTGTCGAAGCGCGGCACCTGCACCACGATCAGTTGCAGCCGTCCGGGATTGCGCGCCTGCCACTGGGCCAGTTCGGCCAGGCGCTGCGCACACCACACCGAGGCGGCGTTGACGAAGGCCAGCACCAGCGCCCGGCCCTGCAACTCGCGCAGGCGGATCGGCGCCGCGTTGAGCCAGGCGCCGGACGCGGGAAGTTCCAGGGCGGCGATGGAATTCATCGGCCGATTATGCCGGAGCCGAGGTCGACGGACAGTCGCGCCACGCTGCCGGCGGCGGCTTCGTCTACCAGTTGCCAGGCGTGCTCGAACTGCGCGCTGCCGCCGGTGTACGGATCCGGGATCTCTTGGCGGCCTTGTACCCCGGCCCACGGCAGCCACAGCGCCACACGTTCCTGCGCCGACGCCGGCGCGCGCTGACGTAGGTCGCGCAGATTGGCCGCATCGGCGCACAGGATCCAGTCGAACTCGGCAAAGTCGCGGTCGCGCACTTGCCGCGCGCGCAGGCCGGCGATGTCCACGTCATGGGCAGCGGCGCAGGCGACCGCGCGACGGTCCGGCGGCTCGCCGCTGTGCCAGTCGCCGGTGCCTGCCGAGTCGACCTGCACCAGCCCGGCGAGCGGCGAGCGCTGCAGGTGATGGCGCAGCGCGCCCTCGGCCATCGGCGAACGGCAGATGTTGCCCAGGCATACCAGCAGCAGCTTCATGCGTGCTCCTGCAGGTAGGCCTCGGCGCGGGCCAGGTCCTCGGGCGTGTCCACGCCGGGCGGAAACGCTGCCGGCGACAGCGCCACCGCGATGCGGAAGCCGGCTTCCAGCACCCGCAACTGCTCCAGCGATTCGATCCGCTCCAAGGCGCCCGGCGGCATCGCCGCGAACCGGCGCAGGAAGCCGGCGCGATAGGCATAGATGCCGATATGGCGCAGCCACGGGCCGGGCAGCGGCAGTTGCGCCTGCGAGGCGGCGAAGGCATCGCGGTGCCAGGGGATCGGCGCGCGGCTGAAGTACAACGCATCGCCACCGGCGCTGCGCACCAGCTTGACCACGTTGGGATCGAACAGGTGCTCGGCCACGTCCACCGGCGTGCCCAGGGTCGCCATCTCGGCGCCGCTGTCGGCCAGGGTCCGTGCCACCGCGACGATGCCGGCGACCGGCGCGAACGGCTCGTCGCCCTGCAGGTTGACCACCAGGGTCGCATCGTCCCAGCCGGCGATGTCGGCGCATTCGGCCAGGCGATCGGTGCCGGAGGCGTGGTCGGCGGAGGTCGTGGCCACATGCACGCCGTCCAGGTCGGCCACCGCGGCGGCGATGCGCGCATCGTCGGCGGCCACCCACACCTGCGCGGCACCGGCGGCCAGCGCACGCCGCGCCACATGGCGGATCAGCGGCTCGCCGCCGAGCGCACGCAAGGGCTTGCCCGGCAACCGCGATGCGGCATAGCGGGCCGGAATGGCGACGACGAACGGCGGCGCTGCGGTGCTCATGCGCGGGCGGCGCCGGCAGCGGCGCGCACAGGCCGGGGATATCGCGAGAAAACGGTCATCGAAAGCTCTCCGCATGGCTGGCCGGCAACGGCCTGGTAGGCGCCGCGCAGCGGCCCGATTTCGGCCGCGCGCAGCAACGGCCCGGGAGGGACATTGTATCGGCCGCGCCCGCATCGCCGGCGTGCAGGCCCTGGCGACGGCCGGCGGCAGCACGGATGCCCTGCCCCTCGACGCCCCGGCGGACAGCCTCGGCATGCCATGCCATGCCATGCCATGCCCGCGCGCCCGCGCATGGCAAACGTGACGGCGCCTGCCGGTGGCGGGTGACGGAGGGCCTGGACGCATGCCCACGCCCGCGCGATGACGCGGCCCGGGTGTACGCCATTACCACCATTCGGGTTGGGAGGGCCGCGGCCGCACGGCCTGGACACGACCAGTCAGGCGCTGCGCCAGCCAATGCCGGCGGCGGGCCAGCCCGATCCACTGCGGTGCGCGCGAGGAATGCAGGCCGCCTAGTCGCCGGTCCCGCCGGCGCGGCCCCGCAGCTTGTCCAGCCGGTCGAGCAGGCCGATCCAGAACGCCGCCGGCAGTTCGGCGACCAGCGGCACGCTGAAGCACCAGTCGTTGACGAAAGCAGCGCACTTGACCGCGTCCTTCTCGGTCATCAGCACCGGCAGTTCGCTGCCGAACGCCAGATCCGCGGCGCGGTACTGGTGGTGGTCGGGAAAGGCGTGCGGCACCACGCCGATGCCCTGCGCGCGCAGCATGTCGAAGAAGCGCTGCGGGTGGGCGATGCCGGCGACGGCATGCACGCGCTGGCCGGTGAAGCTGCGCAGCGGCCGCGCACGCCCGCCGCGCAGCGGCTGCGCGCTGTCGATGCGCAGACGCATCGCCCATTCGCCGAAGCCGGCCTGGACCGCGTCGCTGTCGCTGGCCTGGCCCAGGTTGATGACGCGGAAATCGCATTCGTTGCCGCGCGCCACCGGCTCGCGCAGCGGCCCGGCCGGCAGCAGCCGACCGTTGCCGTAGCGGCGTTGGCCGTCCACCACCTCGATCTCGATGTCGCGCTGCAGACGGTAGTGCTGCAGGCCGTCGTCGCAGACCACGATGTCGCAGCCGGCCTGCAGCAGCGCCCGCGCCGCGGCGACGCGGTCGCGGTCCACCCGCACCGGCACGCCGGTCTTGCGCGCGATCAGCACCGGCTCGTCGCCGCCCTGCTCGGCCGAGGTGCCCGGCTCGATCCAGCGCGGTTCCTGCGGCTGGCTGCGGCCGTAGCCGCGACTGGCCACGCCCGGGCTCCAGCCGGCGTCGCGCAGGCGCTGCACCAGGGCGATGGTCAGCGGCGTCTTGCCGGTGCCGCCGGCTGTGAGATTGCCCACCACCACCACCGGCGCGGCGATGCTGTGACGCTTGCGCCAGCCGCGCCGGTACAGCGCGCGACGCAGCGCGATCGCCGCCGCATACAGCGGGGTCAGCAGCCGCGCGTGCAGCGGCGGCGCGCCCGTGCCGTACCAGTAGGCGGGGGTGTGTGGCCCGCGCTCGCTCATCCGTACTGCCTTTCGCGGAACTGCATGCTGTGCAGGTGCGCGTAGACCCCGCCCAGCGCCAGCAGCTCGTGGTGGGTGCCGCGCTCGACGATGCGGCCGTGATCCATCACCAGCACCTGGTCGGCGTGTTCGATGGTCGACAGCCGGTGGGCGATGACCAGCGTGGTGCGATCGGGCATCAGCCGGTGCAAGGCGTCCTGCACCAGCCGCTCGGATTCGTTGTCCAGCGCCGCGGTGGCCTCGTCGAGGATCAGGATCGGCGCGTCCTTGAGCATCGCCCGCGCGATCGGCAGACGCTGGCGCTGGCCGCCGGACAGGCGGCTGCCCTTGGCACCGACCTGCGCCTGCAGCCCTTCCGGCAGGTGATCGACGAACTCCATGGCATTGGCGTCGGCGACCGCCTGGCGCAATTGCGCCGGACCGGCCTCGCGCATCTCGCCGTAGGCGACGTTCTCGGCGATGCTGCCGTCGAACAGCATCACCTGCTGGCCGACCAGGGCGATCTGCCGGCGCAGATCCTCCAGCCGATACTCCTGCAGCGGATGGCCGTCGAGCAGGATCTGCCCGGACTGCGGATCGTAGAAACGCGGAATCAGCTTGACCAGGCTCGACTTGCCGCTGCCGGAGCGGCCGACGATGGCGGTGACGGTGCCAGGTTCGGCGACGAAGCTGACCTCGGCCAGCGCCGGCCGCGCCTGCCCCGGATAGGCGGCGGTGACCTCACGGAACTCGATCCGTCCCTGCGCGCGCTCGACGTGGCGGGTGCCGCTGTCCTGTTCCTCGGGCGCGTCCAGCACCACGAACAACCGCTGCGCCGAGGCGACGCCCCGCTGCAGCATGTTCTGCACGTTGGTGAGGTTCTTCAGCGCCGGGATGATCGCCATCATCGCGGTCATCAGCGAGACGAACTCGCCGGCGGTCAGGCGCCCGGCCAAGGCTTCGTGGCCGGCGATCAGCAGCAGCGCGGCCAGTCCGATCGCGCCCAGCAACTGCACCGCGGCCGAGGAGATGCCGCGGGTGGATTCGACCTTCATCGCCAGATGCAGGTTGGTGTCGGCCAACTGCTGATAGCGCTCCATCTCGCTGCCGCGCGCACCGTAGACCTTGACCTCCTGGTTGCCGGACAGCGCCTGCTCGGCGGCCTGCATCAGTTCGGCGTTGCTTTCCTGGATGCGATGGCTGACCCGCCGGTAGCGCTTGGCCACGCGGTCCATCACCCAGGCCAGCGGCGGCGCCACCAGCAGGATGGTCACCGTCACGGTCCAGCTGTACCACAGCATCACCGCCAGCGCGCCGACGATCTGCAGGGTCTGCTGCACCATCACCTTCATCGCGTCGACCGCGGCCTGCGCCACCTGCTCGCTGTCCGAGCCCAGCCGCACCAGCATCGAGGCCACCGGCTCGGCGTCGAAGCGGCTACCCGGCAGGCGCAGGTACTTGTCCAGCACGTTGACCCGGAAATCGCGGGAGATGCTCCGCGCCGCGCGCCCCATCGACATGTCGGTGACGTAGCCGGCGATGCCGCGCAGCACGAACAGGCCGACGATCTGCAACGGCAGCCACATCGCCACGTCGCGGTTGCGGGCGATGAAGGTCTCGTCGGTGATCGGCTTCATCAGCGCCAGGAAGCCGGAGCCGGCCAGCGCCTCCAGCAGCGCGCCGACGGCGGCGATCAGCAGCAGGCCGCGATAGCCGCCGGCATAGGACAACAGGCGGCGATAGGTCCGCCAGGGGGAATCCTGGACGGGCACGTCGGATGGTAGGTTCACTTGGAGCTTCCGTCCCTGTTGACTTCGGGCGCAGTGGCGATGGCGATGCGGCGGAACCCAAGCTGGCCCAGCGCGTCCTGCGCGGTGACCACCGCCTGGTACGGCGTGCGCGCGTCGGCGCGCAGCAGCACCGGCTGCTCGCGGTCGTCGCCGGCGACCTGGGCGATGCTGCGCTTGACCGACTCCACGTCGGTGCGCAGCACTTCCTGGTCGTTGATGAAGTAATGCCCGTCGGCGTTGATCAGCACGCTCAGCGCACGCGCCGGCGGCGGCGCGTTGCGGTCGCTGGCGTTGGGCAGTTGAAGTTGCAGCGTGGAACGGGCGTCGAAGGTGGTGGTCACCACGAAGAAGATGATCAGCACGAGGATGACGTCGATCAACGGCACCAGGTCGATCTGCGGCTCGTCCTGGCCACGGTCGTCGCGGATCCGCACCGGCTCAGCCCTTGGCCGCCGCGGCGTTCGACGCGGCGCCGCGCGCCGGCGCGGCCGGCGCAGCGGCACGGCCGTGGCCGTCCAGCGCGTCGGTCAGCGCGGTGGCTTCCTGCTCCATCTCGATCACATAGCCGGCGATGCGGCTCTTGAAATGGCGATGGAAGATCAGCGCCGGCACCGCGATGATCATGCCGGTGGCGGTGCACACCAGCGCCTTGCCGATGCCGCCGGCGAGCTGGTTCACGTCGCCCAGGCCGTGGTCGAGGATGCCCAGGAACATCTGGATCATGCCGACCACGGTGCCGAGCAGGCCCAGCAGCGGGCCAGCCGAGGCGACCGTACCCAACGCGTTCAGATAGCGCTCCATGCGGTGCACGACATGCCGGCCGGTGTCCTCGATGCGCTCGCGCACGATCTCGCGCGGACGATTGCGCACGTCCAGGCCGGCGGCGAGCAGCGCACCCAGCGGCGAATTGCGCCGCAGCGATTCGATGTGGGTGGGATCGAGCTTGCCGCGTGTCGCCCAGTTGCGCACTTCCTGGCCCAGCCCCGGCGGCAACACCTCGCTACGGCGCAGGCTCCAGAACCGCTCCAGGACGATCGCCAACGCGATCACGCCCAACAGCAGCAATGGCACCATCGGCCAGCCACCGGCCTTGACCAGTTCCCACACGTCGCAACCCTCCGGCACGCTCGGCCGTTCGTTCACTGGCCGATAGGATAGCAGCCGCCCGCGCCCGCTCCGCCGCATCCCACAGCCGCGCCCGCCAGGGCCGCCGCTCGCGCAGTTGCAGGCCGGCGCGCCCCAGCCACACCCTCAGCGCACCGCCCTGCGGCGTGCCGGCGACCTCGGCACCGGCCGCCTGCCAGCGCGCCACCACGCCCGGATGCGGATGGCCGAAGCGGTTGCCGTAGGCCGCCGAGACCAGCACCAGCCGTGCGCCGGTGGCGGCGACGAAGGCCGGCTGCGACGAATGCCCGCTGCCATGATGCGGCGCCACCACCACGTCGGCGCGCAACGCCTGCGGCACCTCGCGCAGTAGCTTGCGCTCGACCACATCGCCGATGTCGCCGGCCAGCAACAGCGCGCCATGCGCGGTCTCCACGCGCAGCACACAGCTGGACTCGTTGCGCAGATAGGGAAAGTGCGGCGCCGGATGCAGGAACCGGAAACGCACGCCATCCCATTCCCAGGCGCTCCCGGCCACGCACGGCCGGTCCATCGGCAACGGCGCACCGGTCGGGGCCTGGACCAGGCCGATCGGCAACGCCGCGCGGACCGCACCGAGACCGCCGGCATGATCGTTGTCGGCGTGGCTGATCACCGCGCGGTCCAGCCGCGCCACGCCGAGCGCATGCAGCGCCGGCACCACCACGCGCTCGCCGGCGTCGTAGCCGTCCTCGACCGCCGGCCCGGTGTCGTACAGCAACTGGTGGTGGGCGGTGCGCAGCACCAACGACAGGCCCTGCCCCACGTCCAGCATCACCAGATCCACCTCGCCGGGCCGCGGCCGCTCCAGCGGCGGCCACAGCAAGGGCAACCACAACAGCGCCGCCAGCGGCTTGCCCGGGACCGCGCGCGGCAGCAGCAGCCAGAATGCGCCCAGCAGGGCCAGCGGCAGCGCCCAGTCGCGCGCCTCCGGCAGCCAGCGCAGTGCGAAGCGGCTCTCGCCCAGCGCCACGAACAGCGGCCAGGTCAGATCGAAGCAGGCAGCGGCCAGGCGCCACAGCCAGGCGCCGGCGTCGGGATGCAGCGCCTCCAGCGCGGTCCCGAGCAGGGCCAGCGGCACCACCACCAGGCTCCACCATGGAATCGCCAGCAGATTGGCCAGCGGCCCGACCAGCGAGGCCTGCCCGAACAGCATCGTGCTCACCGGCAGCAGACCGACCGTGGCCACGCCCTGCGCGGTCAGGAAGCTGCGCAGCGTCTCGCGCCAGCCGCGGCCGGCATCGGGCATGCACCAGGCCAGCCAGGCGACGCCGAGGAAGCTCAGCCAGAAGCCGGCCGAGAGCACCGCCAGCGGGTCGCAGACCAGCATGGCGATCGCCGCCAGCGCCAGCGCGTCGACCACCCGTACCGGCCGGCGCCACAACCGTGCCGCCACCACCACCGCGATCATCAGCGCGGTGCGCACGGTCGGCAGGGCCATGCCGGACACCAGGGTGTAGCCGCCGGCGCCGCACAGCGCCAGCGCGGCCGCGGCCTGGCGTCGCGGCCAATGGCGGCCCAACTGCGGCCACAGCCGCCACAGGCCGCCGCCGAGCAAGGCGAAGGCGCCGGCGACCAGGCCGACATGGAAGCCGGAAATCGCGATGAGATGGGTCAGCCCGGCGGCGCGCAGGATGCGCCAGTCGCGATCGTCCAGCCGCCGCGTGTCGCCCAGCGCCAGCGCCTGCACATAACGCGCCGACGCCTGCGGTACTGCGCCCGCAATGCGCGAGGACATGCCCCCGCGCCAGGCGTCGATGCCCTGGCCCGGTGCCAGGTGCGCTGCCGCATGCGGTGCCACCACGTAGCCGCTGGCGCTGATCCGCTGCGCCAGCGCGTAGGCTTCGGCATCGAAGCCGCCGGGGTTGCTCAGGCCACGCGGCGCGCGCAGGCGCACCTGCAGCTGCCAACGCGCACCGGCGCGCAGGGCGCTGCGCGGCCCCACCTGCTTCGCGCCGAAGTCGTCGTACCAGGCCAGTTGCAGCAGGCGCCCGCGCAACGGCGCCGGCTGCGCCGCATCGGCGTCCACGCGAAACAGGAAACGGGTGCGGCGGGTTTCGGCCTGCGGCAGTTCCACGACCTGGCCGCGGATGCCGACCACGCGCTTTTCCCAGTCGGCCGGCAACTGCCGCGCCAGCACCATGCCGGCGATCAGCGCCAGCCAGCCGGCCCCGATCGCGAACGCGCCCAGCCAGCGCCAGCGTGGCGCCGCCACGTACAGCAACGCTCCGGCGAGCAGGACCGCCAATGCCAGCGGCCAGGGCGGCAAGCGCGGCAGCCACAGCGCGGCCAGCACGCCGGCGGCGAGACTGGCGGCGACCACAGG
>JBEVKG010000353.1:0-8557 GCA_040509765.1 Xanthomonas sp.
CGCCGCGCGGCGCGTTGGTGACGCGGGTGCTGGCCGGGTCGGCGGCCGCGGCCGCCGGGCTGCAGCCGGGCGACGTGGTCACCGGCGCCAACGGCGAGCGCCTGGACAGCGCCGAGGCGCTGCACAACTACGAGGGTCTGCAGCCGGTGGGCAGCACGGTGACCCTGGACGTGCGCCGCGACGGCAAGCCGCTGCAGCTCAAGGCCACGCTCAAGGAGCAGCCGCGCGCGGTCAGCGGCGAATCGCTGGACCCGCGGCTGAGCGGCGCCACCTTCACCGACCTGCCCGAATCGCTGCGCCAGTCCGGCATCTCCGGCGTGCTGATCGGCAACGTGGCGCGCGGCAGCCGCGCGGCGCGCAACGGCCTGGCCGGCGGCGACATCGTGGTGGCCGCCTCGGCCGGCGAGTTCGCCGACCTGGCCAGCTACCGCGCCAACTTCGCGCGCAAGCCGGCGCAACTGGTGCTGCGCGTGGTGCGCGGCGGCGCACAGGCCGACCTGGTCATGCAGTGAGCCGCGGCGCTCAGGCCAGGCGCGCGGCGTAGTCGTCGCGCACCTGCTGGTTGACGTAGGTGGTAAGGCCGCGCCCGGCTGCGGCCAGGCGCTGCATCTCCATGACGTGGAGCAGGCCGGGATGCTGGCGGTCGTAGCGGTAGGTGGCGCCGTCGGCGAAGCGCAGCACGATCCAGTCCGGACCGCTCGCGTAGGCGACCACCCCGGCCTGGCCACTCCGGTTGCCGTACGCGTGCATCGCGGTTCCTCCGGGACTTGGCCGCTCGCGGTCGAGCGCCGACACTATGGTGCATCGCCTGCGGCCGCGAGCTAACACCCCGTACACCCCGCCGATGGTATTTGTGTCGCTCGTTCTGCGCAGCGTCCGCTTCGGCGGACGGCAGGCCCCAAACCCCAGAGGAGACATGCCCATGAATGCCAGCCCGACCAATACCGAGAACCTCAAGGACAACCTGAGCGAAGCCGGTTCCCACTTGAAGTCCGCGGCCAGCTACGCAGGCGAGGCGATCAAGGGCGCTGCCGGTGCCGCCGGCGAAGAACTGAAGCTGGGCAAGGCCAACGTCAAGGCCGAGCTGTCCGACAGCGCCCTGTCCGGGTTGGCGGCGGCCGAGTTCGGCGGCGCGGCGGCGAAGGAACAGGTGGACGTGCTGCTGGACAAGGGCCGCGACCTGATCGACAGCGCCGCCGAACTGATCCGCGAGCGTCCGCTGGCCTCGTTCGGCGTGGCCTTCGCCACCGGCTGGATCATCGCCAAGCTGGCGCGCAGCGGCGGCGACAAGTAAGCCGCGCGTGAGCGAGGAGCAGGCCCGCGCCGACGGCACCGCGGCAGACGCCGCGGCCGCACCGTCGCTGGAGGAGTCCTTCCGCGCGCTCGGCACGGCCGGGCGCGAAGGGCTCAATGCCACCCTGGACACCGGCCGCGCGTTGCGCAGGCTGGTGGCCGCGGATCTGGCCCTGGCCCGCGCCGCACTGGCGCGGGCGTTGGTGTGGTTGACCGTGTCGGTGGCGTTCGGCGCCTCGGCGTGGATGCTGCTGATGGGCGCGATGATCGCCTTGCTGCAGCGCATGGGCTGGTCGTGGCTGGCGTCGATCTCGGCGACCGCGGCCTTCAGCCTGGTGGTCACCGCACTCGGCGCCTGGCAGGCGCTGCGCTACTTCGACATGAGCAAACTCGACGCCACCCGTCGCCAGCTGGCCAAGCTGGGCATCGGCGGCGACGACGAGGACGGCGACGAAGACGTCGCCAAGCGCGAGGCCTCATCATGACCCTGCGGCAATTGCAGCACCGCATCGCCCGCGCCGAATCGGTGCTGGAAGGACGCCAGGAGCAGGTGCGCACGCATTGGACGACCCTGCAACGGGTCTGGCGCGAAGGGTGGACGCCGTGGCGGATCGTGGTGGTCGGCCTGGGCACCGGCTTCCTGGTCGGGCGCGCCGAACCGGCGGCAGTGGTCGGCAAGCTCGGCGGCGCGCGCTGGCTGCAGATGCTCAGCGCGGTCTCCGGCCTGATCAACGCCGCCACCGCCAAGACCGCGTCCAACGACGCCGAGCGCGCCTCCGACGATGCCGAACAGGCCGCCGACACCGCCCAAGACGCAGCCGTGGATGCCGCCACCCAGGCTCCGCCCCCGGCGGCCAGGGCTGCCCGCCCGCCGCAGCCCTGGCCGCCGATGGCCTCGCGCCCCGGGCAACCAGCCGCTGCCGAAGCGGCCACCGACCTGTCGGAACGCCAGGGCCTGCCCTGATCCCCACGCGGTGGGCGTGCATGGGCGCCCTGCACGGCCACGCCGCGCGCACGCGGCGGCCACGCGGTCTTGATACCGCGCCGGTCACGATCGGCCTACACTTCGCTTCCTTTCCGACGCCGCTCGCCGCGTGCACTGCGGCGCGCGGCACGGCCACCGCATCGCAGGTCCGATGAGCACAGTTCCCGATCCCGCGGCCGTCGCCGACGACGCGCCGCACGGCGCCCTGCCGCCGCCGCCCGCACCGCGCCCGCGCGGACCGGTCTCGCTGGTGGTGCTGGCGACGCTGGCGGTCTGCTACACGCTGTGGGCCGCGCAGGAGGTGATCCTGCCGATCCTGCTCTCGGCCTTCTTCGCCCTGATCGGCAATCCGATCCTGCGCGTGCTGCAACGGCTGTACCTGCCGCGCTTCCTGGCCGCGCTGCTGGTGCTGCTGTCGGGCATGGCGGTGGCGACGACGCTGACCGTGCAGCTGGCTGGCCCCGCCGCCGAGTGGGCGCAGCAGGCGCCAGCGCAGTTGCGCCACCTCGCCGTCCAGGTACGCGACCTGACCAAGCCGATGCAGCAGGCCAACCAGGCCGCGGAGAACTTCGCCCGCGCCGCCGGCGGCGAGAGCGGACGCCGCGTGCAGGTGATCCGCACGCAGATGGACGACCCGTACAAGGCGCTGGTGCGGACCCCGCGCGTGGCGGCCTCGGCACTGGCGGTGGTGCTGCTGACGTTCTTCTTCATGGTGTTCGGCGAGAACCTGCAACGCCATGCGATCGCGTTGCTGCCCAGCCGCCAGCAGCAGAAATTCACCACCGAGATCCTGCGCTCGATCGAACGCGAGGTCTCGCGCTACGTCCTGACCATCACCGTGATCAACACGCTGGTCGGCCTGATCTTCGCCGGCATCCTGATCGTGCTGAAGATCCCGCCGCAGGAAGCGCTGCTGTGGGGCACGGTGGTGGCGCTGCTGAATTTCGCGCCGTACGTGGGGCCGCTGATCGGCGCGATCCTGATGCTGCTGATGGGCTTCGTCGCCTTCCGCGATCCGCTGAGCGCGGCGCTGCCGGCGATCCTGTACCTGGCCCTGCACACCCTGGAAGGCCAGGTGGTGACGCCAATCGTGCTCGGCCGGCGCATGGCGATCTCGCCGCTGATGCTGATCCTGGCGCTGATGCTGTTCGGCTGGCTGTGGGGCATGATCGGCCTGCTGCTGGCGGTGCCGCTGCTGGTGTGCATCAAGATGGTGCTGGCGCGGGTGGAGGGCATGCAGCGCTGGGCGCGGCTGCTGGAGTGACGCAGGGGTTGGGGAGCCGAGAGTCGGGATTGGCGCGAGCACCGGCGTGCTGTCTACCGGAGGCGGGCCGCGGCGGCGGCGGCGCTTGGCGTAAAATGCGCCGGTGACTTCCATCCCCTCCTTCCCCGTCCGCGCGATCACGCTGGATCTGGACGACACCCTGTGGCCGTTCGCGCCAATCGGCGCGCGCATCGAGCAGGTGCTGCACGACTGGCTGCTGCAGCACAGTCCGGCGACCGCCGCGCGCTTCCCGGTCGCGGCGATGCGGCAGTTGCGCGAAGCGGTGTTCGCCGCGCATCCGCACCTGCATCACGACCTCAGCGCGCTGCGTCGGCTGACCCTGGGCCGTGCGCTGCACGAGAGCGGTGCCGACCCGGCGTTGCTGGAGCCGGCGTATGCGGTGTTCCACGCCGCGCGCAACCAGGTGGAGTGCTATCCGGATAGCATCGCCGCACTGCAGCGCATCGCCGCGCGGGTGCCGGTGGTGGCGCTGAGCAACGGCAACGCCGACCTGGCCACGATCGGCCTGGACCGGCATTTCGCCTTCCAGCTCAGCGCCCGCGAGCACGGTGCGGCCAAGCCGGACCCGGGCATCTTCCACGCCGCCTGCGCGCGCCTGGGCCTGCCCTGTGCGCAGGTGCTGCACGTGGGCGACCACATCGAGATCGACGTGGTCGGCGCGATGCAGGCCGGCCTGCGCGGCTGCTGGATCAACCGCGACGCGCAGGCCTGGCATCCGCCGACCCCGCCCGACCTGCAGTTCGACACCCTCACCGGCCTGGCCGACTGGCTGGACGCGACCCAGCCGGCCGACGCCGCGCGCGCATGACCCGCGCCTGCTCGCGCCCCGGCCACTGCCCTCTTCCAAGGATCCGCTGATGTCCCTGCCGACCGGCTTCACCGACGCCTCTTCCCACGCGCTGCCGCTGTACGTGCTGGATCGCGAACACCTGGCCGAATGGCGCGCGGCGCAATCGCCGGCCTGGGCGGCATGGATGGATACCCAGCACTTCATGGCCGCGCCGGGCAGCGCATTGCTGCTGCCGGGCGCCGACGGCGTGGCCGCGGCAGTGCTGGGCGTCGGCGATCGCGGCGATGCGTATGCCTATGCGCATGCGCCGTTCGCACTGCCGGCCGGCAGCACCTGGCGGGTGGAGACAGCGCTGGACGCGGACACGCTGGCGGCGCTGCATCTGGGCTGGGGACTGGGCAGCTATCGCTTCGCCCGCTACAAGCAACCGCTGCGGCTGCCGGCGCAATTGCTGGCCACGCCGCAGGCCGAAGTGTGCGACCTGATCGCCGCCAGCCTGCGCGTGCGCGACTGGGTCAACACCCCGACCGAGCACATGGGGCCGGAGCAGTTGGAAGAGGCTGCGCGCACGATCGCGCAGCAGCACGGTGCGCAGTTCGAGAGCATCGTTGGCGACGCGCTGCTCGAGCAGAATTTCCCGGCGATCCACGCGGTCGGCCGCGCCTCGCACCGCGCACCGCGGCTGCTGGTGCTGCGCTGGGGGGAGGAGGCGCACCCGCACGTGGCCCTGGTCGGCAAGGGCGTGTGCTTCGACACCGGCGGCCTGGACCTGAAGCCGGCCGACGGCATGCGCAACATGAAGAAGGACATGGGCGGCGCCGCGCACGCACTGGCGCTGGCCGGACTGGTGATGGCGCAGCGCCTGCCGCTGCGGCTGACCGTGCTGCTGCCGGCGGTGGAGAACGCGGTCGGCCCGGACGCGTTCCGCCCCGGCGAGGTCATCGCCACCCGCCAGGGCACCAGTGTGGAGATCGACAACACCGACGCCGAAGGCCGCCTGGTGCTGTGCGATGCGCTGGCCTATGCCAGCGAGCAAGGCCCCGACGCGATCCTGGATTTCGCCACCCTGACCGGCGCCGCACGCATCGCCCTGGGCCCGGATCTGCCGGCGCTGTTCTGCAACGACGACGCGCTGGCGCAGGCCTGGATCGCCGCCGGCGAACGCACCCGCGACCCGGTCTGGCGCATGCCGCTGTGGCGCCCCTACCTGCGCTACCTCACCAGCTCGGTCGCCGACCTGGCCAATGCCGGCTCGCGCATGGCCGGCGCGGTGACCGCGGCGCTGTACCTGGAGCGCTTCGTGCCGGCACGGCAGGCCTGGGCGCACCTGGACGTGTACGCCTGGAACGACAGCGACCGCCCCGGCCGCCCCGCCGGCGGCGAAGCGCTGGCGCTGCGTTCGGCGTATGCCATGCTCAAGGCGCGTTACGCGGGGTAACGCGCGCGGGAACGGCGGTGCGGCAGACCGCGCCCTTGTAGGAGCGGCTTCAGCCGCGACGCGCGGTGGTGTGGGCAGGGTTGTCTTCGGATGCCGTCGGGACTGAAGTCCCTCCCACAATGCATCCGCCACGCCGACCGCGCCCTTGTAGGAGCGGCTTCAGCCGCGACGCGCGGTGGTGTGGGCAGGGTTGTCTTCGGACACCGTCGGGACTGAAGTCCCTCCCACAGTGCATCCGCCGTGCCGGCCGCGCCCTTGTGCCGGTCGGTACTTCAGCCCGCCAGCGCCTGCAACGAATCGCGTTCGATGCCGGCGTAGATGGCGAACTCGTCGTGCACCGTCGCGCCCAGCGCCTGCTCGAACGCGGCGCGATTGGCGTGGGCGGCGTAGGCACGCTGTTCGCCGCCGCCAAGGTTGGACTGGAAGATGCCGGCGGCGCTGACCGGCAGGAAATCCTCGTAGACGATCGGATCTGCGCTGGCCAGGCCATCGGCGATCAGCGCTTCGGCCGGCTTGCCGGCCAGGACGGCAGGGCCTGCGGCGCGACCGGCGTCGGTCAGCGCGTAGCGGAAATAGCCCAGGCCCTCGCGGCGCAGGGTGGCGTAGTCGTCGGGGAAATCGGCGAACGCGGCCTGCAGGCGCGTGGCGTAGTCGGCACCGGCGCTGCCGTCGGCCGCGCGCGCGCGTTCCAGCAGCGTGTCGTACAGCGCGCGGCCCTTCGGCGTCAGGGCCAGACCGCGCTGTTCGATCTCGCCGAACCGTGCGGTGTGGGTGCCGGCCTCGGCGCTGTCCGCGCCCGCGGGGAAGCGCACGGTTTCCTCCAGCGCCTTGAAGCTGGTCTGGCGCAGCAGGATCGGGCAGGCGCGGCGTGGCGGGCCTTCGATCACCGCCTTGGCGTCGATGCCCCGCCGCAGCATCTCCGCCTGCGCGGCGTCGATGTCCAGGGTGCGCGGGGTCAGGTGGTTGATGTGCGGACCGTGGAAGCTGACCACGTCGGCGATCAGCTTGTGCGCCTCGCTCAGCGCGCGGTAGGTCGGCAGGCTCACGGTGGCATCGCTGTGCCAGCGGAAGGTCTCCAGCGCCTCGGCGACGAAGCGCTGCGCGTCGGCGTCGACCAGGCCGCCGTCGCGTTCGCACTGCGCGATCAGCGCGAGCGCGCCCTCGGTGAAGATGCGCCGCTTGGCGAGGATCTGCGCCGCCTGGTCGCGCAGCGCCGGGTCCTCGATCAGCTCCAGCCGCAGCAGCGAAGTGAACACGCGGAACGGATTGCGCGCCAGCGCCGCCGCCTCCAGCGGGCGGAATGCAGTGGAATGCACCGGCACGCCGGCCACCGACAGGTCGTAATAGCCCACCGGCGCCATGCCCATCACCGCGAACAGGCGGCGCAGCGTGGCCAACTCCTCGGCGGTGCCGACGCGGATCGCGCCATGCCGCTCCTGGTCCAAGCGCGCGCGTTCGTCGTTGCGCTGCAGTTGCGCCTCCAGCGCCGGATCGGCGGCCAGGGTCTGCGCATTGACCTGCGCCACCAGCTCCATCAGCGTGCCGTACAGCGGCACCTCGGTGCGGTACATGTCGGACATGGCCTGCGCGAACAGGCTGCGGATAGCGTCGGGCGAAACGAAGGCGTTGGTCATCGGGCGGTCCGGAGCGGCAGTGGCGCCGGCGGCAGGACCGGCAGAACGCCTATTCTCGCGCCGCGGCGGCGGCGCGGCCAGTGTGGATGAATGGGCGGCGCGTACCGGTGCGGCACGGGAGTGGCCGGCACCGCTGTCTCCTTCTCCCGCCGGGAGAAGGTGCCCCGCAGGGGCGGATGCGGGTAAGGGCGCAGCCTCGTCGCGATAGATCAACGCGCGCGCTTCGCGCGCCGCACCCTCACCCCAACCCCGCTCCCGGTGGGAGCGGGGCAATCGGTTTCCCACCGCGAGGCCACCACGGCCTCGTCCCCTCGCTCTACCCCCGGAGAGACGCCCATGCTTGATCGCATCCGCCGTCGGCCCTTGCTGGCTGCCGTGTTGTCCGCTTCCCTGCTGTGCGCGCTCGGCACCGCCAGTGCCGCGCCCGACGCCTCCATCGCGGCGATGACCGCCACGCTGCGCACCGCGCCGGTCAGCTTCGACGTGCACCTGCCATTGCGCGATCAGGCCGGGCTGGACGCGTTGCTGGCCGACATCCAGGATCCGGTCTCGCCGCAGTACCACCACTGGCTGACGCCGGCCGAATTCCAGCGCCGCTTCGCCCCGGCACCGGCGCAGATCGCGCAGGTGCGCGCCGCGCTGCAGGCCGCCCACATGAACGTGTCCGAGCAGGGCGCCACCCTGCATGTCAGCGCGAGCGCGGACAACGTCGAGCGGCTGTTCGCGGTGCCGCTGACCGCCGAGGTGCGGGAGGGCACTCAGGCTCGCCTCGCCGCTACCGCCCCGTTGCAACTGCCGGCCGCGCTGCGCGACACGGGTGCGACGGTGACCGGCCTGACCCGCGGCACGCCACCGATGCACGTCAACTGGCAGCGCGCGGCCACCAAGAACCCCGAGAACCGCTACGGCGCCGGCGGCACCACCTACTGGTACAACGACCTCAAGCAGGCCTACGGCTATCCGTCCTACCAGGCCACGACCGGCGCGGCGGGGCAGCAGCGCCGGCTCGACGGCAGCGGCAGCACCATCGCCATCCTGATCAGCAGCGACGTGCTGGATTCGGACATCAAGGCGATGTTCGACCACGAGAATTTCAGCCGCTACGCCGCCAACCACGCCGACCCGACCCTGT
>JBEVKG010000354.1:0-6776 GCA_040509765.1 Xanthomonas sp.
CCAGCACGCCGCCGGCGGCTCGCCGAAGTGGTGCCAGTAGTGCCCCAGCGTGGCGCGGTACTGTGCCTGGAAGCGCTCGGCATCGGCCGGGTCGCCACGCCCGGGTTGATGGTGCAGGGTGATCCGCAGCACCTGCGGACAGAACCGCTGCCAGTACTCGCGGGTATCGGTGAGATGGGTATGCCAGACCTGGTCGACCAGGGCGCTGGGCGTCACCTCTTCGCCGGCCACGCAGGCCAGGAAGCAGAAGCGCCGGTATTCCTCGACCGCGTGCGCGGCCAGCGCCTGCGACACGTTGGCGTCCTTGGCGACGCGGCGCACGAACGCCGGCAACGCCGCCTCGCCCTCGCCGAAGCGGTAGGCCTGCAGGCGCTGCCACAGCGCGTGCCGGGCCGCATCCACCTCCGAGCGCAAGGTCGCTGCCGGTTCGTCGGTCATGGCGTGTGCCTCCTCATGCAAACTGCCCCGTGCACAGCGCCAGCACCAGGGCCAGCAACTGCACCGCGAGCGAACTCAACTGCCGCCGCAGCAGGCGGCGCATGCCCTGCCAGCGCGCCAGCCAGTCGCGCGGCGGCGGCAGCGCGCGCAGCAGGCCCAGCCGCTGCAGGGCCGCGTCCAGGTCGGCGCCGGCACGCGGCAACTCCGCTTCGGCCAGCACCGCTTCGAGCAGCGCCACATCCAGGCCGACCCGCGCCGCCCAGTAGCGCTGCAGCAGGCCCGCCAGCACCGACACGCCACACCATACCGCGGCGAGCATGGCGCCGTGGCCGGGGTACCAGGCGCCCAGCAGCAATGCCACCACGAGCAGCGCCAGCGACAGCCGGTCCAGCGGCGCGCCCTGGCGCAGCACCGCCGCCATCGTGCGCAGTTCCAGCGGCGTGCTCATGCCGGCAGCTCCTGCGCCTGCAGCGGTGCCGGCGGCGCAGCGCAGGCGGCGGCGATGGCCGCACGCTGCGCCGGCCCCAGCACGATGCGTGGGGCGCGCGCCCGCAGCAACGCCAGCGCATCGTCCACGCTGGCGGCACGGCCGCTGCGCAACAGCCAGGTGGCGACCGCGGCCGCGCTGCGCGAATAGCCCAGCGCGCAGCAGACCAGCACCGGGCCGTGCGCGCGCGCCGTCGCGATCGCGTCGGCCGCCGCACGCAAGGCCGCGGGCGCGGGCGCCACCAGGTCCAGCATCGGCACCACGCGGTCGTGCGCCTGCGCCGGGCGCAACGACAGTTCCGCACTGACATCGACCACCGCGGCGAACCGCGTGCGCTCGCCGCGGCCCGGCATGCGCCCGAGCCAGACGCCGTCGGCGATCTCCCGCGGCGCCGGATCGCGCCAGGTCCAGGCGCGCGAGTTGAGCCAGGCGGCCGCCAGGTACGGCGCGTACAGCCAGCGCGCGGCCAGGCTCAGGCGGCCATCGGCGCGCTTCTGCAGACCGAGAGGGCCGAGCAGCGCATAGCTGAGCGCGACCAGCAGCAGCGACAGCGCCGGCCACAGCAGCCACCAGCCGGTGCCACCGAGCGCGCGTGCGGCGGCCGCGCATGCCGCGCTACCGAGCAGATACAGCGCGGCCAGACGCCAGCGCCGCGGATAGCGCGCGGGCGCCGCGGCGCGCCACGGCGCGGCGATGCGCTCCGGCCACAGCCACACGCACAGCCAGCCGGCGGCCAGGCCGGTGGGCACGTCGAGGAAGTGATGCTGGTAGGTGGTCAGCACCGACAACCCGATCAGCGCGAACCAGCCGTGCAGGGCCAGCCGCGCCAGCCCGTGCAGATGCTGCGCATAGCGCACCCACAGCACCACCAGCAGCACGATGTGCAGCGACGGCGCCTGGTTGAACGGCTTGTCGAAGCCGAGCAGCACCGCGAACAGCCAGCCGAACACGCCCTCGGTCGGCGGCCGCTCGAAGCCGAAGCGCAGCGGCCACAGCAGGAAGCAGCTCACCGCCAGCAGTTGCGCGGTGAGCAGGCGCCGCGCATGCGTGTCCAGTTCGGCGCGCGTGCGGCAGACGAAGAACGAAATGGCGTAGAACAGGTCGATCGACCAGTACGGGACGATGGTCCACGGCCAGAACGGGATGTGCGTTTCCCAGGCGAACGGCAGCGACGGCACCTCGGCGCGGCGCGCGGCCAGCGTGTTGGCCAGGCCATAGCTGAGGAAGAAGAACGGCCCCAGCAGCGCCAGCCAGGCCAGCGCACGCCGCCACGGCCGCGCGGCCGCCACGCTCATGGCCCGATCCGCTGCGCCAGCGACACGGTGAAAATGCCCCAGTCGTCGATGCGCTGCTCCAGCTTGCGGAAGCCGGCCGTGCGCACCAGTTCGTCCATCTCCTGCTGGGTGCGCCGGCGCATCACCCAGGCCGCGCCGCCGCGGTGGCTGGTCAGCGCGCGGGCGATGAACTCCAGTTGCGGGTGCCACGGCTGGCCGGTGTAGGCCAGGTAGCCGCCCGGCTCCACCGCCGCGGCCATGCACTGCAGCGAGCTCAGCACCTGGTCGTTGTCCGGGAACAGTTCGTAAAGGCACGACACCACCGCCAGCGTCGGCCGCGGCTGCAGCGCGGCCAGCGCGTCGCGGTCGAACGCATCGCCCTGCTCGAAGCGGGCGATGTCGGTGGCGCCGAGCGCGGCGATCAGCGCGCGGCCCTGCTCCACGTTCAAGGCGCTGAAATCGCGCAGCACGATCGCGTCGGCGCGCTGACTGCCACTGGCCAGTGCTTCGAGCACGTAGCGGCCGTGACCGGCGGCGATGTCCAGCGCGCGCACCGGCAGGCCGGCGGCGCGTAGCCGCTGCATCGCCAGGCCCAGCAGTTCGTGCAGATGCTGGCGGCGCACGCGGATGCCGCGCCAGCCGATCGCATCCAGGTAGTTGCGGTCGATCATCCGCCCCAGCGGACCGCGCCCGGCGGCCTGGTCCCGGTAGATATAGTCGAGCGTGCTGCCGGAATCGAAGCCGGTCTCCAGCCCCAGGGCGATGCCCTGAGACAGCCGCCCCCCCAGGCGCAGACCGGCGCGCACGCCGCGCCAACGCAGGTCCTGCAGGCTGTAGCGCTGCGGCGGCCAGGCCAGGCGCTCGGCCTCCTCGAAGGTCGGGCCGCGGCGGTGCGCCTGGCGCAGGCTGGGCAGCGCCGGCGCGTCGGCGAAGCGCTCGCGCACGAAGCGGCGGATCTGCGCCAGCGCCGGTGCGCGGTCGCGTTCGCCCAGGGTGTCGTGGAAGAAGCCGGACAGCAGGTGGCGCTCCTTCACCGGCGAGGACAGGCGCTCGTAGAAGCGGTCCTGCGGCCCGCGGTGCACCACGAAATCGCTGCCGGACACCAGCAACTGCACCGGCACGGTGATCGCCTGCGCATCGCCGACCACGCGATCGGCCGCCGCGTACAGCCCCAGCAATACCCGCACCGAGATCGGCCGGGTGATCAGCGGATCGCTGCGGTAACTGTCGACCCGCGCCGGGTCGTGGGTCAGCCACTGCGGCCTGACGTAGCTGTTGACGAAGAAGTTGCCGCGCAGCCTCTGCAGCAAGCCCAGCCCGGGCCGCGCGAACGGCACGTACAGCTTGACCTTGAACGCCGGCGAGGCCAGCACCAGCGCGCGCAGCGGCGGCGCGTAGTCGTGCACCCAGGTGCTGGCGATCACCGCGCCCACGCTCTGCGCCACCACCACGATGTCCTGCACAGCGATGCCGTGGACCTCGCCGATGTGCGCCACGAAGCGGTCCAGGTCGCGCACCAGCGCCGGGAAGCCGGGCGCATCGCCGCGCGCGCCGGGCGAGCGGCCGTTGCCGCGCGCATCCCAGGCGAACACCGCGCAGTCGTCCAGGCCCAGCTCCTCGGCCAGGTGCATGACCCGCCCGGAATGCTCGTGGCCCCGGTGCAGCAGCACGATCGCCCTGGGCGGTGCCACCGGCGCGGGGGCCGGCCAGTGCCGGTAGAACAGCCGGGTGCCGTCGAAACTGGCGAATTCGCTTTCGTTGACCTGCCGCATCCGTTGCCGATTCCCTGTCTGCCCTGAATCCATTGGTTGCCCGCGGCCGCATCGGCCGCTCCCGCTCACGCGCGCGCAGCCGCCTCGCGCATGCCGGCCGCGACCCGGCGCAGCACGGTCGCCGCGCACAACAGCGCCACCGCCATGGCGACGGCCGTCACCGTCGCCGCGCCGATCCAGGCGCCGGCCAGCAGCACGCCCAGCAGACCGACGACGAAGGCGCGATCGCTCTTGCCCATCGGCCCATCGTAGCGGCGGCTGGCGCCGACCATCAGCCCGAGCACGCCGGCATATTCGGTCAACGCGGCGCTGAGCGCCATCAGCCACAGCCAGCCGGCAGCGACGCCCGGCACGCCGAGCAGGCTCAGGTACAGCGCCGCATCGGCGATCACGTCGCACAGTTCGTTGAGGTAGGCGCCCAGCCGCGACTGCTGGCCGAACTCGCGCGCCAGCATGCCGTCCACCGCGTTCAAGGCCATGCGCAGCAGCATCCACAGCGGCAGCAGCGCGTACCACAGGGGCTGCGCCGCACCTTGCGCGTAGACCACCGCGGCGACCAGCAGCGATACCAGCGCCGCGACCACCGTCACCTGGTTGGCGGTGACGCCGAGCCGGTACAGCGTGCGCACGCCGGGCCGCAGCAGGTCCTGGAAACGTCCTTTGAGGGCATAGATCGACACGCGCGTGGTCCTGACGGCGAGGGCGGGCGGCGACAGCCTAATGCATCGCAGCGGCGGCGCGCGCGATGGCGGGCGCGCCGCCAGCCCGGCCACCCGCCACGGACGACAGGCGATGCGCGCGGCGGCGCAGACGACCGTGCGCGTGGTCGGCATGCCGCAGGTTGCCGCGCCGCCTGTCGCGCGGGAGCGCCGCTGCGCATGGGCGCCGCGCCCTCGGCACGATCGCCTGGAATGGGGGCCGTGCGCACGATCGGCCTGCCGGGCGCGCGCCTCGGCCGGGCGTCGGCGGGCCCCAGCGCCTACAATGGCGGCCCGTTCCGCTGCCCCCGCCCTGCCCCATGTCCTCCGATTTCCTGCCCGTGCGCCGGGCGCTGCTGTCCGTTTCCGACAAGACCGGCCTGATCGACCTGGCCCGCGCGCTGGCCGCGCGCAACGTCGAACTGCTGTCCACCGGCGGCACTGCCAAGGCCCTGCGCGAAGCCGGGCTGGCGGTGAAGGACGTGTCCGAACTGACCGGCTTCCCGGAAATGATGGACGGCCGGGTCAAGACCCTGCACCCGCTGGTGCACGGCGGCCTGCTCGGCCGCGCCGGCACCGACGATGCGGTGATGGCCGAACACGGCATCGCCGCGATCGACCTGCTGGTGTTGAACCTGTATCCGTTCGAGGCGGTCACCGCCAAGGCCGACTGCACGCTCGCCGACGCGGTGGAGAACATCGACATCGGCGGCCCGGCGATGCTGCGTTCGGCAGCCAAGAACTTCGCCCGCGTGGCGGTGGCCACCGATCCGGCCCAGTACGCCGAACTGCTGGCCGAACTGGAGGCCAACGACGGCCGGCTGTCGGCGGCCAAGCGCTTCGCCCTGGCCGTGGCCGCGTTCAACCGCGTCGCCCAGTACGACGCGGCGATCAGCAACTACCTGTCCGCGGTCACCGCCAGCGACGCCGCGGTGCCGGTGCGCAGCCCGTTCCCGGCGCAGATGAACTCGAGCTTCGTCAAGGTGATGGAACTGCGCTACGGCGAGAACCCGCACCAGCAGGCCGCGTTCTACCGCGACCTCTTCCCCACCCCCGGCACCCTGGCCACCTTCACCCAGTTGCAGGGCAAGGAGCTGTCCTACAACAACATCGCCGACAGCGATGCGGCCTGGGAATGCGTCCGCCAGTTCGACGCGCCGGCCTGCGTCATCGTCAAGCATGCCAACCCATGCGGCGTGGCGGTCGGCGCCGGCTGCGGCGACGCCTACGAACTGGCCTACGCCACCGACCCGACCAGCGCCTTCGGCGGCATCATCGCCTTCAACCGCACGCTGGACGCGGCCGCCGCCAAGGTCATCCTGGACCGCCAGTTCGTCGAGGTGCTGATCGCCCCCGACTACGACGCCGCCGCGCTCGAGTACGCCAAGAAGAAGGCCAACGTGCGCGTGCTGCGCATCCCCGCCGGCGACGGCGCCTACGGCATCGACAGCAAGCGGGTCGGCTCGGGCATCCTGCTGCAGACCAGCGACGCCCACGTGGTGCCGCGCGATGCGCTGAAGGTGGTGACCCGGCTGGCGCCGACCGAGGCGCAGTTCGCCGACCTGCTGTTCGCGTGGAAGGTGGCCAAGTACGTCAAGTCCAACGCCATCGTCTACGCCAAGGACCACCGCACCATCGGCGTGGGCGCCGGGCAGATGAGCCGGGTGTACTCGGCGCGCATCGCCGGCATCAAGGCCACCGACGCCGGCCTGAGCGTGGAAGGCTCGGTGATGGCCTCCGATGCGTTCTTCCCGTTCCGCGACGGCATCGACGCGGCGGCCGAAGCCGGCATCAAGGCGGTGATCCAGCCGGGCGGTTCGATGCGCGACAGCGAGGTCATTGGCGCCGCCGACGAGCACGGCATCGCGATGGTGTTCACCGGCGTGCGCCACTTCCGTCACTGATACGGGCGTCCCTGATACGGCCGTCATTGATACGGGCGCGGCAGACACGCCCATCACCACAGGCGGGGCAGACTTCGGCGCAGCACGCATTGCCCGGAGTCGGAGCCCCCATGTGGATTCGCACCGAAACCCAGGATGACCTTGGCGGCGGCCGCGTCCAGCGTGCGGTTGAAGGCGATGATGCCGCCGAAGGCGCTGGTCGG
>JBEVKG010000355.1:0-11563 GCA_040509765.1 Xanthomonas sp.
CTGGCCGCTGTACTGGTCCAGGTGGATCACCCGCTGTTGCGCCAGGTCGGGCGGATACACCGAGGCCGTATAGACCCCGCGCACGCCGCGCGGCAACGCCACGCTGTAGCCCGGCGCGATGCCGCGCGCCTGGAACCGCGCCACCGCCGCATCCAGGCCGATCGCGCACGCCGCCGGCGTGGCGTCCGCCATGTCGGCCATGTCGGCCATGCCGCCGTGTTCGCCGTGGCCATCATGCGCGGCGTGCGCTGCATGCGGGTCCGCGGCCGGCGGCGACGACTGCGGCAGGCGCGCCTGCCGCAGCGACCACGCCGGCAACTCGCTGTCGCTCAGCCGCAGGGTCGACATCGGCAGGTCCACCCGCAGCCCGGACGGATAGCCGTAGTGGTGGCCGTTGGCCAGGCGGTTGACCTGTGCGCCCCAGAACCACGACCACGGCATCCCGGTCAGCGCCAGGAACAGCAGCAGCGCGCCGACCACGCTGCCGGTGAGCGCATGCAGGTCGCGCCAGAACACGCGTTGCGCCGGCCGCCCGCGCACCGTGGTCACGCCGCCGCGGCGCCCGCGCGGCCACCACAGGTATACCCCGGTCAGCACCAGCAGGATCGCCCAGCCGGCGGCCACCTCGATCAGCGCGTTGGCGAACCAGCCGACGTAGTCGAGGCTGTGCAGGCGGCGGATGGTCCAGGCCACGGTGCCGTGCTCCGGCAACTGGCCCAGCACCCGCGCCCGGTACGGATCCACGTACACCACCTCGTGGCGGCCATCGGCGGTGGCGATGGTCACTTCCGCCGAGGCATCGCGCCGCGGCGGCGTGGTGTAGCGCAGCGCCTGGCCGGGTTGCGCGGCCAGCGCCGCGGCCAGCAGCCGCTGCGGTGCCAGCGCCTGCGCATGGCCCGGCACCGGCACGGTCTTCAGCGCGCGGTGGAAGTAGCCGTCGATCGGCTGCTGGTAGACGAAGGCCGCGCCGGTCAGCGCCAGCCACACCAGCAGCGGCAGCACCAGCAGGCCGGCGTAGAAATGCCAGCGCCATACCGCGCGATAGAAGCGTGCCGGTGCCGCATTGGCCGTGAGCGGGTGCATGGCCATCACCAGCCCCAGCTCAACGTGGCGTACAGCGCGCGGCCGTCGCCGGGCGAGTAGCCGGAGGACCCGCTGTCGTACCAGGCGTAGACGTAGTGCCGGTCGGTCAGGTTCTTCAGTTGCAGCGACACCTCGCGCTGCGCGCGCCAGCGCCAGGTCGCGCCGAGATTGGCCAGCGCATCGCCACCATAGCGGCCCATCGTGTTGCTGCGCTCCACGTAGTAGTCGCCCTGCGCATTGCCCCAGGCCGACAGTGTCAGCCGCGGCGTGGCCTGCCAGTCGATCCCCGCAGTGGCCAGGAAGTGCGGCACGTTCTCGATCTCCTTGCCGCGGGTGGCCGGCGCACTCGGGTCCGGGGTGACGATCAGCGCGCGTTGTCGGGAATACGCCAGCCATAGCGTCCAGCGCTCGTCCGGACGCAGGTTCAGCTGCGCATCCCAGCCGCGGCGCAGGGTCTTGCCGACATTGCCGACCTCGCCGGTGCCGACGCTGCCGTTCACGCCGAGGATGGTCGCCACTTCGTCGGACGCGCGCTGCTCCCAGTAGGCCACGCGCGCGTCCCAGCGCTGCTGCGCGCCGGCGAACTTGAGGCCGGTCTCCCAGCCGTCGTTGAACGAGGGCGCCAGGTTGCGCGCCTGGGTGCGGTAGGCGCCGTTGCCGCTGCCGATCTGGAAGGTGCGGCCGATGTTGGCGTACAGGCTGGCCTGCGCGGTCAGCGCATACACCGCGCTGAACTTGGGTTGGCGGATCGTGCCGTAGGCGTAGGCGGGATAGCGTGCGCCGCTGGCGAGGTCGCGGAACTGCCCGCCCACCCGATCCACCCGATAGCCCGGCACCAGTTGCAGGCGCGCGGTGGGGCGCAGCACCGCCTGCACGTAGGCGCCTTCGGTGTGCAGATCGAAGTCCCAGTCGCGCAGCGGCGCGGTGCGCACCCGCGCCACCGTGCGGTAGCGCTGCGAGACGTTGTCCTGCCACTGCGCATCGACCCCGCCCTCCAGCGCGAAGGCGTCGGCGCGGGCCAGCGCCGGGCGCCAACTGAGCCTGGCCAGCACGCCGCGCTGGCGCTCGTCGGTGTCGCGCTCCTGCTGCGCGCCGGCGGCGGTGAAGCGGACCCAGCGCTGATTGTCGTAGCGGTTCCAGTACGCCTTGGCGCTGCCCTGCACGCTGTCGGCCAGACGCGCATCCAGGTGCAGCGACAGCTGCGTGGTGTGGCGTTGGCTACGGTCGTCGCGCGCGTAGTCGGGGGAACTGCGCGGGGCGCGCTGCGCGGTGGCGTAATCCAGATACCCCGCCTCCAGCGCCGTGTTGCGGTAGTCGCGCGCGCTGAGCCCGGCGCGCCAGCGTCCTTCCGGATCGGTATAGAACCACTTGCCGGAGACCGCGTGCTTGCGCGCGTCGGCGTGGTCGCGGTAGCCGTCGCTGTCGCGCCAGGCGACGACATAGTTCTGGCTCCAGGCGCCGCGCTCGATGCCCTGCGTCGCCTGCACCTCACGGGTGCCGAAGCTGCCGACGGTGACGCTGGCGCGGCCGTCGTTGCCACCACTGCGGGTCAGCACGTCGACGCTGCCGGCGATCGCATCCAGCCCGTAGCGCGGATCGTTGGTGCCGCGCACGATCTCGATCGCGGCGATGTCCAGCGGGAACACCGCATCCAGGTACGGCATGGCGCCGGCATTGTCGTTGCTGGGCACGCCGTCGATCAGCAGCTTGACCGCATTGACCCGGCCCTCGCCGTTGAAGCCGCGAAAGGAAAAACGCCCGGCGTCGGTGCCCATCTTGAACTGGGTCACCTGCACGCCGGGCGCACGCATCAACAGTTCCCAGCTGTAGTCCACATGCTGGTCCTGCAGGAGGTCGCCGCCGAGGATGTCGACGGAACTGAACACGCTGCGCGCGCTGGAACCGGCGGCGAGCGGCGGGGTGGCCTGGACCTTGCCCAGGGTCAGAACGGAATCGCCGGCAGCGCCGGGCGGCGCATCGGCAGCATCGGCGGCATGGGCGGGCGCGGCCGCGGCGAGACACGCGCAGCAGCACGCCGCCACGGGCGGCATGGCAGGAAAGCGGAACATGGCGAAACTCCATCGGCACGAGGACATGCCGCAGCGGCGCCGCGGCACGGAAACGGCAACCCGTGGATCAGGAGAACAGCGGTGGGCCGCGTGCCGGATGGGCGCGGCGTGCGGTGGCGGTGATGGCGCGGCTGCGCAGCGCCGCCAACGGGGCCGGTAGACAGCGCCAGGGCAGCAGCGCCAGCAACAGCGCCACCCACGGCAGCAGCCGCGCGGCAAGCAGGCAGTAATCGCAGGCCGGCGCGTGCGCGAGGCCGGCATCGTCGTGGTGGCCGCCATGCGCCGACGCCATGGCCCCCGCCAGCGCCGCCAGGCGCAGGCCGCCGCTGGTGCACAGCGCCTGGTCCTGCAGCGCGGCTGCCTCGGCCTGCGCCTGCCGCCACTGGCTGATCGGCGGCGCCAGCAGCAGCAGACCGAGCGCCAGGGCGGCGAGCGCGGTCCAGAGCGATGGCGGCTGGCGGAGACGGAACATCCGCGCATTCTAGAGCGTGCCACGCCCAGTGCGACGGCGGCACATCGCGGCAGATGGCGCTGCGCGGCGGCGCGAACGGCCGACGCGTCCGCCACGCCTGGCATCGCACGGCCCGTCCCTACCGGCACACGCCAGCCGACGGCGGCATTGATGGACTACGCAATTACCAACAAGAAATCGCTTACAGCGTGCCGCTGCGCTCAAGCCGCCAACGCCGACGCCGATAGCCGGCTGCAGGCCGGACATGCGTCCGGCCCTCGACCGACGTCATCGGGGAGAGACAAGATGATTCCAAGCAAGACCCATCCCAAGTGGATTCCGCTGCTGCGCGGCGATGCCAAGCTGCAATTCAAGGTCTTCGCCGGCAACATGATGCTGAGCCAGTGCGCGCGCAAGATCAAAAGCGATCCTTCGCCGCAGAACCTGCAGGCGTGCGTGGACGAGGCGCATGCGTTCTTCAGCAAATACGAAAACCTCTACACGGCCGAATTGCACGCCCATTTCTGACGGAGCGCCCGACATGCTGATGACACGCGAACAAGTAGCCGAGAAGATCCGCGCCGGCGCCACACTGTACCTGGCCGGCGACCAGGCCCTGCTCGACGGCCTCCCCAAGGGCAACTGGATCGGCGGCACCATTCCCTATTTCATGGACACCCAGGGCGGCACGCATAGCCGCGAGTTGATCTTCGTCAGCGAGCAGGATGCCTGCGTGGTGGCGTCGCAGGTGCGCTGGTACGACGTGGACGCATTGCCGTCCATCGCCAGCGATTCGCCCGACCACGGCTTCAGCGTCATCATCCTGCCCGCCACCAGCCAGGCGCACGTCCGCTATGCACAGGACTCGCCGGACTATCCCGGCCTGTTCATGAAGAACATCGTCGGCTGGGTGGCCGGCGTCGACCTGGTCGATCTCGGCACGGTGGCGCCGCGGGTCTACGACGGCACCACGGGCACCTCTTACAGCGAAGGCTGCGTGGCGCTGCACGCGACGCTGCCGGACACCAAGATGGTTTCGGTCGGCATCGTCAACTGTTTCGTGCAGGGAGACGGCGACAGCATCGGCTTCGCCGAGGACGGATTCACGGTCGGGCAGGCGCTGATCAACGGCCAGCCGCGCGATTTCGCCGAGTATCTGGGCTCCTCGCACATCGACCTGCGCCTGCCGCTGGTGGCCGACTACAACGGCGAAAAGATCAATGTCAGCATCCAGTCGGTCGATGCCGACGCGCACCGGGTCACGCTGTACGCACCGGTGTTCCGCGGGGTCGAGTACCGGGTCGCCGCGCCGGTGTCCAACTACGTGGAGGCGTTCTCGCGGCACTTGCCGCAGGCGGTGAAGCACCCCGAGTTCAGTTGCAACTGCATTCTGAACTTCCTGTACTCGGAACTGGAGGGCAAGCGCACCGGCGAGTTGATCGGACCTGTGACCTTCGGCGAGGTCGCCTACCAGTTGCTCAACCAGACCATGGTGTACCTGCAGATCGAAGACATGCCGACCTGACTCCGGCACTCCGCCGACCGCGACGGGCGCAGCGCTGCGCCCGTCCTCGTGTCGACGACGCCGTGCTTGCGTGTCCCGGCGATTCCGGCACCATCGACAACGGCCGGCTGGCGCTTCCCGCGCCGCCGCCACCCTTCATGTCCATGCAGCGAGCCGAGCGATGCCCACGATCACGATCTACCACAACCCCGCCTGCGGCACCTCGCGCAACGTGCTGGGGCTGATTCGCAACAGTGGCGTCGAGCCGACGGTGATCGAATACCTGAAGACCCCGCCGGACCGCGCGACCCTGCAGGCGTTGGCCGCGGCCAGCGGCCTGCCGCTGCGCGACCTGATCCGGCAGAAGGGCACGCCCTATGCCGAACTCGGGCTGGACGACCCGGCGCTGGACGAGGACGCGCTGCTGGATGCGATGCTGCAGCATCCGATCCTGCTCAACCGGCCGATCGTGGTCACCCCGCTGGGCACGCGCCTGTGCCGGCCCTCGGAGACGGTGCTGGAGCTCCTGCCGGCGCCACAGCGTGGCGCCTTCGCCAAGGAAGACGGCACCCCGCTGGTCGACGCACAGGGCCGCTGGGTGGGCTGAACCTCGGCGCCACCGGCATCTGCCCGGATTCGCTAAGCGCAGGTGCAGCCCACGCGAGCGCCGCGTGAACGCCGCGTCGGCAAAAACCGTGACAGTTACCATAAACTGCGCGCCTTCCCGCCCGAGTCGCGCTGCATGTCCCCTGTCGAAACCGCCGCCGACCCGTTCTACTGCGCGGCCAAGCCACGCAACGAAGCGCTGCGCCTGGACGCATTGCACAGCTACGCGATCCTGGACACGCCACGCGAGCCGGCGTTCGACGACATCACCCGGCTGGCCGGGTTGATCTGCCAGGCGCCGATCGCGGTGGTCAACCTGATCGACAGCGAGCGCCAGTGGTTCAAGAGCGAGATCGGGCTGGGCACGCGCGAGACCCCGCTGGCGACCTCGCTGTGCGCGCACGCCCTGCTCGAGGACGACCTGCTGCTGGTGCCCGACACCCGCGAGGATCCGCGCTTCGCCTGCAACCCGCTGGTCACCGGCGACATGCGCCTGCACTTCTACGCCGGCGCGCTGCTGAAGACCTCCGATGGCCTGGCCCTGGGCACCGTGTGCGTGCTGGACCGGCGCCCGCGCCAGCTCAGCTACGAGCAGATCGAAGCGCTGCGCGCGCTGGCGCGGCAGGCGATGGGCCAACTGGAACTGCGCAAGGCGCTGCACCTGGCGCAGGAATCCAACCACTACCGCAGCCGCCTGATGGCCATCGCCGGCCACGACCTGAAGACCCCGCTGCGCACCGCGTCCTACGCACTGAGCAAGCTGCAGCGCCAGCGCGACGCCGCGCAGGATGGTTCGCTGGAGACCGCACGCGCGGCCCTGAACCAGGTCGCCAGCGGGCTCGACCAGCTCGCCACCAATGCCGCCGCCGGCGAACTGCGCCTGCCGGCGCTGCAGGAGCTGGCCCTGGCCGACGTGCTGGCGCCGATCCTGGCCACCTGGCAGCCGCAGGCCGCGGCCAAGGGCGTGCAACTGCGCAGCGTGCCGACCTCCCTGCGCGTGCGCAGCAGCGTCGCCCTGCTGTCCACGCTGCTCGGCAACCTGCTGGGCAACGCGGTCAAGTACACCGAACAGGGCAAAGTGCTGATCGGCTGCCGGCGCCGCGGCGACCAGGTGGCGGTGGAGATCATCGACCGCGGCATCGGCATGGACGAAGACGGCCTGCGCACGCTGTTCCAGGCCTTCCGCCAGGCCGACCCGCGCAGCGACGGCCTCGGCCTGGGCCTGTGGATCGTGCGCCGCGCCGCCGAGACCCTGGGCTGCACCGTGGAAGTGCGCAGCCAGCCCGGGCACGGCAGCCGCTTCACGGTGCTGTTGCCGGCGGCATCCGCCGCCTGAGCGGCGCTGGGCGCAGGTGCTGGTGCTGGCGCCCGCCCCCTCATCCGCCCCTTCGGGGCACCTTCTCCCGATGAGAGAAGGAAGATGTCAAGCGCAGCCGCGCAGCGTTGAGTCGCTAAGGCTCGGCAGGGACCAGTGAGGTACTAAGGTCTTCCGGCAGCATGCAGTCGGGACTGAAGTCCCTCCCACAACGGCTCCGCTCAGTCGGATGAGCCGGGGCGCAGCCGCCGCGGGAATCCCGCTTTTGCGATTCCCCAATCCCGACTCCCGATTCCCGGCTTCACCACGATTCCCCAATCCCGATTCCCCATTCCCGGCTCCTTCCCATCATTCCTTCAACACCATATCGATGCACAGCACCGCCGCCATGATCAGGATCCGCCGCGGATCCTCGGCCGGCACGCTGCCGGCGATCGACAGCATGTAGTTGTCGGCGCTGGTGAACAGCTCCTTGCCCAGCCCGGCCCACTTCTTGGACACCTGCGCCAGCTCGCGCTCGCCCTGCACGAAGCGGAAATCCCAGCTGGTCCACTTGCCGCGCAGGGTGCACACCGGCGTGCCCTGGGCATCGAGCACATCGAACTTGCCGCCGATGGAGAAGAACTTCTGGCTGAAGGAGCCGACCGGCCGGTCGTGCTCGTCCAGCACCTCGACCCTGGACAGGAACAGCGAGAACCCACGCTTGACCGTCAGCACCTTCTGTCCGTCCGGGGTGCGCACTTCCACGTGGAACGGGGTCATGCGCTTGTAGTCGCTGAAACGAAAGATCTTGGTGAACACACCCAGGTGCGGTTCGCGGCATTCCAGCAGCTTGCGGTTGCTGTGCGGGTCGAACACGTCGTAGTTGTTGGCGGCCTTGAACATGCCGACCTGTTCCTTGACGAAGAACAGGGTGTGCTGGAGAACAGGATGCATCGGGCGTCCTTGCATTGGGAAAGTCGACGCGCCCCGGACGTCGGCCACGCGGCAGGCGCGGTGCCGACAGCCGCCGGCACGTCCAGGGTCGCGGTCTGCCGGGTGGCAGCGGGGGCCGCATGATAGGCGGCCGCTCCAGCCGCGGCAACGCGCGCGACAGGCAGCCCCGCCAGGACGTGGTCTCCATTCCGGCATTCCGCCGCAGGCCGCGGTGTCGTTGCCCCTACTTCTTTTGCCCGGAAATCTGCCTAAGCCATCGACGCATCGAGCACGGGGCATCGCTGTTGCCATTCCCCAATCCCGATTCCCTACTCCCGGCTTCACCGCCATTCCCCACTCCCGATTCCCGACTCCCGGCTTCTAGCTTGTGATGGTCTGGGTCAGCGCTTCCCAGCTCGGCGGCGCCGGCCAGTCCGGCTGCTGGTTGCCTTCCATCACCCGGCGCAGGTCGCGCGTGTCGATCTGCGGCGCCAGCACGTGCACCAGCTCCAGCGCGTAGTCGCGCAGCACCCGGTCGCGCGGCAGCACTGCCCAGGCGATGCACTCGGGAATCTCCGGCGGCGCCGGCCACGCGCGCAGGTCGGTGTCGTTGGCGCTGACCGCCATCTCCGCCAGCAGGCCCACGCCCAGCCCGGTGCGCACATAGGTCTTGATCAGGTCCGCATCCAGCGCGGTCAGCGCGATCCGCGGCTCCAGCCCGAGCCGGCCGAAGGCGCGCTGCAGCGAGGAGCCGGCGCGCGTGGAGGATTCGTAGCTGATCAGCGGCTGCGCCGCCAGCGCGGCCATGTCCGGCACCCGCTTCGGCACGTCCAGCGCGTGCCCGCGCGGCACCAGCACCAGCCGTCGCCAGCGGTACAGCGGCACGGCGATTCCGGCCGCCGGCGCGGTGCCGGCGGTGCTGACGATGGCGATGTCGGCGTCGCCCTGGCTGAGCAGATCCAGCGCCGCGCTCTCGGCGGCCTGCTGCAGGTGCACGCTGACCTGCGGATAGGCCTGCTTGATCTGCGCCACCGCCGGCGGCAGCACGAAGCGCGCCTGGGTGTGGGTGGTGGTGAGGGTCAGCTGACCCTGGCTCTCGCGGCGCTGGTTGGCCGCATAGGTGCGGATGTTGTTGGCCTCGGCCAGCACCGCGCGCGCGCGTTCGATCACCTCGCGCCCGGCCGGGGTCACCATCTCCAGGCTGCGGCCCTTGCGCACGAACAGCAGGAAGCCCAGTTCGTCCTCCAGCTGCTTGAGCTGCTTGGACAGCCCCGGCTGGGTGGCATGCACGCGCGCCGCCGCCAGGGTGATGTTCAGATCGGCATCGGCAATGGCGACGAGGTAGCGGAGTTGGGTCAGCGTCATCGGGACGAGGGCGAGGCGCCGCCAGGCGGGGACGCTCGACTGTAGTGGAATTCGGCCTTCCACCTTATAACCGAAAGCTATCTGCCTTGGGCATCAAGTCATTTCCTGGGGCTATGAGCCGGCGCTACGGTCGTCGCTCCCGCCTGCCCCGCGTTGCGAGCCGTCCCTGTGAGCCCTGCCCCGATTGCCCTGTATCCGGACCTGCGCGACCGGGCCGTGCTGGTGATCGGCGGCGGTGCGGCCGCCGAGCGCCAGGTACAGGCGCTGCTCGCCGCCGGCGCCGTGCCGCAGGTGGCGGCACCGGCCCTGAGCCCGACGCTGCACGCGCTGGCCGCGCAGGGCCGGCTGGCCTGGCACCGCGGCGCCTTCGACAGCGCCTGGCTGGACACCGTCTGGTTCCTGATCGCCGCCAGCGAGGACGCCGCGGCCACCCGCCAGGCGCTGCAGGCCGCGGCGGCCCGGCGGGTGCTGGCGCAGGCGCTGCCGGTCGAGGCGGCGTCGGCAGCCGATGCCGCCGCCCCCGCCGCGGGCCAGGCGCTGCCGCTGCGCCACGGCAGCGTCACCCTGGTCGGCGCCGGCCCCGGCGACCCCGGCCTGCTCACCGGCCACGCGCTGCAGGCCTTGCGCCAGGCCGACGTGGTCCTGCACGACCGCCTGGTCAGTGCGGCGATCCTGCAGCTGGTGCCGGCCGGCACCGAACGCATCGCCGTCGGCAAATCGGCCGATGGCCACAGCGTCGCCCAGGAGCAGATCCATGCGCTGCTGCTGGAACACGCGCGGCGCGGCCGCCGGGTGGTCCGGCTGAAGGGCGGCGACCCGTTCGTGTTCGGCCGCGGCGGCGAGGAGCTGGAATACCTGCGTGCCCACGGCGTGGCCTATGCGGTGGTGCCCGGCATCACCGCGGCGCTGGCCTGCGCCGCCTACGCCGGCATCCCGCTGACCCATCGCGACCATGCGCAATCGCTGCGCCTGGTCACCGCGCACTGCAAGGCCTCGCTGGACACCCTGGACTGGGCCGCGCTGGCGCAGGAGCGGCAGACCCTGGCGGTGTACATGGGCGTGGCCGGCCTGGACACGGTGCGCACGCGCCTGCTCGCCGCCGGCCGCGCCGCCAGCACGCCGTTCGCGCTGGTGGAGAACGGCTCGCGCGCCGAGCAGCGGGTGGTGCTCGGCACCCTCGCCGACCTGCCCGAGACCGCCCGCGCGCATGCGGTGCGCGCCCCGGCGCTGCTGATCCTCGGCGAGGTGGCGGCGCTGGCCGATCCCCTGCACTGGTTCGGCGCCGCGCCATTGCGCGCGCCGCCCTCACCTTCCCCGACGCCGGCGGCGCCTACCCTGGCCCACGCCGCCTGACCCGCCCCTCTTCCCGGAGACCTTGCCCATGGCCATCTACGACAACATCCTCGACACCATCGGTCACACCCCCATCGTCAAGTTGCAGCGGCTGGCGCCGGCGCACGTGGACCTGTACGTCAAGGTCGAGTCCTTCAATCCCGGCGGCTCGGTCAAGGACCGCCTGGCCCTGGCGATCGTGCTCGACGCCGAGGCGCGCGGCCTGCTCAAGCCCGGCGACACCATCGTCGAAGCGACCTCCGGCAACACCGGCGTGGCCCTGGCGATGGTGGCCGCCGCGCGCGGCTACAAGTTCGTGGCGACGATGGTGGAGACCTTCTCGATCGAGCGCCGCAAGCTGATGCGCGCCTATGGCGCCAAGGTCATCCTGACCCCGGCCGCGGAGCGCGGCAGCGGCATGGTGCGCAAGGCCGAGGAACTGGCCAAGCAGCACGGCTGGTTCCTGGCCCGGCAGTTCGCCAACCCGGCCAATCCGGCCTACCACCGCAGCACCACCGCCGCGGAGATCCTGCGCGATTTCGCCGGCCGCCGGCTCGACCATTTCGTCAGCGGCTGGGGCACTGGCGGCACCCTCACCGGCGTCGGCGAAGTGCTGCGCGTGGCGCGGCCCGAAACGAAGATCATCGCCACCGAACCCGCGGGCGCCGCGCTGCTGTCGGGCAACGAATGGAAGCCGCACAAGATCCAGGGCTGGACGCCGGACTTCGTGCCCGAGGTGCTCAACCGCGAGGTCTACGACGAGGTTTTGAGCGTGGACGATGCCGACGCGAGTGCCGTGTCGCGCCGCCTGGCCGCCGAGGAAGGCATCTTCACCGGCAGCTCCGGCGGCGGCACCGTGGCCACCGCGCTGCGCGTGGCCGAGACCGCGGCACCCGGCGCGGTGATCCTGGCGATGCTGCCGG
>JBEVKG010000356.1:0-3608 GCA_040509765.1 Xanthomonas sp.
CGGTCTTCGTAGATCTTGGCCACGCGCGGGTGCAGCTCGACGCCGCCCGGGATGGTGGTGATGATCTTGGCCAGCTGGTCCAGGGTCTTGCGCTTGACCGTGGTGTCGACCTTGTCCGACAGCTTGCCCGACAGGTACTTGGACCAGTCGATGGCGAATTCGTCGGGCTTGCGGGTCGCCAGCTCGGTGGTGTACTCGCCCGAGTCGAGCTTGTTGCGGTAGCCGTCGACCAGCGCCTGCGCCTCGCCGGCCTGCAGCACGCCTTCGCTTTCCAGCTGGGCGGCGTACAGCTCGCGGGTGGTCTTGTGCTTGCGGATGGTCTGGTACATCACCGGCTGGGTGGCCGCCGGCTCGTCGGCCTCGTTGTGGCCCCAGCGGCGGTAGCAGACCAGGTCGATGACCACGTCCTTTTTGAACTGCTGGCGGAAGTCGTAGGCCAGGTTGGCCACGAACGCCACCGCGTCCGGATCGTCGCCGTTCACATGGAACACCGGCGCGCCGATCATCTTGGCCACGTCGGTGCAGTACAGCGTGGAGCGGGCGTCGTCGCGGGCGCTGGTGGTGAAGCCGATCTGGTTGTTGACCACGATGTGCACGGTGCCGCCGACCGCGAAGCCGCGCGCCTGCGACATCTGGAACAGCTCCATGACCACGCCCTGGCCGGCGAACGCGGCGTCGCCGTGGATGATCACCGGCAGCACCGACTTGCGCGCGGCGTCGCCGTAGCGCTCCTGGCGCGAACGCACGCTGCCCACCACCACCGGATCGACGATCTCCAGGTGCGAGGGGTTGAACGCCAGCGCCAGGTGCACCGACTTGCCGTCGGCCACCGCCACGTCGGCGGAGAAGCCCATGTGGTACTTCACGTCGCCGGTATGGGCGCGGTCGTCGTGGGCGTGCTCGAACTTGCCTTCGAACTCGTCGAACAGCTTGCGCGGGTTCTTGCCCAGGGTGTTGACCAGCACGTTGAGGCGGCCGCGGTGGGCCATGCCGACCACGATGTCCTTGACCGCGTCGTTGCCGGCGCGCTGCACCAGCACGTCCATCATCGGGATCAGCGAGTCGCCGCCTTCCAGCGAGAAGCGCTTCTGGCCGACGTACTTGGTGTGCAGGTAGCGCTCCAGGCCCTCGGCGGCGGTGATCCGCTCCAGGGTGCGGCGGCGGCTGGCGGTGTCGCCGGCGATGTCGCCGCCCGCGTTCTCCAGGCGCTGGTAGATCCACTGGCGCTGTTCGAACTCGGAGATGTGCATGAACTCGCTGCCGATCGACCCGGTGTAGGTCGCCTTCAGCCGCGCCAGCAGATCGCGCAGTTTCATCCGCGGCTGGCCGCCCAGGCCGCCGGTGCTGAACTCGCTGCCCAGATCGCTTTCCGACAGGCTGTGGAACGGCAGGCCCAGGTCCGGCGGGTTCACCGGCGGGGTCAGGCCCAGCGGATCCAGTCGCGCGCCGAGATGGCCGCGCGATCGGTAGGCGGTGATCAGGCGGCCGACATGGCGCTCGCGCTCGTCGCCGCTCGGGCCGGTGCCGCTGTTGGCGGCCTGGCGCGCGGCGCTGGCGATGTGGGCGATGACCGCAGAGTGGGGGACGTCACCGGCATCGCGGCCCTGGAAGCCGTCGAAGTAGGTTTTCCACTTGGGATCGATGCTGTCGGGAGAGACCAGATACTGTTCGTACAGGTCTTCGATATAGGCGGCATTGCCGCCGGCGAGTTGCGATGACTGCGCAAACTGCTTGAGTAGATTGTCCACGATGGTGGGGTCGGGTCGCTTTGTTTGGGGTGGCTTGCGGCAGGAACCGGCGGACGCGGGGACCGCGCGGGCGTAATCAAGCGCAAAAATTATACCCCCATGAACCAGCCGGGGTGTGCATTCGGCGTGGTCAAGGCCGATCCCGGTTCATCCGTGGCACCTGCGCGGTGTGGTCGCGGCCGCGTCACCAGCCCAGTGCGCGCAGTTCGCTGCAGGGGCGGGCGCGTTCCCAGACCCGGTCGAAGCGTGTGCGCACCTGGCGTGCGCGGCCGCCACCGAGCAGGTCGGTCTCGCCATCGTAACGGTGACCGAGTCCACGGAAGTAGTAGCCGCCGCCCTCGTTCACCAGGTAGGCGGTGGCGTCGCTGCGGTCCACCGGATCGCTGACTTCGCGGAACTGGAACACGCTGGGCAAGCGCTGCGCCAGGGCCAGCAGGGGAGCGCCGGCGCGCTGTGGCGCGGCCGCGTCGTGCAGCAGCACCCGCACCTGCTTGGCATGCCCGGCGACCGCGAAGCGGCGCACCTGCTCCAGCACGCGGGCATCGTCGAGCAGGCCCGGATCCAGCGCGCGGCTGTGGATCAGCACCTGGCGGCGGGCCTGCGCCAGCACCGCGATGGCGGCGGCGATCGCCATCGCCACGTCCTCCACCGCCACGGCACCGTCGAAGCGGCGCCGCAGCGGCACTGCCGCGGCGGAGGCGGCCACGCCGCCCGGTGGCGGCAGGAAGCCCTGGCGGGCGTAGAACGCCAGGGCCGCGGCGGGGGCGTGCAGCGTCAACTGCGGCCAGCGCCGGCGCTGCGCTTCCTCGACCAGGGCACGCAGCAACGCGCTGCCGACGCCGCGTCCGCGCCAGCCCGGCAGCACGGTCGGCGCGGTGATCCGCCGGTCCGCGCCGAGCCGGGCCGCGCCCACCGCCTGGCCGTCGTCGCTGCGCGCGACCAGGTGCTCGCCCAGCGTGTCCAGCGCCGCTGCGGCGGTGTCGGCCGGGTCGATTGCGGTGCCGGCCGCGGCACGCAGCGCGCGCAGTTCGGCGCCGTCTTGGACGGGATCCAGCACAGCGATGCGGAAGCCGGGGCCGGGCATGGTCGGATCAGGCCGGGTCGGCGTCCGCCTCGGTCGCGTCCTCGGCGTCCAGCGGCTGGTAGAAGCCGCCTTCGATCAGTTCCAGCAGGGTCTGCCGGCCGGCCGCCGACAGCGCCGCGTAGTCCGTGCCATCGAGGTGATCGGCCGCGGCCAGGCGCTTGGCGTCCTTGATCGGCAGCGCGAACTCCAGGCCGCTGCAGAACAGCATGGCGCCGCGGCTGGCGCGCCGCCACGCCGGACGCGCCCACGGGTGCCGCTGCAGGACCAGGCCCTGCTCCAGCGCCGTGGCGATCTCCTCCGCCGGCGGCAGCCCGGCCGGCGGCAGGATCTCGCCGGCGGCACGGTAGGTAGTGATGAAGCGGCCGAACCAGGCGCCGAGCTTGTCCGGGTCGTTCATGCGCAGCGCGTTCAGCGCCTCGACCACGCGGCCCATCGCCGCCGCGTCGATCTCGTAGGGATCGGCCGGCGCCTGCAGGTCTTCGTCGTGGTAGCGCAGCGCCTCGTCGGCGCCGTCGATCAGGGTGTCCAGGTAATCGGCGATCAGCTCGGCCGAGGACGGCGCGCGCATACCCACCGAGAAGGTCAGGCAGGCATCCTCGGCCACCCCGTGGTGCGGCACCAGCGGCGGCAGATACAGCATGTCGCCCGGACCCAGCACCCACTCGTGGGTTGGGTCGAACTGGCGCAGCAGCTTCAGCTCCACGTCGTCGCGGAAGTCGGTCGGCGGCGCCGGGCGGCCCAGCGCGACGCTGGCGTCGATCTGCCAGCGGCGGTGG
>JBEVKG010000357.1:0-16658 GCA_040509765.1 Xanthomonas sp.
CGTCGCGCACTGGAACAGGCGATGGCCAAGTACTGCGACGGCAACGAGCAAACCTGGGCGAAGCTGCGCGCGCAGTACCGCCAGGATCCGCCACGCGACGCCTGGCTGCGCCGCTACGGCGAGGACGCCGATCTCGACCTGCCGTGATCGCGGCCTGCGGGGCGGCGCGGTGGCGCCCTTGCAGGACTGGATGTCAGCCCTGACGGTGGTCGATATCGGCCAGCGTCCACGCTTCACTCGTCGCGGCTGAAGCCGCTCCTACAGGAGCGTGCGGACGCTGCGCCGCTCCTGTGGGACTTCAGTCCCGACGCCTGGCACTAGCAGCCCCCTTCCTCCAGGACGACAAGGCTGCGTCGGCCCTGACGGCGGCCGATATGATATCGACCGGCTTCCCCGCTGCGCGCGTCGCGGCTGAAGCCGCTCGTGCAGGAGCGTGCGGACGCTGCGCCGCTCCTGTGGGAGGGACTTCAGTCCCGACGCCTGGCACTAGCAGCCCCCTTCCTCCAGGACGACAAGGCTGCGCCTGCAAGGGACCGATGCAGCAGACGCTGCAACCGGTCACGTTGTAGGAGCGGCTTCAGCCGCGACCGCGACGTATCCGATTCCCACGCGACACTCCGCTCCTCCGACGGCCTGCGCCCTGCGCATGCCCGTAGCTAATGCGGCCCATCCCCCTGCTGCAACACCGAAGGCGAACGCAGCTGCAGGCCACCGCCTTCGCGATTGAGCGTGCGCAGGCGTTCGCCCAGCGTCGCCAGGTTGGCGTCGCTCTGCGCCAGCTCCGCCTGCAGCGGCGCGGGCAGCAAACCGCGCAGGCGCGTCTGCAGCGCGGCGCCGTCGGCGTGCAGCGCGGCGATCCGCGCCTGGCCCTGGACCTGCAGCCAGGCGCGTTCCTGGGCCTGCGGCAGGCCGTAGCCCGGCTGTCCCTGCAGCAGGCTCGCCGGCTGGCTGAGCAGGCCTTGCTCGGCCAGCACCGCACGTACCGCGCTGGCGGCGTCGCGGGTCGCGCCCACTGCATCGCCCTCGCCCGCAGCGGCCACCGCGGACGGCAGCGGCTTGCCCAGATAGCGCCGCTTCAGCGCATCGCGACCGCGCTGCTCGGCGCGGCGGCGGGCGGCGTTCTCCAGCAGCAGCAAGGCGGCGCTGGCACGCAGGTCGCCGCGCTGCAGCCACGGCGCGCGCTGTGCGGCCGGCAGGTCCAGCCACGCGTCGGCATCGCGGGCCGGCAGCGCCAACGACCCGCGCGCCACCGCGAACATCTCCGCAAAGTGCGCGCTGGCCGCCGGGAAGAAGTAGCCATCGCGCACCGCCGCGTCGGCATCGGCGAACACCGACGCATCGGCGATGCCGGCGCGCAGCAGGCGCCGACGCAATCCGGTCGGACTGATCCCGGACAGGTGCGCAGCCGCCAGCCGCGGCACGCCGTCGTGCAGCAAGGCGTAGGTCTCCACCGCGCAGTTGTTGCTGAGGAAGTAATAGCGGCCGTCGTAGCTCCAATGCAGTTGCGCGGCGCGCTCCAGCAGCGCCGCGATCTCCTCGCGCGACAGCCGCAGCGGCAGCGACTGCAGGCCGCGCAGTTGCACCTGGGTGTAGTCGTCGACCACCTGGCGCAGCGGCAGCACGAACAGCCGCGACGGGTACGAGCCGGTAAGCCCGCGCAGGTTGGAGATCTGCACGTCGTCGACGAAGGCGCGGAACGACAGCACCCGGTGCTCGGCCAGATCCAGCCGGCACTGCGGCCCCAGCGGCCGCCCCGGCGCGCAGATCACCAGGCGCAGCATGCTGTGGCCCCAGTGGCTCATCGGCTGCGCGTTGCCGTCGGCCAACAGGTAGTCCACCGCGTAGACCCGCGCCGGGTCCACCTGCAGCAATGCCGCCGCCTCGGCCAGCGGGTCCTGCACGAAGACCTGGCCGGGCGCGCATGCGCTCGCCGGTGGCGTCCACGCCAGGCGTGCGGCGAAGTAACGGGCCAGCGCCGGCCGGCGGCAGGCGTAGTCCGGATCGAGCAGGAAGTGCTCGAGGTTCACCGCCACGAACTCGGCCGGCGACTGCAGTTCGTAGCGGTCCGGGCTGCGCTCGGTGAACCGGTTCTGGCCGCGGCGCAGGCCCAGGCGCATCGGGCTGACCTGCCAACCGGCCAGATCCAGCAGCCGCGGATCCGACGACAGCCGCCCTGCGGGGGCGCGGTCGTAGAAGTGCGCCAGTTCGTGCAGCAAGGCGGCCAGGGCCGGCCGCCGCGCCGGATCGGCGGCCGGGTCGGTGTCGGCTCCCGCCGCCATCCAGTCGCGCAGCAGGCGCTTGTTCAACAGCAGACGCCTGGCCTGCGCCCGCCCGTGCACCTGCGGAGGAAGATCGTCGCGCCATTGCAGCGGCAGCCCGGCAGGCAGCGCCGCGGCCCAGGCTGGCGGCAACCGGGCCTGGGCCGCCGCCAGCACGGTCTGGCTGGCCGTGCGCTCGGCCGCGCTCAACCCGGTGGCGTCGACAGTCGGCGGCGCGGCCGCCGCGTGCATCGCACCGGCCAGCGCCAGCACCGCCAGCCACCGCGCGCCGAGGCGCCGTGGCCGGCGCGCGGTCACAGCGCCAGGATCGCCTGCGCCAGTTCCAGGTCGCTGGCCTGCTGCGCCTGCGGGTTGCCTTCGCGCAGCACGCGCAGCGCCGCTTCCAGTTGCACGCCGCGGATGCGCCCGGCGCTGGCGACGAAGCCGGCCGCGTCGTCGCGCGCCTGCAGCACCACCTTGTCGTTGTTGGAGCTGCTGTCCGAGGAGGCCGAGCTGCCGGCCGAGCCGGCCGAGGCCGAACCGGCCGAGCTGCCGGCGAAGCTGGACGCCTGCGCGAACGCGGGCAGGGTCAGGGCGAACAGCAGGGCGCAGCGCGCGGTCACTCGGGTCATCGCAATCGTTCCAAACGGCATCGTGAAAGGGGGACGGCCAGCGCCGCGCCGCATAGCCTAGCGGCCCGCCGCGCGCAGCGCCTGAACGGGCCGCGCGGCGCTCGGGCGGCGAGGCTCAGGGATCGAACAGCTTGCCCGGATTGAGCAGCCCGGACGGATCGAACACCCGCTTGACCGCACGCATCAGCGCGATCTCCTCGGCGCTGCGGGTGCTTGCCAGGTACGGCTTCTTGACCAGGCCGATGCCGTGCTCGGCGGAGATGCTGCCGCCATGCTCGGCCAGCACCTGCGCCAGCAGCTTGGTGACCTGCTCGCAGGCGGCGATGAAGTCGGCCGGCGCGGTGGCGTCGGGCTTGAGCACGTTGATGTGCAGGTTGCCGTCGCCGATGTGGCCGAACCACACCACCTCGAACTGCGGGTAGGCCTCGCCGAGCAGGGCCTGGGTCCGCGCCAGGAACGCCGGCATCGCCGAGATCCGCACCGACACGTCGTTCTTGTACGGGGTGTAGCGCGCCACCGCCTCGGTGATGCCCTCGCGCAGGCGCCACAGCTGCGCGGCCTGCGCCTCGCTCTGGCTGATCACCCCGTCCAGCACCCAGCCCTGCTCCATGCAGGCCTCGAACGCGGCCAGCGCCGCGGTCTCCTGCGCCTCGTTGCCGCTGGCGTACTCGGTGACCACGTAGTACGGATAGACCGTCTCGAACGGCGCCTGCGCGCCATGCGCCAGCACGTGCTGCAACGCGCGGTCGGTGAAGAACTCGAACGCTTCCAGCTGCAGGCGGCTGCGGAATGCGGCGAACACCTGCATCAGCACCTCGAACGAGGGCAGCGCCAGCAGCATGACGTTGCTCGGCGGCGGCGGATCGGTGAGCCGCAGGGTGGCCTCGACCACGACGCCCAGGGTGCCCTCGGAGCCGATCAGCAACTGGCGGAAATCGTAGCCGCTGGAGTTCTTGATCAGCCCGCGATTGAGCTCGAGCAGCTCGCCGCTGCCGGTGACCACCTTGAGCCCGGCGATCCACTCGCGGGTGTTGCCGTAGCGGATCACGCGGATGCCGCCGGCATTGGTGGCGATGTTGCAGCCGATCGAGCACGAGCCGCGCGCGGCGAAGTCCACCGGGTACTGCAGGCCGTGCTCGCGTGCGGCGTTGTGCACGGCCTCCAGCGGCATGCCGGCCTGCACGGTGAGGGTGCGATCGACCGCATCGAAGGCCAGCGCCTTGTTCATCCGTTCCAGGCTCAGCACCAGTTCGCCGTGCGCGGCCACCGCGCCGCCGGACAGGCCGGTGCGGCCGCCGGAGGGCACCACCGCCACGGCGTGGTCGTTGGCCCAGCGCACGATCGCCTGCACCTCCTGCACCGTCGCCGGCAGCGCGATCGCCAGCGGTGCCGGCGTCCAGCGCCGGGTCCAGTCGCGACCGTAGTGCTCCAGGTCGGCGGGATCGGTCGTCAGGCGCAGGCCGGGAACGGCAAGGGCCAGGGCATCCAGGCGCGGGTCGGTCATGGGCGGAGAGGCATCGGCGAAGGCAAGCATTCAAGCGTGCCAGCGTTGCACGACGCCGTCCAGCGACGCGGCTGCCGCGCTTGCGAATCCCCACTCCCCACTGCCGAATCCCGCGTCGGCCCACGTCAATCGATGCACCTGAAACCTTCCACCGGCGTTGCATCCACGGGTTCCCGGCATCCTATTGCGGCGCACCAAAGCAAGGAGCCATCTGGCATAGTGATCGGCCCATCGGCCATCGCTCCCTCCGCAATGTCGCCCAAGAAGACCTCGTTTCCGAAGCAGGATATCCGCGTGCTGCTGCTCGAAGGCATCAGCCAGACCGCCGTCGACGTGTTCCGCGCGGCCGGCTACTCGCAGATCGAGCTGCATGCCAAGTCGCTGCCGGAAGACGAGCTCAAGCAGCGCATCGCCGAGGCGCACATCGTCGGCATCCGCTCGCGCACCCAGCTCAGCGCCGAGGTGCTGGCGCAGGCCAAGCGCCTGATCGCGGTCGGCTGCTTCTGCATCGGCACCAACCAGGTCGACCTGGACGCCGCCGAGCTGGCCGGCATTCCCGTCTTCAATGCGCCCTACTCCAACACCCGCAGCGTCGCCGAACTGGTGATCGCCGAGGCCATCCTGCTGTTGCGCGGCATTCCGCAGAAGAACGCCGAATGCCACCGCGGCGGCTGGTCCAAGTCGGCCACCGGCAGCCACGAAACCCGCGGCAAGGTGCTGGGCATCGTCGGCTACGGCCATATCGGCACCCAGGTCGGCGTGCTGGCCGAATCGCTGGGCATGCAGGTGATCTTCCACGACATCGAGACCAAGCTGTCGCTGGGCAACGCACGCACCGCCACCGACCTGGACGACCTGCTGGCGCGCGCGGACGTGGTCACCCTGCACGTGCCGGAAACCGCGGCCACCCGCAACATGATCGGGGCGACGCAACTGGCGCAGATGAAGCCGGGCGCGCACCTGATCAACGCCTCGCGCGGCACGGTGATCGACATCGACGCGCTGGACGCGGCACTGCGCAGCGGCCACATCGGCGGCGCCGCGGTCGACGTGTTCCCGGTCGAACCCAAGGGCAATGGCGATGTGTTCGAATCGCCGCTGGCCGCGCACGACAACGTGATCCTGACCCCGCACGTCGGCGGCAGCACGCTGGAGGCACAGGACAACATCGGTGTGGAAGTGGCGGCCAAGCTGGTGCGCTACAGCGACAACGGCAGCACCCTGTCGGCGGTGAACTTCCCCGAGGTGACCCTGCCCGAGCACGCCGAGAGCCTGCGCCTGCTGCACATCCACCGCAACGTGCCCGGCGTGCTGTCGCAGATCAACGAGCTGTTCTCGCGCCACAACGTCAACATCGACGGCCAGTTCCTGCGCACCGACCCCAAGGTCGGCTACGTGGTGATCGACGTCGGCGCCAGCGAGGAACTGGCGGGCGTGCTGAAGGACGAACTGGGGCAGATCGCCGGAACCTTGCGCACGCGGATTCTCTACTGACAGGGATTCGGGATCAGGGATTGGGGATTGGACGAAGCGCAGGCGCTGGCGAGTCCTTTCTCTGACTGCGATCTGGCTTGGATCGATTGCGGTGGCGTAGACGCGAATGCGCGGAAGGCCAAAACAAACGCGCAAGAGCGGATCACGCCACGCCCGCTCTTGCGAATCTCAAATCCCGGCTTTTCCACAGCCGTATGGCTGGTCATCCCCGATCCCCGCCCCTCACGGCTGCAACTCGCCGCGCAGCCCTTCGCTCAACAGATAGTCGTCGGCCTGCAGGTACCACCGCTCCGGGCCGGTGGCGACCGCCTCCATGTACAGGCCGGCGCCGTCCTCGCGCGGCGGGCGCTGCAGACTGACGATCGCCACGCCATGCGGCGGCCCGCTCAACGCCAGCAGCACACGCTGCACGGTGCGCGCCAGGTCGGCGGACGGCATCCGCTCGTCGATCGGGCGGAAGGCCAGGCGGTAGGTGAACGAGGCAGCGGCGCGGGACATGGGCAGGCACGGGCAACGGGCGGCCAAGGGTACCCAATCCCGCCCTACCCGCCCAGCCGGGCGCTCGCCCGCTGCCCGCCCCCCCCCCGGCGGGCAGCGCCGGTCACCGCTGCGTCAGCGCGCGCTGCGCGCCAGCCACTTGCCGGCCATCCGCCGCAGCGAGGGGTCCAGGTCCGCCTCGTCCCGCAATTCGGCGATCGGGCGCCAGGCCAGGGCCAGCGACTCGGCGCTGACCGCGAAGGCCTCGTCGGCACCGGCGCGGACCACGTAGCGCGCATCGTAATGCCAGTGCCCGGGCACCTCGCCGCGGGCGGGAATCCAGTGCCGGTCCAGGTCGAAGATCGCGCCATCTTCCAATGTCAGGCCAGACAGCCCCGATTCTTCCTCGGCCTCCTTCAATGCCACGCGCGCCAGATCGCGGTCGCCGTCGGCGTGCCCGCCCAGTTGCAGCCAGCGCTGCAGCTTGCGGTGATGGGTCAGCAGGGTGCGCGTGCCGTCGGCGCTGACCAGCCAGGCCGAGCCGGTGAAATGCCCCTCCAGGCGCAGGCGCACGAACGGATCGGCGGCATCGTCAAGCAAGGCCAGGAACTGCGCGGCGACCTCGGCCTGGTCCGGGCACTGCCGGGCATGGGCCTGCAACTGCTGGCGTAGGGACGGCTCCGGCATCGGCGTTCTCGGGTTCGGGGGCCGCCATTATCGCCATCCACGGTGCAGCGCGGCTTGTGGCGGCCGGCCGGCTTTGGCATGGTACGACGCTTGCGTCGCCCACTGCGGGCCCGGCGCTTCGCCATTGTCGGGGCCGCTTGCCCCGTACCGCCACCTGGGGATGCACCGAATGCTCAAGTCTCTGCTGAGGGTCAAGCCGATCGAACCTGCCGGTCACGTCGATGCCGGCGAACCGTTCGAAGGCAGTCTGGAGGGCGAAGCGACCCTCAAACGCACCCTCACCGCCAGGCACCTGATCCTGCTCGGCATCGGCGCGGTGATCGGCGCCGGCATTTTCGTGCTCACCGGCCAGGCCGCGGCCAATCATGCCGGCCCGGCGGTGATGCTGTCGTTCGTGTTCGCCGGCCTGGCCTGCGCCTTCGCCGGCCTGTGCTACGCCGAGTTCGCGGCGATGCTGCCGGTCTCCGGCAGCGCCTACTCGTATTCCTACGCCACGCTCGGCGAAGGCGTGGCCTGGTTCATCGGCTGGTGCCTGGTGCTGGAATACCTGTTCGCCGGCTCCAGCGTCGCGGTCGGCTGGTCGGCCTACCTGATCAGCTTCGTCACCGGCACCCTCGGCCTGCCCTTCCCGACGGAACTGGCCAGTGCGCCGCTGACCTGGACCGGCCACGCGTTCGTGGCCTCGGGCAACATCGTCAACCTGCCGGCGGTGCTGATCGTGGCCGCGGTGAGCACGCTGTGCTACATCGGCGTCACCCAGTCGGCCTTCGTCAACGCCATCGTGGTGGCGATCAAGGTGCTGGTGATCTGCCTGTTCGTCGGCGTCGGCGTCTTCTACATCAACCCGGAGAACTGGCATCCGTTCATCCCGGAGAACACCGGCCCGGGCGAGTTCGGCTGGAGCGGCATCTTCCGCGCGGCCTCCATCGTGTTCTTCTCCTACATCGGCTTCGACGCGGTCTCCACCTCCGCCGGCGAGACCAAGGATCCGCAGAAGAACATGCCGATCGGCATCCTGGTGTCGCTGGCGATCTGCACGGTCATCTACATCATCGTCTGCGCGGTGCTGACCGGCCTGCTGCCCTACACCCAGCTCGGCACCGCCAAGCCGGTGGCCACCGCGCTGGAGCACTATCCGCACCTGGCCTGGCTGAAGACCTTCGTCGAGATCGGCGCCATCGCCGGCCTGTCCTCGGTGGTGCTGGTGATGCTGATGGCGCAGCCGCGCATCTTCTACACCATGGCCCGCGACGGCCTGCTGCCGAAGCTGTTCGGCAAGGTCCATCGCCGTTTCCATACCCCCTACGTCGGCACCCTGGTGGTCGGCGTGCTGGCCGCGCTGCTGGCCGGGCTGATCCCGCTGGATGTGCTGGGCGAACTGGTGTCGATGGGCACCCTGCTGGCCTTCGCCACGGTCTGCGTCGGGGTGATGGTGCTGCGCTTCACCCGTCCCGATCTGCCGCGCCCATTCCGGGTGCCGCTGTTCTGGGCGGTGTGCCCGCTGGGCGCGCTGTTCTGCGTCGGCCTGTTCTTCCAGGCGTTCCAGGAACACTGGAAGGTCTTCGTTGGCTGGACCCTGATCGGCCTGTGCATCTACTTCTTCTACGGTATCCGCAACAGCCGCCTGGCCGCCAAGGCCTGATCCGCTCCCCCCGAAGACCGGCGTCCGCGCCGGTCTTCGCGTTCGTCCCCTCTTCCTCGCGCGCTGCGCCCGGCTGGAACCGCTCCATGCTCAAACAACTCTTGGCCACCAAACACCCCCATGCCAGCCACGAGGACGCCGGCGGGCTGGGCCTGCAACGCGCGCTCGGCCCCTGGGGCCTGACCGCGCTGGGCATCGGCGCGGTGATCGGCGGCGGCATCTTCGTCATCACCGGGCAGGCCGCGGCCAACCACGCCGGGCCAGCGATCATGCTCTCGTTCGTGCTGGCCGCGGTGTGCTGCGCGTTCTGCGCGCTGGCCTACGCCGAGTTCGCGGCGATGGTGCCGGTCTCCGGCAGCGCCTACACCTATACCTATGCCACCTTCGGCGAGCTGGCGGCCTGGTTCATCGGCTGGATGCTGGTGCTCGAGTACGGCGTGTCGGCCTCGGCGGTGGCGGTCAGCTGGACCGGCTATTTCCTCAGCCTGCTCGACCATTTCAACATCCACCTGCCCGCGACCCTGGTCAACGCGCCGCTGGACGGCAAGCTGCAGCCCACCGGCGCGATCGCCAACCTGCCCGCCGCCGGCATCGTGCTGCTGCTGACCTGGCTGTGCTACGTCGGCATCCGCAAGTCCTCGGCGATGAACATGGCGATGGTGGTGCTGAAGAGCGGCCTGATCGTGCTGGTCATCGCCGCCGGCTGGAAGTACGTGGACCCGGCCAACTGGCATCCGTTCATCCCCGCCAACGAAGGCCCGGGCAAGTACGGCATGGACGGCGTGCTGCGCGGCGCGGCGATGGTGTTCTTCGCCTACATCGGCTTCGAGGCGGTGTCGGTGGCGGCGCAGGAATCGCACCGCCCGCAGCGCGACCTGCCGATCGGCATGATCCTGTCGCTGGTGATCTGCACCGTGCTGTACATCGCCATGGCCGCGGTGATGACCGGGCTGCTGCCGTACACGCAACTGGGCACCGACGAGCCGGTGGTGACCGCGGTGGCGGCGCATCCGCAACTGGCCTGGCTGCGCGTGGTGGTCGAGATCGGCGCGCTGATCGGCCTGTCCTCGGTGGTGCTGGTGATGATCATCGGCCAGCCGCGCATCTTCATGATCATCGCCCGCGACGGCCTGCTGCCGCCGGTGTTCACCAAGATCCACCCGACCTACCGCACCCCGCACGTCAACACCGTGATCACCGGCATCGGCATTGCCCTGCTGGCAGCGCTGTTCCCGCTGGACGTGTTGGGCGAACTGACCTCGATGGGGACCCTGATCGCCTTCGCCGCGGTGTGTGCCGGCGTGTTGATCCTGCGCCGCACCCAGCCGGACCTGCCGCGCCCGTTCCGCATCCCGTTCGCCTGGCCGATCTGCATTGCCGGCGTGCTCAGCTGCCTGGCGCTGCTGTCGGCGATGACCGCGCACAACTGGATGCTGATGGCCGGCTGGACGGTGATCGGCCTGGCGATCTACTTCGGCTACGGCTACCGCCACAGCCGCCTGCGCCGCAGCCAAGGCTGAGCCGTAGAGCCCCTCTCCCCGCGGGAGAGGGGTTGGGGTGAGGGTACGGAGCGCGAAGCGCTGCACCCATCTGACAACACGAGGCTTCGCCCGGACCCTCATCCGCCCCTGCGGGGCACCTTCTCCCAAGGGGAGAAGGAAAAGCGCTAGCCCCTCTCCCCACGGGACAGGGGTTGGGGTGAGGGTCCGACCGCTCGTGATCCCTCTAGAGAGGGATTGGGGTGAGGGCACGAGTTGAGGAGGTGCTGCTGGGTGCAGCCATCTGTCATCCCAATCCAACCGGCAAGCCCTACACTACGCGCATGAACGCACTGCCCTACGATTCCGAGCGCCTGCGCACGCTGGCGCACCTGCTGATCGACAACATCCGCGAACTCGCGCAGGCCGGCTGGACGCCCGCCACCAGCAGCAACTTCTCGCACCGCCTGGACGATCGCCATGCCGCGATCACCGTCTCCGGCCGCGACAAGGGCCGGCTGGTGGAAGACGACATCATGGTGGTGGACTTCGACGGCCAGGCCGTGGGCCGGCCGCTGCGCCCGTCCGCCGAGACCCTGCTGCACACCCAGCTGTACCGGCGCTTCCCCGAGATCGGCTGCATTCTGCACACGCATTCGCCGGTGCAGACCATCGCCTCGCGCCTGTATGCGCCGCAGGGCCACATCCGCCTGGAAGGCTACGAGCTGCTGAAGGCGCTGCACGGCAACCAGACCCACGAGACCGCGGTGGAGCTGCCGGTGTTCGCCAACACCCAGGACATGACCGTGCTGGCGGCGCAGGTCGACGCGCTGCTCGACCGCACGCCGCTGTGGGGCTACCTGATCGATGGCCACGGCCTGTACGCCTGGGGCCGCGACATGGCCGAGGCGCGCCGCCACCTGGAAGCCTTCGAGTTCCTGCTGCACTGCGAGCTGGAGCTGCGCAAGCTGCGCGCCGCCGGCTGATCCGCCGCGGCGCGACAGCGTTCCAGCGCCGCAACGGCCGTCGGCCGCGCACCTGCTACCCTTTTCGTCCCCCTGCCGCTTTCGCCTGCCGCCATGAGCCGACTCCGCATCTTCGCCGACACCACTCCCGACGTGCCGCTGTTCGACAGCCGCGATGGCGACGCGATCGCCGCCGAACTGCAGAAGATCGGCGTCACCTTCGAGCGCTGGCAGGCCAACCAGCCGATCGAGCCCGGCGCCTCGCCGGAAGCGGTGATGGCCGCCTACAAGGCCGACATCGACCGCCTGGTCGCCGCCAACGGCTTCAAGACCGTGGACGTGGTCAGCATCGCCCCGGACAACCCGCAGCGCGAGGAGATGCGCAGGAAGTTCCTCGACGAGCACTTCCACAAGGAAGACGAAGTGCGCTTCTTCGTCGCCGGCTCCGGCCTGTTCACCCTGCACGTGGACGGCAAGGTCTACGAGATCGAGTGCGTGCAGAACGACCTGATCGCCGTGCCCGACGGCACCCACCACTGGTTCGACATGGGGCCGGAGCCGCGCTTCGTCGCGATCCGCTTCTTCACCGAGCCGGACGGCTGGGTCGGCCACTTCACCGGCACCGACATCGCCCAGCGCTTCCCGCGCTACGAGGCGAAGCTGCGCGGCGAGGCGCACTGAGCGATGAGCGATCCGCGCGTCGTTCTCACCGACATCGAAGGCACCACCAGCAGCATCTCCTTCGTCAAGGACGTGCTGTTCCCGTACGCGCGCCGCGCCCTGCCCGGCTTCGTGCGCGAGCACGGCCAGCAGCCGCAGGTGCGGCACTGGCTGGACGCGGTCGCCAGCGAATGCGGCGGCATCTGCACCGATGCGGTGATCGTGGAGACCCTGCAGGGCTGGATCGACCAGGACCGCAAGCACACCGCGCTGAAGGCGCTGCAGGGCATGATCTGGGAAGCCGGCTACCGCGATGCCGACTTCACCGCGCACATCTATCCCGATGCGGCGCCGGCGCTGCGCCGCTGGCATGCCGACGGCCGGGCGCTGTACGTATACTCGTCCGGCTCGGTGCCGGCGCAGAAGCTGTTCTTCGGCCACAGCGACGCCGGCGACCTGCGCGGGCTGTTCTCCGGCTGGTTCGACACCGAGATCGGCGGCAAGCGCGAGCAGCCCAGCTATGCGCGCATCGCCGAAGCGATCGGCGTGGTGCCGGCGCAGATCGTGTTCCTGTCCGACGTGGTCGCCGAACTGGACGCGGCCCGCGCGGCCGGGCTGGACACGGTGCTGATCGACCGCCGCGACGATTATCCGCAACCGCGCCAGGGCGAGGCCTGCAACGGCCACCGCCGCGCGGAGAGCTTCGCCGACCTGGGCTTCTGAGCCCGCGCATGCGCAGGCCCGTCGCTGCCTTGATGGCCGCCCTGGCGGCGTTGCGGCGCCCGCTCGCCGTGCTGCGACATCGGCTGCTGCCGGCCGCGCTGCTGGCGCTGGCACTGCCCGCCTGCCATTCCGATGCCGGCGCCATGCCGGCCGGCGCGGCCGACGCCGCGCAGGACGACACGGCGCAGGACCCGTTCGACCAGGCGCAGCTGCGCCAGGCGCTGGGGTCGCTGCAGGCGCAGCGCCCGGGCATTCCCGACCTGTACGTGGTCGGATTCGCCGGCGACGCCAGCGAGGACGTGTTCCGCAACGAAGTGCTGTACCTGCGCCAGCTGTTCGCGCAGCGTTTCGGCGCGGCCGGCCGCATCGCCACCCTGATCAACCACGGCGACAATCTCGGCGCGCACGCCTACGCGCCGCAGGCCTCCTACGACAACCTGGCCGATACGCTGGACCGCGTCGGCAAGCTGATGGACCCGCGCGAGGACGCGCTGCTGCTGTTCCTGACCAGCCACGGCACCGACCAGCACGAGCTGTATCTGCAGTTCGGTCCCGGCGAGGATGCCGAGTACGACACCATCACCCCGCAGGAACTGCGCCGCCTGCTCGACGACGCCGGCATCCGCAACCGCATCATCGTGATCTCGGCCTGCTACTCCGGCGGGTTCGTGCCGGCGCTGAAGACCGCCGATACCCTGGTGATCACCGCCGCGCGCCGCGACCGCCCCTCGTTCGGCTGCGGCAACACCGCCAGCGCCACCTATTTCGGCCGCGCCTGGCTGATCGACGCGCTGGCGCGCACCACCGATGTCGTCGAAAGCTATCGCCTGGCCAGCGCCGAGATCAGCGCACGCGAACAGGCCGAAGGCGAAGCGCCGTCGTATCCGCAACTGTACGTGGGCGCGCGCATCGGCCCATGGCTGCAGCACTGGCGCGCGCAGTTGCCGAACACCGCCGCGCCGGCGTATCCGTATCCGGAACCCGATGCGGACGATGCAGCGAGTGCGGCCGATGGCGAGCAGACCGGTGCACGCGGCGCAGCAGTTGCGCCCGCCGCATCGACACGCCCGCGGGACCCGGCACCGCCGTCGACGACCGCGCCTACGCGCTGACGCAACCGCGCAGGGCGCGGGGCCCACAGCATGCGACGGGCATGTGCGCACCGCACGTTTTCCGGCCCCTTCCGGCATCGACCCTGCAAGCACGAGATCGCGTGGCAGGCTGGAAAGATGAGAGTGATTCGCGTTCGATCTCGACCCGCGCACGCTCGCTAGAATCTCTCCCGCAGCAAGCCCGCCCGCGTTTCGCCAGCCAGCTGCGCCCCGATCCACCCGCCCGCCAGCCTCCGCTCGCCAGCCAGGATCATCAGGTTTTCTCGGCCTCCCTCGTGGAGGTTTTCTTGTTTCTGGGGTTCGGCGTGGCGCAGGCGAAACGCCACCGCGCGCGCTGGCCGTGGCTGGCGCGACCGCCTCCACTCCGCGTCACTCCGCTCCGCTCCCACCGCGCTTGTCGCGGCTGACGCCGCTCCTACGTGGGGTGTCGCGATGCCGGCAGCGGCACTGCGCCGCCACCAGCGCGCAGCGCCGGAAGAGACGTGTTTTGTGCCCACCGCGGACGGCAGCTGTTGGCGCCGTCGCTTCGCTCGTCGCGGCTGAAGGCGACGCTCTCATCGCCCGGGAGCGTACAGGTAGGAGCGGCTTCAGCGGCGACGAGGCTTTCCCTGCAAGGCCGTCGCGGCTGAAGCCGCTCCTGCAGATGACGTGATGCGGGACGAAAGCGGGTCTTTCGAGGCGCCCTGAAGCCGCTGCGGCCTGAGGCAGACGTTGCGAGGTGCTGACCGGCCTGGTGTGGGAGGGGCTTCAGACCCGACGCATGAACGCCCGGGCTCCTCTCGGCACGCCGGCGATGACCGCGCACGCAGCAGCGCTGCTGGCGCTTGCGCCGACCGCCGACCACCGCCGCACTCCCATCAAGGGCTGGCGTCCTGCAACCGGTAGCTGCCGCTGGCGCGCTGCTCGCCGCGCCAGCGGTCGAAGGCACGCACCTCGATGCGGTGCGCGCCAACGCTCAGGTCGGTCGGCAAGGCGCCGCGCCACAGGTGCTGCGAGGGAATCGCTTCCGGCGACCGGTCGTAGCCGCGCAGCGCATCGGCCGCATCGTCGCGCGCGTTCTCGGCGAGCAGCGTCGGGTCTGGCTGTTCGACGCGCTGCATCGGCTTCCAGGCGCCGTCGTCCACACGGTATTCGACGCGGCTGTCGTCCTCGCCCATGTACACGTTGGCGTACACGCCCCAGGCCGGATAGGCGCCGCGGCGCAACACCTTCGGCGCATGCAGGCTGATCTGCGTGTCGTCGGCGGCACGGGCGGCATGGTACGCCAGCGCATAGCCGCCGTCGCGGCGCACGGTCAGCAGCGCATAGCCGTTCGGGGTGCCGTCGGCCATGGTCGCGGCGGGAATGCCCTCGGCATCCTTGACCCCGGACCAGAACGCCCCGCAGGCCGCGCCGACGTTGTACTCGTGCAGCGGCTGCGCGCCGTGCCAGCCCTCGTCGGCGCCATGGAAGTAGTGGCGCTGGGTATGGCTGTGGCCGCTGAGCACCAGCACGTGCGGGAACGTCTGCAGCAGCGCGAACAGCCGCGCCCGATCGGCATGCCGGAAGGTCTCCTTGCCGGGTGCCGCGTCGAACAGGGGGATGTGCATGCCCAGCACCACCAAGCGATCCTTGGGCACGCTGGCCAGGTAGGCCTGCAGGAACGCGAACTGGTCCGCGCGCAGGCCGCCGATGTACTTGGGCTGCTGCGTCGGCTGGTAGACCACGTCGTCCAGGAACACGAAGCTGGCGCCGCCCTCTTCCACCGCGTAGGTGTCGGGGCCGTAGACCGCGCGCCAGCTCGATAGCGAATCGACGTCGTCGGTCGCGTCGAAGTTGAGGTCGTGATTGCCCGGCACATGGAACCATGGCACGCCGAGCTTGGCGGTTTCCGCATTCAGCGCCGGATACAGCGACAGGTCGTCGCTGACCACATCGCCCAGGGTGGTGCCGATGCGCGCATGGGTCTTGCCGCGCAGGGGCGCGACGATGTCCCGGGCGTAGTAGCCGACGTCGGTCATCGAGGCGGTCTGGGTATCGGCGAACACCAGCACCTCGGTGCTGTCGGCCTTGGGCTGCGCGCGCAACGCGAAGTCCCAGTGGTCGGTGGCGCCGCGGGTGGCCGCGATGCCCGGATACTTGAGCTTGGGCGAGCCGGCCGGCGCGTAGTGCCGCCAGTAGTCCGGCAGGCCGTTGCCGGCGCTGGCGAAGCTGTAGCCGTCCGGCTTGATCACGAATACCGTGCGGCCGGGTTCCACCTGCAGCCGGTAGCGGCCCTGCGCATCGGTGCGGACGATGTGCACGCCGTCGGACACCTGCACGCCGGCGACGCCGGTATCGCCCGGGCCGCGGCCCGGGGCGTTGTCGCGTTCCTGGTAGACGCTGCCGCTGATCGTCGCGGTCTGCGCCACGGCAGGAGCGGCGGCAGCCAACAGGCAGGCGAGGACGACGGTGCGCAGCATGCGGGATATCCGGGAAACCGAGGGCCCCCGATTGTAGCCAGGGACGCCGACGCGGCGATGACCGCGCCGGACCGGCTCAGCGGTGCCGCGCTTCCAGCACCGCCACCGCGTCGGCCAGGGCCAGGCCGCGCGCGCGCAGCAGCACGGTCAGGTGGTAGAGCAGATCGGCGGACTCGCCGAGCAGCTCGTCGTCGCCCTGGGCGACGCCGGCCAGGGCGGTCTCCACGCCCTCCTCGCCCACCTTCTGCGCGATGCGCCGCGTGCCCTTCTCGAACAGTTGCGTGGTGTAGCTGCCGGCGGGCCGTTCGCGCTCGCGTTGCGCGACCAGGCGGTCGAGCGCGCCCAGGAACTGGCCCGGCGCCTGCGGGAAGCAACTGTCGCGGCCCAGGTGGCAGGTCGGCCCGCGCGGATGCGCCAATACCAGCAGGGTGTCGCGGTCGCAATCGGTGTCGATCGCCACCACGTCCAGGACATGGCCGGAGCTTTCGCCCTTGGTCCACAGCCGTTGCTTGCTGCGGCTGTAGAAGGTGACCTGGCCGCTGCGGCGCGTCTGCGCCAGCGCGTCCTGGTTCATGTAGCCCAGCA
>JBEVKG010000358.1:0-12984 GCA_040509765.1 Xanthomonas sp.
GAGGCCAGGATGAACACGATCAGCCCGGCGACGATCACCCGGCGGCGCCCCAGCGCGTCGGACAGCGGCCCGTGTGCCAGGCCCATCAGCGCATAGGCCAGCAGGTACACGCTCACCGTCTGCTGGATCGCCACCGGATCGGCGTGCAGGCGCTGCGCCAGCTGCGGGAACGCCGGGAAGATGGTGTCGATGGAGAACGGGCCGAACATCGCCAGCCCGGCCAGCAACAGGGCCATGCGGCGTGTGGACACGGATGGGAGCGTCATGGGGAACATCGTCCTGAAAAGCCCGCCGCGGCGGCCGCAGGCCGGGCGCACACGCGACGACGCCGTCCGGCAGGGACGGGCGCGAGAAAAGGGGGTGCGGCGATGATACGCGCTGCGGACGCTGGCGCACATCCGCCACGGCTTGCCCATTCAGCCTGGCGTGGGTGCCGGCGACCCGCCGTGGCCGCCGCCGGCCACGCTATAATCGCGGCGCAGCAAGGTGGGAGAAGCGGGGCGACCCGCTGCCGAAGGCGCAAACGCCCGTAATCGCTCAGGCCCGATACCACCCGCACCAAGACTCTGGAGAGACCGGTCAAACCCGGCGCCGAAGGGGCACGAAGCGCAGCGCCAGCCGCCGCTTCCAAACTCTCAGGCAAAAGGACAGAGGGGCATCGGGAGGACGCGCGCTTCCCGTCGGTCGTGCCCGCCGCTGCGGTCCGACGACGGCCCTGCGCACGTCCCCGCCTCCTCGTGCCTTCCTCAGCCGGACGACTGCCATGTCTCACACCTCTTCGCTGCGCGACCTCGAACACCACTGCGCCTTCATCGAGCGCCACATCGGCCCGAACGACGCCGAGATCGCGCACATGCTGCGCACCGTCGGCCACGACTCGCTGGAGGCGATGACCGACGCCATCGTGCCCGGCAACATCAAGTCGCCCGCCGCGCTGGCGCTGCCCGACGCCGTCACCGAGGAGGAAGCGCTGGCCAAGATCCGCGCCATCGCCGACAGGAACACGGTGTTCCGCAGCTTCATCGGCCAGGGCTACTACGGCACCCACACGCCGAAGGTGATCCTGCGCAACATCCTCGAGAACCCGGCCTGGTACACCGCCTACACCCCCTACCAGGCGGAGATCTCGCAGGGCCGCATGGAAGCGCTGATCAACTTCCAGACGATGTGCGCCGACCTCACCGGCATGGAGATCGCCAACGCCTCGCTGCTGGACGAAGCCACCGCCGCGGCCGAGGCGATGACCTTGGCCAAGCGCTCGGCCAAGTCCAGGTCCGAGACCTTCTTCGTGCACGACGCGGTGCATCCGCAGACCCTGGAACTGCTGCGCACCCGCGCCGAGCCGCTGGGCATCGTGCTGCGCGTGGGCACGCCGGAGGAAGCGCTGCAGGCCGAGTGCTTCGGCGTGCTGCTGCAGTATCCCGATAGCTTCGGCCGGCTTCACTTTGACTCGATCGGCGAGCACAAGGCGCTGGCCGACGCGGTACACGCGCAAGGCGGCCTGGTCGCGGTCGCCACCGACCTGCTCGCGCTGACCCTGATCGCCGCGCCCGGCGAATGGGGGGCGGACATTGTCGTTGGCAACTCGCAGCGCTTCGGCGTGCCGTTCGGCTTCGGCGGCCCGCATGCCGCGTTCATGGCCTGCCGCGACGCCTACAAGCGTTCGATGCCGGGCCGCCTGATCGGCGTGTCGATCGACGCCGCCGGCAACCCCGCCTACCGCCTCACCCTGCAGACCCGCGAGCAGCACATCCGCCGCGAGAAGGCCACCTCCAACATCTGCACCGCACAGGTGCTGCTGGCGGTGATGGCCTCGATGTACGCGGTGTACCACGGTCCCGAGGGCCTGGTGCGCATCGCCCGCCGCACCCACCGCCTGGCCGCGATCCTGGCCGCGGCGCTGCGCGGCGCCGGCGTTGCCGTCGGCGAGCGCTTCTTCGACACCCTGCACGTCACCGGCGTCGATGCCGAGGCCATCCACGCCAAGGCGCGCGCGGCCGGCATCAATCTGCGCGCGATCGACAGCGCATCGCTGGGCATCAGCCTGGACGAGACCGCCACGCGCGCCGACGTGGTCGCACTGGCCCAGCTGTTCGGCGCGCAGGCGGACGTGGACGCGCTCGACGCCGCCACCGCCGATGCGCTGCCGCCGCAGCTGCTGCGCCACAGCGCGTTCCTGCAGCATCCGGTGTTCAACACCCACCACAGCGAGCACGAACTGCTGCGCTACATGCGCGCCCTGGCCGACAAGGATCTGGCGATGGATCGCACCATGATCCCGCTGGGCAGCTGCACCATGAAGCTCAACGCCACCGCCGAGATGATTCCGGTGACCTGGCCGCAGTTCGGCGCGATCCATCCGCTGGCCCCGGCCGAGCAGAGCGCCGGCTACGCGCAGCTGATCGACGAGCTGGAAGCGATGCTGGTCGAATGCACCGGCTACGACGCGGTCAGCCTGCAGCCCAACTCCGGCGCACAGGGCGAATACGCCGGCCTGCTGGCGATCCGCGCCTACCACCGCGCCCGCGGCGAAGGCCATCGCGACATCTGCCTGATCCCCGAATCGGCGCACGGCACCAACCCGGCCTCGGCGCAGATGTGCGGCATGACCGTGGTGGTGACCAAGTGCGACGGCAACGGCAACGTCGATGTCGCCGACATCCGCGCCAAGGCCGAGAAGTATTCCGAGCGCCTGGCCGCGCTGATGATCACCTACCCGTCCACCCACGGCGTGTTCGAGGAGGACGTGGTGGCGATCTGCGAGGCGGTGCACGCGCACGGCGGCCAGGTCTATACCGACGGCGCCAACATGAACGCGCTGGTCGGCGTGGCCAAGCCCGGCAAGTGGGGCTCGGACGTGTCGCACCTGAACCTGCACAAGACCTTCTGCATCCCGCATGGCGGCGGCGGCCCCGGCGTCGGCCCGTGCGCGGTGAAGGCGCATCTGGCGCCGTACCTGCCGCGCACCCTCGGCGGCGAAGGCGACGTCGGCATGGTCTCGGCGGCCAGCTTCGGCTCGGCCTCGATCCTGCCGATCAGCTGGATGTACATCACCATGATGGGCAACACCGGGCTGCGCAAGGCCACCCAGGTCGCGCTGCTCAACGCCAACTACATCGCCAAGCGCCTGGCGCCGTACTACAAAACGCTGTACACCGGCCGCAACGGCCTGGTCGCGCACGAGTGCATCCTCGACGTGCGGCCGCTGGAGAAGACCAGCGGCATCGGCGCCGAGGACATCGCCAAGCGCCTGATCGACTTCGGCTTCCACGCGCCGACGCTGAGCTTCCCGGTCGCCGGCACGCTGATGGTGGAGCCGACCGAGAGCGAATCGCAGCACGAGCTGGACCGCTTCATCGACGCGATGATCCAGATCCGCGAGGAGATCGCCGCGATCGAGGACGGCCGCCTGGACCGCGAGGACAATCCGCTCAAGCACGCCCCGCACACCGCCGCGCAGGTCACCGCCAGCGAGTGGACCCACGCCTACCCGCGCGAACTGGCCGCGTTCCCGCTGCCGACCCTGAAGCAGCAGAAGTACTGGCCGCCGGTGGCGCGTGTGGACAATGTGTACGGCGACAAGAACGTGATGTGCGCGTGCATCCCGGTGGATGCGTACAAGGAAGACGCGGTGGTCTGAGCCGCGTCGCCGTTCGACGGTGCATCCGACCCAGCCTCGTGCGCGAGGCTGGGTTTTTTTATGCGTGCGCAGTGCGCGCGCCGCAGTAGACAAGTACGCCGTCCTGCCGCGCGTTGCACGGCTCGTTAACGCCGCACCGCCCAGGATCGGGGAATCCACTGCTGCCCGCGCGTTCCAGCGCCGGTCACCCACATCGTCACATCCCCCGTCCAGCCCGCACCGGAGCGATCTTCCATGGCCAGCCGCAAGCGCACGCCCAGCGATCCCGCATCGTCCCCCGCCCCCGCGTCCACCGCCGCGCCCGCCGACCACCGCGGCCACGGCGACGAACTGCACCAGCAGGCCGGCGGCACGCATCCGCCGCTGACCACCAACCAGGGCATCCCGATCGCCGACAACCAGAACTCGCTGCGCGCCACCCCGCGCGGGCCGACGCTGCTGGAAGATTTCATCCTGCGCGAAAAGATCACCCACTTCGACCACGAGCGCATTCCCGAGCGCATCGTGCATGCGCGCGGCAGCGCCGCGCACGGCTATTTCGAACTGACCACCTCGCTGGCCAAGTACACCACCGCCAAGCTGCTCACCGAAGTCGGGGTGAAGACGCCGGTGTTCACCCGCTTTTCCACCGTCGCCGGCGGCGCCGGCTCGGTGGACACGCCGCGCGACGTGCGCGGCTTCGCGGTCAAGTTCTACACCAAGGAAGGCAACTGGGACCTGGTCGGCAACAACATCCCGGTGTTCTTCATCCAGGACGCGATCAAGTTCCCGGACCTGATCCACTCGGTGAAGATGGAACCGGACCGCGGCTTCCCGCACGCCGCCAGCGCCCACGACACGTTCTGGGACTTCATCTCGCTGACGCCCGAGTCGCTGCACATGATCATGTGGGCGATGAGCGACCGCACCATTCCGCGCTCGCTGCGCATGATCGAAGGCTTCGGCATCCACAGCTTCCGCCTGCTCGATGCCGACGGCAACAGCACCTTCGTCAAGTTCCACTGGCGGCCGAAGCTCGGCCTGCAGTCCACGATCTGGGACGAGGCGGTGAAGCTGGCCGGCGCCGATCCCGACTTCCATCGCCGCGACCTGTTCGAGGCGATCCAGCAAGGCGACTTCCCGGAATGGGAGCTGGGCGTGCAGTTGTTCACCGAGGAACAGGCGGACGCCTTCCCGTTCGACCATCTGGATTCGACCAAGCTGATCCCGGAAGAACTGGTGCCGCTGCAGATCGTCGGGCGCATGGTGCTGGACCGCTGGCCGGACAATTTCTTCGCCGAGACCGAGCAGGTGGCGTATTGCCCGGCCAACATCGTGCCCGGCATCGACTTCTCCAACGACCCGCTGCTGCAGGGCCGTCTGTTCTCGTACCTGGACACCCAGCTCAGCCGCCTGGGCGGGCCGAATTTCCACCAGTTGCCGATCAACGCGCCGAAGTGCCCGTTCGCGAACATGCAGCGCGACGGCCACATGCAGATGGGCGTGCCCAAGGGCCGCGTCGCCTACGAGCCCAGCTCGCTGCAGAGCGACAGCCCGCGCGAGACCGCGCGCGGCTTCGTCAGCCATCGCACGCCGGCCGAGGACGCCGCCAAGGGCCGCATCCGCGCCGAGAGCTTCGCCGACCACTACAGCCAGGCGCGCTTGTTCTTCCGCAGCCAGACCCAGCCGGAACAGGCGCACCTGGCCTCGGCGCTGGTGTTCGAGCTGTCCAAGGTCGAGACCGCGCACGTGCGTGCAGCGGTGGTCGGGCATCTGCGCCACATCGATCCCAAGCTGGCGCAGCGCGTCGCCGACGGTCTGGGCATGGACGCGTTGCCGCCGGCGCCACCGGCCGCCGTCGCGCCGCAGGACATGCCGCTGTCGCCGGCGCTGCAGATCATCGGCAAGATGAAGCCCATCCTGGTCGGGCGCAGCATCGGCATCCTGGTCCACGACGGCTCCGACGCGGCAACGGTGAAGGCGCTGCAGAAGGCGGCGCGCGACGCCGGCGCCACGGTCAAGATCGTCGCGCCGAAAGTCGGCGGCGCCAAGCTCAGCGATGGCAAGAAGCTGGCCGCCGACGGCCAGTTGGCCGGTACCCCATCGTTCGTGTTCGACGCGGTGGCGGTGGTGCTGTCGGCCGAGGCCGGCAAGCAACTGAGCAAGGAATCGGCGGCGGTGGACTTCGTCAGCAACGCCTTTGCGCACCTGAAGGCGATCGCCGCCGATGCCGGCGCGCAGCCGCTGTTGAAGGCCGGCAACGTGGTCAAGGATGCCGGCGTGCTCGACGCCGGCAACAGCAAGGGTTTCATCGAGGCGGCCAAGACCCGCCAGTGGGACCGCGAGCCGAAGCTGCGCATGCTCGCCTGAGCAAGGCGGCGGTTAACGCCATGGCGCCGTACGGCGCCATGGCGATGCCTGTGACCCACCCCGGTCGCGGGCCGCATCCGCCAGCACGCAAACCGGTGCGCCACGATCGCCGCGGCCCAGGCAAGACCTTGGGCACGCACGCCGCCGAGGCCAGCGTCCCGTCAGCCACGACCTCGACGATGGGCGCGCCTGCGCCTGTTCCAGCACGTCCATGCGGCACGGGCGATCGAGACGACAGTGGCGAGATGCGGGGCCAGTCGCCACCGTCCCCCCATGACCCCGTGCACCGACGCGGGGCGCCGAAACAGGCCCCGGGGCCGACCCCACGGCCGACCCGATGGCGGCGCGAACATCGTCTGGTCAATTTTTCGCCACCCCTCTTGACACTGTTGTGTCACGGGCCGGCATCGGCCTTATCCACAACCTTATGCAGAAGTCATCCACACCCCCTGTGGACAAGGAGCCGATGCCGCCGTCACCTGAACCTAACAACTAAGTCGTTGATTCTCTGTCAAAAAGGCGGTCAAGGACTTGACAAGACGCTGGCTGGCCGCTCCCGTACCGCTGGCAAGCGCCAATGGCGAGAAAAACTTATCCCGAACCGCATGGCGCGCGTCTACAGTGAGGCAAGGTGAAGGTAGCGTGAAAAATTCACCCCTTCGCGACGGACGGTTGACGCCACCGGCCACCGCCACCGGGGCCCGTCCCGCACCCTGCGGCCGGCCTGCAGCGTCGGGCCGCGCATGGTGCACTGCGTCACGTTCAGGCGGCTGGTCGGCCCTCGCCATGCCGGCGCCGCCGGGGCCCGCCAAGCACCGCGGTGAGCACAGGCGCCCACCGCGGCGCCTCCATGCTCAGGCCAGCACGTCCCCATCGATCACGGGCAGCCGCGATGCGGCCAGGCTGCGCTCCATCTGCTTGAGGTAGTCGCTGAAACCGCCCCGAGCACGCGCCACCCGCCGCGCGCTGGTGGTCACCACCGGTTGTGCGCGCCGCGCGATCCGCGCGTGCACGCGGACCATCGCGTCCACCAGCGCCACGTCCTCGTGCGCGGCCAGCGGCAGGAAGCCGCCGCAACGCAGGTACAGCTCGGCGCTGAGGCCCAGGTTGGCGCCGTGCACGTGCGGATGGTCGTCGTGACGGCATTCGCTGGCCAGGTAGACATCGCGCAATACGCTGCCGTAGTCGTCCCAATCGGTGACCGTGACGATGCCGCAGAACGCATCGCTGGCGCAGTCCAGTTGCGCCGACAGCCAGTTCGCCGGCACCACCGAATCGGCATCGGTGCAGGCCAGCCAGCGTGCACCGGCGGCCAGCGCGGCCTGCGCCGCCGCCGCCCGCGCACTGCCGACATTACCGGTCTGCAGCACGATGGCCTGCGCGCCATGGGCGGCGACGATGTCGGCGGTGCCGTCGCTGCACCGGTCCAGGGCGACGAAGACCTGCACCGCCTCGCCGTGCAGGCCGGCGCAGTGTGCTGCGAGCGCCACCGAGCGCAGGCAGGCGCCGATCAGCAGTTCCTCGTCGTGCGCCGGAATCAGCACCGCGATCATCGCAGCCGCTCCGCCGCGGCCACCGAAGACGCGGTGGCGCTCCAGGCTTCGAGCAGCACGTCGTCGTCCTCATAGCGCAACAGGCGCGGCAATCCCAGGGTCTCGGCCAGGCAGGCCTGCACGGCGCGTCCATCCATGTGCGCCTGTGCGAACGGATGCAACCAGTGGCAGGCCACCAGCACGCCCTGATCGCGCAGCGATGCGCGCAGCCGCCGCGCGCACTCCTGCAGCAGCGGCAAGGGCAGGTAGTAACCGACCTCGCTGAACACGATCAGGTCGAAACGGCCGGATGGCCAACTGCGTGGATGCTCGGCCTGCCGCACCTGCACATGCGTCGCGCCGGCATTGCGCTCGGCGGCCAGGGCCACCGCACGCTCGGACAGGTCGGTGGCCAGCAGCGAGTCGCAGCGCGGCGCCAGCGCCGCGGTCAACTCGCCATTGGAACACCCCAGTTCCCAGGCACGCGCGAAGCGCGCGCGCGGCAGGCTGGCCAGCAACAGGTCGCGCTTGCGCGCCTCGTACCAGCGTTCGCGGTAGCCGAACGGATCGTCGTCGCGGTAGATGGCGCCGAAATACTGGTGCACCGAATCGGGTTGGAGCGCACTCATGTGGCGAACACCTCGAAGCGACGGGTGAAACGTTGCAACACCTGCGGCGGCAGGATCGGCGCCGGCACCGCCGGCCGTGCGCTGCCCAGTTGCGACGCGAAGCAGTGCAGCGCCAGCTGTTTGGCCTGCCAGTCCGCGGCGCCCAGCGCGTAGCGGGCCGCCCCGGGCACGCACGACTGCGCCGCGTCGGCGTCCAGCCAGTGCCAGGCCCACACCGGAAACTCGGCCAGGCGCGCGGCGCTGGCGGCGACCGCGCGCCGCACCGCGCGCGCGGTCGCCTCGTGGTCGGGATGGCCATCGTGGCGCCAGGTGCTCAGCACCAGGTCGCCGTCGCGCAGTTGCGCCCGCAGCTGCGCGGCGAGCGCGTCCTCGTGCAGGCCGACCTGGCCGTCGGCGATGTGCAGGTGCTGGATCGCATCGGCCGCCATGCCCAGGCAACGCGCCGCTGCGGCCAGTTCGGCGCGGCGCACCGCGCGCAGGCGCTGCGGGGTCCAGTACGGATCGTGCGGATAGCAGGCCTCGCCATCGGTCACCGCGAGCAACTGCACCGGCAGGCGCAGGCGCCGCGCGCAGGCGATGGCGCCGCCGCAGCCCAGCGCTTCGTCGTCCGGATGCGGCGACACCACCACCAGCCGCGCGGCATCCGCGATCAACGCCTCGACGGGACGCTGCGGCAGCTCCGCCAGCCAGGGCGAACGCTGCCATGCCGACTCCGGCGTGCCATCGCCATGGATCAGCGGCGGCGGCGCGTTCACAGCCGCCATGGCTGCGCCTGTTCGCCCAGCGCCTGGCCCAGCGCGGCCCAATCGTGTTCGGCATGACTCTGCCGCACGAACACCGCAAGGTCGGCGCAGCGCACGGCGTGTTCGCGATCGCTGCACAGGGGCGCCGGCCCGAGCGCGCGGCCGACGCGATCGAGCACGTCGGTGGCGGTGCGCTCGAAGAACGAACGCAGCCGGACCACGGCGTGCCGATGCGTCTGTTCGGGCGCGGCGTCGATGGCCGCGGCCAGTTCGCGCAGCAGCGCACGCGCCGCACCGAGGTGCTGGTCGATCACGCCCAGATGCATCGCCGCATGCGCATCGCGCTGCAGCTTGGGGTGCGCGCGCAGGCGCTCGGCCACCGCGCTGGCGGCGCCGTACCAGCAGGCGGCGATCCCGGCCCCGCCATGCCAGAACCCGGGACGTTGCAGGTAGCGACCTGGCGCGCCGATCGCCATCGCCGGCACCGCGTCGAACGTCACCGCGCCACTGACCACGCGGGCCATGCCGACCGCTGCCCAGCCCTGCGCATCGATGGCGATGCCCGGCTGACGCAACTGCACCTGCACCAGGTGCTGGCGTTCCCCGTCGTGGGCGGTGACCAGGGCGTCATCGACGATGCTGGCACCGGAACACCACGCCTTGCGGCCCACCACCTCGCCGCACCGCGTGTTGCCGCGATAGGCCAGACGCGCATCCGGCGCTTCCGCGGCCCACACCGCAAACAGGCGCCCCGGTGACGGCGCTGCAGCGTCGAGTTCGGCCAGGATCGCCTGGGCGTCGTAATGCGCCTCCAGCACCTTGGCCAGACACACGTCGGTCGCGGCGATCTCGGCGAGGATCCGCCAGCGGCACAGGGTGTCGCCACCGCCGGGCAGCGGCAGGTGCGGATAGCGTGCGAGCACATGCAAAGCGGCGCCGCGCAGGTCGTCGGCGTCGCCAAGGGCGGCGGGGGAAAGCAGTTCGGTCAAGCGAATCCTCTGTGCATAACGCCGGCCACCACGGCGATGACCGTGCATCGAACGTGGGAGCCAGTGCGAAGGGGTGACGTCATCAGAGCAGCCGCGATGCGCATGGCGCGTGTGTGCACCCCGCGTCGGCCTGCACAGCCATGAAGCGTTCATGCGCCACGTCGCGCCACCGCCGCGCCGGACCACGGCGGCGGCGGCGCGCGCGTGGGTTACGGCGTCAGGATCACCTTGCGGCAGTCCTGTTCCTTCTTGTCGAAGATCTCGTACCCCTGCGCCGCCTCGGCCAGGCTCAGGCGGTGGGTGATGATCTCGTTCGGGCGCAGCCGGCCTTCGCCGATGTGCTCCAGCAGTTCCGGCATGAAGCGCTGCACGTGGGTCTGGCCCATCTTGAAGCTCAGCCCCTTGTCGAAGGCGTCGCCGAACAGGAAGCCATGGATGAAGCCGGCATACACGCCGGGCACGCTGACCGTGCCGCCGCGGCGCGTGGCGGCGATGCACTGGCGCAGCGCGGTGCCGCTGCTGCCTTCCAGCTTCAGCGTCGCCATCACCGTCTCCACCGTACTGCCCTTGGCCTCGAAGCCGACCGCGTCGATGCTGGCGTCCACGCCGCGCCCGTCGGTCTGGCCGACGATGATGTCGGCCGGGTCGTCGATCTCCTCGAAGTTGAGCGGGATCACCCCATAGGTGCGCTGGGCGAAGTCCAGCCGGTACGGATAGCGATCGACCATGAAGATGCGCTCGGCGCCGAGCATGCGGCAGCACGCGGCGGTCATCAGCCCGACCGGGCCGGCACCGAAGATCGCGACGGTGCTGCCCTGGCGTACGCCCGCGTTGACCGCGGCCTGGTAGCCGGTGGGCAGGATGTCGGAGAGGAACAGCACCTGCTCGTCGTGCAGCACGTCCGGCACCACCAGCGGGCCGACATTGGCCTTGGGCACACGCACGTATTCGGCCTGGCCGCCGGCGACGCCGCCGTACAGATGGCTATAGCCGAACAGCGCCGCCGGCGGGCGAATGCCCTTCTGGTTCATCGCCGCGCCCTTGCCGGTGTTGGTGGTCTCGCAGGCGGCGTATTCGGTCAGGCGGCAGTGGAAGCACTCGCCGCAGGCGATCACGAACGGGATCACCACGCGGTCGCCCTTCTTCACCCGCTGCACGTCCGGGCCGACCTCCTCCACCACGCCCATGAACTCGTGGCCGAGCACGTCGCCGCTGTGCAGGTCGGGGATCTTACCGCGGTACAGGTGCAGATCCGAGCCGCAGATCGCGGTGGCGGTGACGCGCAGGATGATGTCGTCGGTCTCGACCAGCACCGGGTCGGGGACGGTCTCCACGCGCACATCCTTGGTGCCGTGATACGTGAGGGCTTGCATCGAATATTCTCCTGAGCAACGTGTGCCGCCAGTGTCGCCGCGCGCCACGTGCAACCGAGGTGACCCTGCCGTGAGTCCAGTGTCGCGGCGTGGCGCGGCGCCCTGCGCCGCGGCGCTCAGGGATGGCGCAGGCGATCGTCGATCGTGTTGCTGGCCAGGATCGCCGCCAGTGCTGCGCGCGCCTGCGCACGATCCTCGGGGGCGGCGGCGTCCAGCAGCTCGCGTGCGAGCGCGTCGAACTGCGGGCGGAACTGGCACGGATCGCGCAGATGCGCGGTCCAGTGCGGCAACATCTCCGCCAGGTGCGCCAGCGCAGCCTGGGTCTGCGCGTGGGTGTTCATGCCGGCGCCGGCGGCTGCCGCCATTGCACGCGATGCACCATCCCATCGTCGACCAGCGCGATGCGCTGGTCGTGCTGGCGCACCCCGTCCACGAACAGCCCGCCGCCATCGCCCGCAACCGCCGCGGCGGACTGCAGCAGTTCGATGTGATAGCGGCTGGCACCGTGCCGGTAGTCCAGTTCGCAACGCTCCCAGTCGGCCGGCAGGCACGGCTGCAGGCGCAGGCTGTCGCCTTCGCGGTGCAGGCCCAGCAGCGATTCGACCAGCAGCCGGTACATCCAGCCGGCCGAACCGGTGTACCAGGTCCAGCCACCGCGTCCCACGTGCGGGGCCACGCCATAGACGTCGGCCGCCAGCACATAGGGTTCGACCTTGTAGCGCTCGTTGGCCGCCGCATCCAGGCTGTGCCGGATCGGGTTGATCATGCGCGCCAGCTCCCAGGCGCGTGCGCCGTCGCCGAGCTGAGCGAAGGCCATCGCCGCCCACACCGCGGCGTGGGTGTATTGCCCGCCGTTCTCGCGCACGCCCGGCACATAGCCGCGGATGTAGCCGGGATCCTGCGCGATGCGGTCGAACGGCGGTTGCAGCAGTTGGATCAGGCCGGCGTCGCGCTTGACCAGGTGCCGGTCCAGCGCGGCCATGGCCTGACGCGCGCGCGCCGGCGCGGCCGCGCCGGACAGCACCGACCAGCTCTGCGCGATCGAATCGATCCGGCATTCGTCGTTGCCCGCCGAGCCCAGTGCGGTGCCGTCGTCGAACCAGGCGCGGCGGTACCAGTCGCCATCCCAGGCATGCGCCTCCAGGTTGCCGCGCAGGGCCTGCGCGGCCGCGTCGCACTCGTCGGCGAAGGCGCCGTCGTCGCGGCCGCGCGCCACCGCCGCGAACTGCTGCAGCACATGGAACAGGAAGAAGCCCAGCCACACGCTCTCGCCCTTGCCGCCCTCGCCCACCCGGTTCATGCCGTCGTTCCAGTCGCCGCTGCCGATCAACGGCAGGCCGCGTTCGCCCAACAGCGCCATGCCACGGCGCAGCGCCTGCACGCAGTGGACATACAGCGGCGCACGCAGCGGCGACGGCGCCGGCAGGTCGTAATACGACTCCTCGTCGGCGCCGACGCTGCGGCCCTCGATGTAGCGCACCGGTTCGTCGAGCACGCCGTGGTCGCCGCTGACCTGCAGGTAGCGGCACAGCGCCAGCGGCAGCCACAGGTAATCGTCCGAGCAGCGCGTGCGCACCCCGCGGTCCTGCGGCGGATGCCACCAGTGCAGCACGTCGCCCTGCGGGAACTGGTGCGCGGCACTGGCCAGCAGGTGCTCGCGCGCCAGCGCCGGGGTGGCGTGGACCAGGGCCATCATGTCCTGCAGTTGGTCGCGAAACCCGAACGCGCC
>JBEVKG010000359.1:0-17669 GCA_040509765.1 Xanthomonas sp.
CCAGGTAGTTGTTGGCGCAGAAGTTGAGCACGCGGCGGCCGTCGGCGAGGACGATTTCCGCCGCCTGCGGGCCGACGATGATGCGCTCGGACTTGAACAGGCCCTGGGCGCGGATCGCGTCCAGTTCCTCGGCGTAGTGCTGGGTGAGGCGGGAGTCGGTCATGACGGGCACGCGCGGCGGAAAGAAGCGGCGATTTTAGCGCGGCGCCTGCGCAGGCCGGGGTCGTCATGCGCAAATGGCATGAGCCGCTGCCCGGAAGTCATTTCACCCGCCGCCTGCCGCTGCGCAGCATGCGTCATGGTCCGCGGCGGGCATCGGCCGCGGCGTCGGTCTGTGTGCTTTTCGGAGAACCGCCCATGTCCAGCCTTCCGCCGCGCCGTTGGCGCCCGCTGCTCGCGCTCGCGCTGTGCGTGTTCGCCGGGGCCGCGGCCGCCGCCGAGACGCAACTGCTCAACGTCTCCTACGATCCCACCCGCGAGCTGTACCGGGACTACAACGCCGCCTTCGCCAGGCACTGGGCGCAACTGCATCCCGGCGAGCAGGTCGCGGTGGAGACCTCGCACGGCGGCTCCGGCAAGCAGGCGCGCGCGGTGATCGACGGGGTCGAGGCCGACGTGGTGACGCTGGCGCTGGCCTACGACGTCGATGCGATCGCCGCCAAGAGCAAGCTGATCGATGCGAACTGGGCCACGCGCCTGCCCGACAACAGCGCGCCGTACACCTCGACCATCGTGTTCCTGGTGCGCAAGGGCAATCCGAAGGGGATCAAGGACTGGCCCGACCTGCTGCGCAGCGGCGTGTCGGTGATCACGCCCAATCCCAAGACCTCCGGCGGCGCGCGCTGGAACTACCTGGCCGCCTGGGCCTACGCCGACCACATCTTCAAGGGCGACCGCGAGCGCATCCTCACCTACATGCGCGCGCTGTTCCGCAACGTGCCGGTGCTGGACACCGGCGCGCGCGGCGCCACCACCACCTTCGTCCAGCGCGGCATCGGCGACGTGCTGCTGGCCTGGGAGAACGAGGCGTTCCTGGCGCAGCAGGAACTGGGCCAGGACAAATTCGAGATCGTGGTACCGAAGCTGTCGATCCTGGCCGAGCCGTCGGTGGCGCTGGTCGACAAGAACGTGGACAAGCACGGCACCCGCGCGGTCGCCGAGGAGTACCTGAAGTACCTGTACTCGCCGGAAGGACAGAAGATCGCGGCCAGGCACTATTACCGGCCGCGCCATCCCGAGTACGCCGATCGCGCGGATCTGGCGCGGCTGCCGAAGGTGCGCCTGGTCACCATCGATCAGGCGTTCGGCTCCTGGGCCAAAGCGCAGGCCACGCACTTCGACGACGGCGGCCTGTTCGACCAGATCCAGGCGAGCAAGTGACGCGATGGCCGTGACCGCCGCCGCCGTTGCCCGCGCACCGCGCCGGCGCCGGGTGATGCCTGGCCTGGGGCTGAGCCTGGGCATCACCCTGACCTGGCTGGGGCTGGTGGTGCTGATTCCCTTGCTGGCGGTGCTGCTCAAGACCAGCGGGCTGGGGTGGGAAGGCGTGTGGCGGGTGTGGAGCGAGCCGCGGGTGCTGGCGGCGTTGCGCTTGAGCTTCGGCACCGCGCTGGCCGCCGCTGCGTTCAATGCGGTGATGGGCACCTGGGTGGCCTGGGTGTTCGTGCGCTATCGCTTTCCCGGCAAGCGCCTGTTCGACGCGATGATCGACCTGCCGTTCGCCCTGCCGACCGCGGTGGCCGGCATCGCCCTGACCGCGCTGTACGGCGGCAACGGCTGGATCGGGCGCTGGCTGGAGCAGCCGGCGCAGGCGCTGGCGGCCAGCTTGCCGGCGCTGGCCTGGTGGTGGCCGCGGCTGGCGTTGCTGCTGGCGCTGTCGGCCACCGGTTACGCGCTGTTGCGGCGCAGCCAGGCGCTGCTGCCGGCACCGCTGCGCGCGCTGCAGCGCCTGCTCGGCACGGCCGCGGTGCTCAGCCTCGCCGCACTGGGCGTCGGCGGGCTGCTGATCGGCTATGCCGGGCTGATGCAGAGCAGCGGCGCGGGCGGGGTCAAGGTCGCCTACACGCCGCTGGGCATCGTCGTGGCGCTGGTGTTCGTGGGACTGCCGTTCGTGGTGCGGATCGTGCAACCGGTGCTGGCCGAGGCCGAGCGTGAGCTGGAAGAGGCGGCGGCCACGCTCGGCGCCGGGCGCTGGCAGACCGTGCGCCGGGTGCTGCTGCCGACCTTGTGGCCGGCGGTGCTGACCGGATTCGCGCTGGCCTTCGCGCGCGGGGTCGGCGAGTACGGCTCGGTGATCTTCATCGCCGGCAACCTGCCCAACGCCACCGAGATCGCGCCGTTGCTGATCACCATCCGCCTGGAGGAATTCGATTACGGCGGCGCCAGCGCGATCGCCGCGGCGATGTTGCTGTTGTCGCTGCTGTCGCTGCTGCTGGTCAATGCGGCGCAGGCCTGGTTCGCGCGGCGCGGCAGGGCGGTGGCGTGATGGCGTCGGTCGTGTCCGCGCTGGCCGCGCGCGTCCCGGGGCCGGCCGGCGATGCCGCCGTCACCGCGCACGCACAGGTCTCGGTGGTCGACGAGCCGCGCTGGGTGCGGCGACTGCTGATCGGCGGCGCGCTCGGCTTCCTGCTGGCGTTCCTGCTGTTGCCCTTGCTGCTGGTGTTCACCGAAGCGCTGCGCAGCGGCGCCGACGTGTTCTGGCGCGCGATCTCCGATCCCGACGCGCTGGCGGCGATCCGCCTGACCCTGCTGGTCGCGGCGATCGTGGTGCCGTTGAACCTGGTGTTCGGTGTGGCCGCGGCCTGGGCGGTCAGCAAGCACCGCTTTCCCGGCAAGCGTCTGCTGGTGAGCCTGATCGATCTGCCGTTCTCGGTGTCGCCGGTGGTCGCCGGCTTGCTGTTCATCCTGATCTTCGGCCGCAACGGCTGGGCCTGGCCGTTGATCGACGAAGGCGTGCGGCTGCAGTTGCCGCTGCTCGGCGAGGTGTTGCTGCGCCTGCCGCGCATCGTGTTCGCGTTGCCGGGCATCGTGCTGGCGACCACCTTCGTCACCTTCCCGTTCATCGCCCGCGAATTGATGCCGCTGATGGAGCAGCAGGGCGACGACGAGGAACTGGCGGCGCTGAGCCTGGGCGCCAGCGGCTGGCAGACCTTTCGCCGCGTGACCTTGCCGAACATCCGCTGGGGCCTGCTGTACGGCGTACTGCTGTGCAGTGCGCGGGCGATGGGCGAGTTCGGCGCGGTGTCGGTGGTGTCCGGGCACATCCGCGGGCGCACCAACACGCTGCCGCTGCATGTGGAGATCCTCTACAACGAATACGCCTACAGCGCCGCCTTCGCCTGCGCCAGCCTGCTGGCGCTGACCGCGCTGCTGACGCTGGCCGTGAAGTCCTGGCTGCACTGGCGCCACGGCGCGGCGCTGGCCGCCACTCACCGACACTGAGGTTGCGATGACCATTCGCGTACAGCACCTGGGCAAGCGTTTCGGCGATTTCGCCGCGCTCGACGACGTCAGCCTGGACATCCGCCAGGGCGAACTGCTGGCGCTGCTGGGCCCGTCCGGCTCCGGCAAGACCACGCTGCTGCGGGTGATCGCCGGGCTGGAACACGCCGATCGCGGACGCGTGCTGATCCACGGCGAGGACGCCACCGCGCTGTCGGTGCAGGCGCGCCGGGTCGGTTTCGTGTTCCAGCACTACGCCTTGTTCAAGCACATGAACGTGTACGAGAACATTGCCTTCGGCCTGCGCGTGCGCCGCGAGGCGCGCTGGAACGCGTCGCGCATCCGCGCGCGGGTGCAGGAGCTGCTGGCGCTGGTGCAGTTGCACGACCTGGAGCGGCGCTACCCGGCGCAACTGTCCGGCGGCCAGCGCCAGCGCGTGGCGCTGGCGCGTGCGCTGGCGATCGAGCCGCGCGTGCTGCTGCTCGACGAACCGTTCGGCGCGCTCGATGCGCAGGTCCGCCGCGACCTGCGGCGCTGGCTGCGCGAGCTGCACGAACGCACCGGCCTGACCACGGTGTTCGTCACCCACGATCAGGAAGAGGCGCTGGAACTGGCCGACCGCGTGGCGATCCTCAACCGCGGCCGGATCGAACAGATCGGCAGCCCGGCGCAGGTCTACGAGCAGCCGGCCTCGCCCTTCGTCTACGCCTTCGTCGGCGCGGTGAACCGGCTGCCGGCGCGTCTGCACGACGGTGCGGTGCAGGTCGGCGGGCTGGCGTTGCCGGCGCCGTCGACGCCGCTGTCCAGCGGGCCGGTCGAGCTGTACGTCCGGCCGGAAGACCTGGCGCCCGGCAGCGAAGGCTGGGCGGCGACGGTGTTGTCGATCCAGCGCAGCGGTCCGCGCCTGCGCCTGCGCGCGCAACTGGCGCACGGCCACGACGAGGTGGAAGTGGAGCTGCCGGCGGGCGAGGGTGTACCCGACTATGCGCCGGGCCAGCCGCTGCACCTGCGCGCACGCCGCTTCGGAGTCTTCGCCCGGCCCGACTGAGGGGCCATCGCGCCATGCCGGTCGCCCGCCGCCGCGCCCGCGCGCCGGTGCCGCCAGCGGCTGCCCGGTCGGTCGCGGCCCGACTGCCAGGTCCCAGGTCAAGGACCGTGCCTGGCAGGCCGAGTGCCGCCGCCAGCAGCCCCCCAGGTGCGCGCCCGGCGCGAATCGCAGGCTTTATGTCATCGCATGGCACGCGCCGGGTGGAAAGTTGTTGCACTGCAAGATCAAAACAGTTAAAAATATGTAAAGGTGCATCCGCCCCGTCGCTGCAACCCACCCCTCGTCAACCGCAGGAGAATGACCGGTGAACAAGACCACTCTCGCCCTGGCCGTCGCACTGGCCGCTTCGCCGCTCACCGTCCTGGCCCAGGACGAGCCCGCTTCGCCGATCACCGGCTCCTACGGCGTGGTCAGCGACTACGTGTTCCGTGGCGTCTCCCAGACCGACAAGGGCCCGGCGTTCCAGGCCGGTCTCACCTACACCTCGCCGTTCGGCCTGTACGTCGGCGCCTGGGGCTCCAACGTCGATTTCGGCGCGGGCGATCCGGATTGGGAAGTGGACGGCTTCGTCGGCTACAACGTCGATTTCTCCCCGGACTGGAACTTCGACGTGATGGTCAACCGCTATGGCTATCCGGGCGCCGGCAAGTCGAACTACAACGAACTGATCACCAAGACCAAGTTCCTCAAGACCTACACCTTGACCGTGGCGTATACCGACAATGTGTACAACCTGGACCGGGACAGCTTCTACTACGCGCTGGACGGGAACTGGTCGCTGCCGCAGGGCTTCAGCGTCGGCGCGCACGTCGGCCGCACCACCTACGAAAGCGCGCTGACCGCGTACCAGGACTACACCGACTACAACGTCAGCGTGGGCAAGATGGTCGGCCCGCTGGCGTTGAGCGTGGGCTACTACGACACCGACAACAAGGGCCCGGAGAACTTCACCGAGCGCCTGGCCGGTCACCGCGTGGTGGTCTCGGGCACGATCGCGTTCTGATCGCGTCGCGCTGTCAGCAGAAACGACGAAGGGCGCCGCAAGGCGCCCTTCGTGTTTTCCGGCACCGCCGCGCTGCCGCGGCGGGCGCGCTACCGCATCACCAACTCAGCACGACCTTGCCGGCCTTGCCTTCTTCCATCAGGTCGAAGCCCTTCTGGAATTCGTCGATGGTCAACTGGTGGGTCAGCACCTTGCCCAGCGGGAAGCCGGACAGCACCAGTTGGGTCATCTTGTACCAGGTCTCGTACATCTTGCGGCCGTAGATGCCCTGCACGGTCAGGCCCTTGAAGATGATCTTGTCCCAGTCGCAGCCGGCGCCGCGCGGCATGATGCCGAGCATGGCGATCTTGCCGCCGTGGTACATGCAGTCGAGCATGTCGTTGAACGCGCGCGGGTTGCCGCTCATCTCCAGGCCGACGTCGAAGCCTTCCATGTGCAGATCGGCCATCACCTCCTTGAGCGAGGTGTTGGCGACGTTGACCACGCGGGTCGCGCCCATGTCCGCCGCCAGCTTCAGGCGGAAGTCGTTGACGTCGGTGACCACCACGTTGCGCGCGCCGATGTGCTTGCAGATGCCCGCGGCGATGATGCCGATGGGGCCGGCACCGGTGATCAGCACGTCCTCGCCGATCACGTCGAACTCCAGCGCGCAGTGCGCGGCGTTGCCGTAGGGATCGAAGAACGCGGCCAGCTCGGAGGGGATCTGGTCCGGGATCGGCCACAGGTTGGAGGCGGGCATCACCATGTACTCGGCGAAGGCGCCGTTGACGTTGACGCCGATGCCGACCGTGTTCGGGCACAGGTGCGGGCGCCCGCCGCGGCAGTTGCGGCAGTGGCCGCAGACGATGTGGCCTTCGGCCGAGACGCGCTGGCCGACCTCGTAGCCGGTGACCGCCGAGCCGAGCTGGGCGATGCGGCCGACGAATTCGTGGCCGATGGTCAGGCCGGGCTTGATGGTGCGCTGGCTCCACTCGTCCCACAGGTAGATGTGCAGGTCGGTGCCGCAGATCGCGGTCTTTTCCAGCTTGATCAGCACCTCGTTGGGGCCGGGAACCGGTACCGGCACCTGTTCCAGCCAGATACCCTTGGCGGCCTCGCGCTTGACCAGCGCCTTCATTGTTTGCGCCATGTCGGTGCAGATTCGATGGGAAGAGGGCGCGCAGTATAAGCGCCCGGCCGGCGCGCCCATGTTGCGGCGCGGTCAGACACACCCCAGGGTGCCATTGGTCACGGTCCGGGCGCTTGATGACAGCCGTTACACTCTAACGTCTGTCATCAAGGAAACCGCTCGATGCGTTCGAATTCGTTGGCTGTCGCCATCGCCGCCGTGGCCGCCCTGTCCGGCGCCTCCGCCGCCCATGCCGGCGAGGGCATGTGGGTCCCGCAGCAGCTGCCGGACATCGCCGGGCCGCTGCAACAGGCCGGCCTGAAGCTGTCGCCGCAACAACTGTCCGATCTCACCGGCGACCCGATGGGCGCGGTGGTCTCGCTCGGCGGCTGCACCGCCAGCTTCGTCTCGCCGCAGGGCCTGGTGGTGACCAACCACCACTGCGCCTACGGCGCGATCCAGCTCAACTCGACCCCGCAGAAGAACCTGATCCGCGACGGTTTCAGCGCCGCCAGCCAGGGCGCGGAACTGAGCGCCGGTCCGAACGCGCGCATCTATGTGCTCGATCGCATCACCGACGTCACCGCGCAGGCCAAGGCGGCGATGGCCGCCGCCGGCAACGACGCGCTCAAGCGCACCCAGGCGCTGGAGGATTTCGACAAGACCCAGGTCGCCGCGTGCGAAGCCGATGCCGGCTACCGCTGCGAGTTGTACAGCTTCTCCGGCGGCAACACCTACCGCCTGTTCCGCACCCTGGAAATCCGCGACGTGCGCCTGGCCTACGCGCCGCCGTCGGGCATCGGCAAGTTCGGTGGCGATGTCGACAACTGGATGTGGCCGCGCCACACCGGCGACTTCTCGTTCTACCGCGCCTATGTCGGCAAGGACGGCAAGCCGGCCGCCTACGCCAAGGACAATGTGCCGTACCAGCCCAAGCACTTCCTGAAGTTCGCCGACCAGCCGCTGGGCGCCGGCGATTTCGTCATGGTCGCCGGCTACCCGGGCCGCACCAATCGCTATGCGCTGGCCTCCGAGTTCGACGCCACCGCCGACTGGGGCTATCCGACCGCCGCGCGGCAGTATCGCGACCTGATCGCCCTGGTCGAGCAGGCCGGCAAGCAGAACCCGGACATCCAGGTGAAGTACGCCGCGACCATGGCCAGCTGGAACAACGTCGCCAAGAACTACGAAGGCCAGTTGGAAGGCTTCAAACGCATCGACGCGGCGGCCAAGAAGCATGCCGAGGAACGCGCGGTGCTGGATTGGCTCAAGCGCCAGGGCGGCGCGGGCAAGGCCGCGCTGCAGGCGCATGCGCAACTGCTGGCGCTGGGCGAGCAGGCCAAGGCCACCCGCGATCGCGACCTGGTGCTGCGGCAGATGCGCCGTACCGGTGTGCTCGGCAGTGCGGTGTCGCTGTATCGCCTGTCGATCGAACGCGCCAAGCCGGACGCCGAGCGCGAGCCGGGCTACCAGGAGCGCGACCTGCCCGAGATCGAGGGCGCGATGAAGCAGATGGAGCGCCGCTACGTCGCCTCTATGGACAGCCAGTTGCAGCGCTACTGGTTCGACCAGTACCTGAAGCTGCCGAAGGCGCAGCGCCTGCCGGCGCTGGACCAGTGGCTGGCCGGCGCCGATGCGCAGGCCGCCGCCACGCGCCTGGCCGGCACCCAACTGGGCAACACCGACGCGCGGCTGAAGTGGCTGCATGCCGATCGCGCCGCGTTCGAGGCCAGCGACGACCCGGCGCTGCGCTATGCGGTGGCGCTGATGCCGACCCTGCTGCAACTCGAGCAGGACGAGAAGCGTCGCGAGGGCGAGGAACTGCTGGCGCGGCCGCGCTACCTGCAGGCCGTGGCCGACTACAAGAAGAGCCAGGGCGAGTTCGTGTATCCGGACGCCAACTCCTCGCTGCGCATCACCTTCGGCAACGTCAAGGGCTACGTGCCCAAGGACGGCGTGGCCTACACCCCGTTCACCACGCTGGAAGGCGTGGTCGCCAAGGACACCGGGGTGGAGCCGTTCGACTCGCCCAAGGCGCTGCTGGAGGCGGCCAAGGCCAAGCGCTACGGCGGGCTGGAGGACAAGCGTCTGGGCACGGTGCCGGTCAACTTCCTGTCCGACCTGGACATCACCGGCGGCAACTCCGGCTCGCCGGTGATGGACGCGCACGGCAAGCTGGTCGGCCTGGCCTTCGACGGCAACTGGGAGTCGGTGAGTTCGAACTGGGTGTTCGACCCGGCGATGACCCGCATGATCGCGGTCGACGCGCGCTACCTGCACTGGATCATGCAGGAAGTGGCGCCGGCGCCGCGGTTGTTGAAGGAGCTGAACCTGGCCAAGTGAGCCAGGCCCGACGGGCGGCGGCCACAGCCGCCGTCCGCGTGTCCGCCCCGGCCTGCCGCGGCGGCGCACGGGGATGCAGCGCGGGGTTTCCGGCGACGGAGCGGGTATCATGCCGCTCCGTTTTCGTTTGCGAGACGGGCCCTTCCCCCAAGGAATCCAGCGCATGCGCATTCTGCTCGCCCGCCATGGCGAAACCCCGTGGAACGCCGAAGGCCGCTACCAGGGCCAGATCGACATCCCGCTGTCGCCGGTCGGCGACGCCCAGGCGCAGGCGCTGGGCGCACGCCTGCGCGAGGTGCCGCTGACCCGCGCCGTGGCCTCGCCCCTGGCCCGTGCGCAACGCACCGCGCGCTTCGCGCTGGGTGCCGAGCGCGAGGCGCTGCTGCAGACCGATCCGGACCTGCAGGAAATCGCCCACGGCGAGTGGGAAGGCCTGTTGGCCAGCGAGATCCACGAAAATGACCCGGCGCGCCTGCGCGCCTGGCGCGAGGAACCCGATACGGTGCTGATGCCCGGCGGCGAGTCGCTGCGGCAGGTGCTGGAGCGTTCCTGGCGCGGCCTGACCCGCGCCGCCGAGGGCCTGGGCGAGCACGACACGCTGCTGGTGGTGGCGCACGATGCGGTCAACCGGGTGATCCTGTGCCGGGTGCTGGGCCTGCCGATCGCGCGGCTGTGGAGCTTCCGCCAGGCGCCGACCACGCTGAACCTGCTGGAGGGGCCGGACGTGGAACATCTGGAAGTGGTGCGGTTGAACGATTGCGCGCATCACACGCCGTTCTTCGGCGAGGCCAAGCATCGCGCGCTGTAGGACGGACGTGATGCGCGTATAGCGTGCGCCGTCTCGTCGCCGGGTTGATCCGTCCCGCTTCTGATGCGTTTCGCTTTGCCGTTGCCGTTGCCGTTGCCGTGCTTTTGCTTTGCTTTTCGGGATCCCGTGAGCCGCGGCACTTGGCCTGGGCGAAAACCCCGAAGGGGCGGCGCGCAGGAAGCGCGCCGTTTTTCGCCGGCACATGGATGTGCCGTCGAAAAATGCCCAGGCCAAGTGCGAACCCGGAGCGCGCAGCGCGGAGGGCGCGGCGCCCGGGTGTGCTTTCTTTTGGTTACTTTTCTTTGCACAAGCAAAGAAAAGTGACTCGCGCGTCAGCGCGAAAGCCGTTGCTCCTGAGTGGTGAGCGAGCAAGCGCACACCTCTCGTCGAAAAGCTGAAAAATACACAAATGAACACCCTCCCCGAATGGCTCGCCTACATCGAGCGCCAACACCCCCAGGACATCGCCATGGGCCTGGAGCGGGTGCGCGCGGTCGCCGCGCGCATGCGCCTGACCCGGCCGGCGAAACACGTCATCACCGTGGGCGGCACCAACGGCAAGGGCTCGACCGTCGCCTTCATCGAAGCGATCGCGCGCGCCGCCGGTTGGCGCGTCGGCAGTTACACCTCGCCGCACCTGCTGCGCTACAACGAGCGCGTGCGCATCGATGGCGAAGAGGCCAGCGATGCCGACCTGGTGAGCGCCTTTGCGGCAGTGGAGGCCGCGCGCGGCGACACCGCGCTGACCTACTTCGAGTACGGCACGCTGGCGGCGCTGTGGCTGTTCCAGCAGGCCAAGCTTGGGTTGGCGGTGCTGGAAGTCGGTCTCGGCGGCCGGCTCGATGCGGTGAACCTGGTCGACGCCGACGTGGCGGTCATCACCACCGTGGACATCGACCACACCGACTGGCTCGGCAGCGACCGCGAGGCGATCGGCGCGGAGAAGGCCGGCATCGCGCGGCCGTGGAAGCCGCTGGTGCTGGGCGAGATCGATCCGCCCTCCAGCGTGCTGCGCCGCGCCTACGCGATCGGCGCGAACGCGCTGCGCGCCGGCAGCGACTTCTTCCACGAGCCGATCGACGCCGAACGCTGGCGCTGGCGCGACGTCGGCACCGAGCTGCAGTTGCCGCTGCCGCAGCTGCGCGCGCCGGTGCAGCGCGCCAACGCCGCCACCGCCATCGCCGCCCTGCGCGCGCTGCGCCGCTCGCTGCCGCGCAACGCCTACGCCGAGGGCATCGCCGCCGCGCGCCTGCGCGGGCGCCTGCAACCGTGCGTGCGCGACGGCGTGGAGGTGCTGGTCGACGTCGGCCACAACCCGCAGGCCGCCCGCGAGCTGGCGGCCGCCCTGCAGGCGCAGCCGGTCGCCGGCCGGACCTGCGCGGTGTTCGCGGCGCTGGCCGACAAGGACGCCGCCGGCGTGGTGGAGGCACTGGCCGCGCAGGTCGATGTCTGGCACCTGGCCGGCTTGCGCGGCAGCCGCGGCCAGAGCGCTGCGCACCTGCGCGCGCGGCTGGCGGGGACCGCCGCCGCCGAGGCCGGCATCGCCGAGAGCGTGGTGCAGGCGCTGCAAACGGTGCTGGCACAGGCGCGGCCGGGCGACCGGGTGCTGGTCTTCGGCTCGTTCCATACCGCTGGCGAGGCCTTGCACTGGCTGCATTCAGCCGGCTGATCCCGCCCCCGGGCGGGCCGACCCTATAATCGGCACGGCACTCCGCCACGCCGCCCCCTCAAGCTTTCCGTGGATACCGTCCTGAAACAGCGATTGATTGGCGCCCTTGTCCTGGTAGCGCTCGCCGTGATCTTCCTGCCGATGCTGGTGAAGGGGCCTGCGCCCGACAGCGGCGTGGCCAACGTGCCGCTGAAGGCGCCCGACGCGCCGGCCGACGGCCAGTTCGAGACCCGCGAGCTGCCGCTGGTGACCCCGGGCGACGCACCCAGCGGTGGTGCGGTGGGCATGGCCAAGGCGCCGGGCGCCGCGCCCGCGCCGGCACCGGTCCAGAACAACCCCGATGCCGCCGACCTGGCCGATCCGGCCGCCGGCAGCGCCGCGCAGCCGTTGCCGCCGAGCGTGGCCGCCGGCAACTACGCGGTGAACTTCGGCGCCTACGCCACCGCCGCCGATGCCGATGCGGTGATCGCGCGGCTCAAGCAGGCGCAGCTGCCGGGCTTCCGCGAGCAGGCCACGATCGGCGGGCGCCAGGCCTGGCGGGTGCGGATCGGGCCGTATGCCGATCGCGCCCAGGCCGAATCCGTGCGCCTGCAGGCGGTCAAGGTCCGCAACGACGTCAACGCCCAGGTGGTGACCCTGGATGCGGCGCCGAGCAACGCCACCCCGGCCAGCGCCACGCCGGCCGCCGCCGGCCATGTCGCCGCCGCCGCGTCCGCCGCCCCGGCCAAGACCGAGGCGCTGCCGCCGGAGCCGGCAAAGCCGGTCGCCACCGCCAAGCCGGCGACGCCGCCGGCGTCCAAGCCGGAGCCGGCCAAAGCGGCCACGCCCAAGCCCGAACCCACCAAGCCGGCGGCCACCCCGGCCGCCACGGCGGCGGTCAAGCCGACGCCGAGCGTGCCCGCCGCGCCGGCCGCCGCCGGCACCGGCTTCGCCGTGCAGTTGGGCGCCTTCGGCAAGGTCGAGGACGCCAATGCGCTGCGCGACAAGGTGCGCGCGGCCGGCTTCAGCGCCTTCGTCGAACAGGTGCGCACCGACAAGGGCGCGCTGAACCGGGTACGGGTCGGCCCGGTCGCCAACCGCGCCGATGCCGAGCAGTTGCGCGCCCAGGTGGCGGCCAAGGTCGGCATCAGCGGTATGGTACGTCCACATCCTTGATCGGGCCTCGGCCCATGGAGTAGCACGATGGTCCAGGGAAGGCAGGCGCAACGCGCGATCGGCGCGATGCAGCGGCTCGGCCGCGGGAGGCGCGCATGATCGACATGGTGCTGTTGACGGTGATCCTGGTCTCGGCCCTGCTCGGGGCCCTGCGCGGATTCGTCGGCATCGTGGTCGGCACGCTGTCCTGGTTCCTGGCCGGCTGGGCCACCTTCCAGTTCGGCGGCAACGCCGGGCAGTGGCTGGCCAATGGCGCGCGGCCGAGCATGAGCTACTACCTGGGCGGCTACGCGCTGACCTTCGTGACGGTGATGGCGGTGGTCGGCATCACCGGCATGGTGATCCGTACCGCGGTGCGCTCGACCGCGCTGTCGGGCACCGATCGCGCGCTCGGCTTCGGCCTGGGCGCGGCGCGCGGCGGCTTCTTCGCCGCGGTGCTGGCCTTCCTGATGAGCTTCACCCCGCTGACCCGCGAGCCGGACTGGCGGCATTCGATGGTGCTGCCGGTGCTCAGCCCCGGCGTGGGCTGGATGCGCGCGCAGATGCCGGACTGGCGCATGCCGCAGATGCCGCAGTTGAACCTGTCGCAGATGCCGCAACTGAACGTGTCGCAGATGGATTTGGGCAACTTGCCCGCGGCAGGCGATAATGCCGCGCTGGGCAACGCCCTGCAGGCCAGTGGGCTGCAGGAGATGATGTCCAAGGCCCTGGGACGTCCCGGGGTGCGGTCCGCGCAGCCCGGGGGCGATCCGTCGCAACTGATGCCCGCGAACATCGATCCGGCGCAGGCGCGTCCGGCGCAATCCGACCCGGCACGGGTCGAACCCAACGGCCAGGCACGGCCACCTTCCCAATAGCGGCGTCCCCGCCGCGGAGAGCGTTGACATGTGTGGCATCGTCGGAATCGTCGGCAACCAGAACGTGGCCGGGCAACTCTATGACGGCCTGGCCGTGCTGCAGCACCGTGGCCAGGACGCGGCGGGCATCGCCACCGCCGACGGCACCCGGCTGCGCGTGCAGAAGGCCAACGGCCTGGTCCGCGACGTCTTCGACGAGAAGCGCATGGCGGTGCTGGAAGGCCGTGTCGGCATCGCCCACTGCCGCTACCCGACCGCCGGCTCGGAAGGCATGGACGAGGCGCAGCCGTTCTACGTGAATTCGCCGTACGGCATCGCGCTGGCCCACAACGGCAACCTGGTCAACACCGAGGCCCTGCGCCAGCAGGTGTTCGAGGCCGACCGCCGCAACATCAACACCGATTCGGACAGCGAAGTGCTGCTGAACGTGTTCGCCTACGAACTGGACGCGCAGCGCATGCTGACCCCGGAGGCGGCGATCCGCGCGGTGGCCGGCGTGCACCGCCGCTGCAAGGGCGGCTACGCCGTGGTCAGCGTGGTGCTGGGCCTGGGCCTGGTCGCGTTCCGCGATCCGCATGGCATCCGCCCGCTGGTGCTGGGCAAGCGCGAGAACGTGGAGGGCGACGAGTACATCGTCGCCTCCGAGTCCTCGGCGCTGGACATCCTCGGCTTCACCCGCGTGCGCGACGTGCGCCCCGGCGAAGCGCTGGTGATCACCGGCCGTGGCGAGCTGTTCTCCGAGGTCTGCGCCTCGCCGACCGACCACACCCCGTGCATCTTCGAGTACGTGTACTTCGCGCGCCCGGACTCGATGATCGACAACGTCTCGGTGCACAAGGCGCGCATGCGCATGGGCATGAAGCTGGGCGAGAAGATCCTGCGCCTGCGCCCGGACCACGACATCGACACCATCATCCCGATCCCGGACACCTCGCGCGATGCCGCGCTGGAGATGTCCAACGTGCTCGGGGTGAAGTACCGCGAAGGCTTCGTCAAGAACCGCTACATCGGCCGCACCTTCATCATGCCGGGGCAGGGCGAGCGGGTGAAGTCGGTGCGTCGCAAGCTCAACCCGATCCACCTGGAATTCCGCAACCGCGTGGTGCTGCTGGTCGACGATTCGATCGTGCGCGGCACCACCAGCCGGCAGATCGTGCAGATGGCGCGCGACGCCGGCGCGCGCAAGGTGTACCTGGCCAGCGCTGCGCCGCCGGTGCGCTATCCCAACATCTACGGCATCGACATGCCGGCCGCCGACGAACTGGTCGCGCACGGCCGCAGCGAGCAGGAGATCCAGGAATTCCTCGGCTGCGACTGGCTGATCTACCAGGATCTGGAAGACCTGGAGACCGCGGTGCGCGAAGGCAACCCGGAACTGAAGGCGTTCGATTCCTCGTGCTTCAACGGCCAGTACACCACCGGCATCGAACCCGGCTATTTCGAGCGGATCATGCAGCTGCGCTCGGACGAGGCCAAGCGCAAGCGCCGTGCCTGAGTCCCGTGGCGGCCGTGCCCGCGCGCGGCGCTTGCGCGTGCTGGCGGGCCTGGCCGCGCTGTGCGGCGGCTGCGCCGGCGACGACGCCACGCGGCCGGTGCATGCGCTGGACGATCCGCGCCTGCGCGACGGCAGCGTGCCGGTCGCGCAGCTGACCAGGCTGCAGCTGTACATGGACCCGGACCAACTGGCCGTCCTGCAGCCAGGCTACCGCGCGCCGCTGGCGATCGTGGGAGCGCACCGCATCGGCGAGGACCTGTTGCTCCTGCGCCTGCGCGCGCAACGATCTTCCGACGAGGTGCGCGCCGACGCCCCGCAGTGGGGCTATGCGGTCGATTGCCGCGACGGCGCGTCGCGCCTGCTCGCCGCCGGCATCGGGGTCGACGCCGGCTGGCCGTCGCGCGCGCCGCTGGCCAACATCCCCGAACCGGCGGCGGCCGACCGCCGCAGCGCCTTCGCCCTGGCCTGCGCGCATCGCGTGGACTGCGTGGCCAAGGTCTCCGGCAACCGCTGCGAGCAGGCCGAGCGCGCCTGGCTGCAACGGCGCCAGGCGGCCCTGCATCCGGCGGCGGCGCCGTGAACGGCGACCTGTACCAGGCCGCGCGTGCCTGCCTGGACGCGGCCGACCCCGACGAGAAGGTGGCGCTGACCCAGCGCCATGCCGCGGCCTGGCGCAACGGCGACCTGGCGATGCCGGCCGTGGCGCCGGCGCCCGAGCCGATCCGCATGCCGGGGCGGCCGCCGCGGCCGCTGCTGGTGCATCCGCGCGAGCTGCCGCGGCGCGGCCTCGGCAGTGCCGAAGGCCGCGCCGCCTTCCTCCACGCCATCGCCCACATCGAACTCAACGCCATTGACCTGGCCTGGGACGCGGTCTACCGCTTCCGCGGCCTGCCGCCGGCGTTCTACGCCGACTGGGTGGCGGTGGCGGACGACGAGTCGCGCCATTTCGTGCTGCTGCGCGACCGTCTGCGCGCGCTGGGCCACGCCTACGGCGATTTCGCCGCGCACAACGGCCTGTGGGAGATGTGCGAGAAGACCGCCCACGACGGCCTGGCGCGGATGGCGCTGGTGCCGCGGGTGCTGGAAGCGCGCGGCCTGGACGTCACCCCGGGCATGATCGCCAAGCTGCGCGCGCTCGGCGACGACGCCACCGCCGACATCCTGGAGATCATCCTGCGCGAGGAAGTGGCGCACGTGGCCGCCGGCTCGCGCTGGTACCGCTGGTACTGCGCACAGGCCGGGATCGAGCCGCGCGCCCGTTTTGCCGCCCTGCTGCGCGAATACGCCGGCGGCTACCTGCACGGCCCGTTCAACCTGCAGGCGCGCCTGCTGGCCGGGTTCGACGAGGACGAACTGCTGGCCCTGCAGCAGCAGGCCGGCTGAGGCGGCGGCGCCGACAGGGCGTTGCGTGTGCTGCGACGACGCGCCTGCGTGCGGGCATTCCGACGCCGCTGCGCAGGTTTTCGTGATGCCCATCTCCGACTGACGCCCTGCCTGCATTTGTTGCTTGCGCTGAACGGCGGCTGAGCGGCTAATCGAACTCCCCTGCGCGGCCTCCCCCGTTTCCGGCCGCGCGCGGGGCGACGTTCGTCCCTACTCACCACCCAGGAGTCCGACATGAAGTCGATCTGCAGCCTGACCGCGATGCTTGCCCTGTGTGTCGCCGGTTCCGCTTCCGCGGCCGGAAAGCCCCTGTTCCAGAGCAGCCAGTACGTGTCCAAGTCCATCGCCGGCGAGCCGGCGCTGAGCCGCCTGCTGGCCAATCCCGCCACCGGCGCGGTGCAGCGGGTCGGCGTGGATGCCGCCGCCGTGACCGCCGGGCAGGCCCAGCTGGAACTGGACCTGCTGGGCAAGCGCGTCACCGCCACGCAGTTGAAGACCGAGCAGTTGGAAGGCGGCAACAGCATCTGGTACGGCAATCTCGGCAATGCCGCGGTGGCCCGGACCCGTGCGCCCTCCGGCCTGGATCCGCTGAACTCGGCGATCCTGGTGCGCAGCGGCGACACCATCACCGGCAGCATCCGCAGCAACGGCACGCTGTTCCACCTGCGCCCGATCGCCGGTGGCGGCCATGTGCTGGTGGAAGTCGACGAACGGCGCATGCCGGCCGAGCACCCGGCCGACTACGCGCTGCTGCCGACGGTGCAGATGCCGCAATCGGTGATCGACGAGCGCATGACCGCCGCCGGCGCCTCGTCCGGCTCGCCCGCGACCATCCGCGTGCTGGTGGTGGCGACCAACAAGGCGGTGACCAGCTACGGCGGCAACATGCAGTCGCTGGTGCAACTGGCGGTGGCCGAATCCAACCAGGGCTACACCAACAGCAACGTCGGCATCACCATGCAGCTGGCCGGCTACGAGACCACCAACTACACCGAGTCCGGCGACTTCAACACCGACCTGACCCGCTTCCGCGGCACCAGCGACGGCTACATGGACAGCATCCATACCTCGCGCAACAGCACCGCGGCCGACGTCGGCGTGCTGATCATCGACAACGCCGCCTACTGCGGCCTGGCCTCGGGCATCGGCTCCACCGCCGCCACCGCGTTCGCGGCGGTGTACTGGGACTGCGCCACCGGCTACTACAGCTTCGCCCACGAGATCGGCCACCTGCAGAGCGCGCGCCACGACGTGGCCACCGACTCCAGCACCTCGCCGTATGCCTACGGCCACGGCTATCGCTATGGCAACAGCTGGCGCACGATCATGGCCTACAACTGCAGCAGCAGCTGCCCGCGG
>JBEVKG010000360.1:0-12108 GCA_040509765.1 Xanthomonas sp.
CGCCGACGTGGTGCTGGCGCTGTCCTACTCCGGCGAGTCCGACGAGATCCTGATGCTGCTGCCGGTGCTCAAGCGCCAGGGCAACGCGGTGATCGCGATGACCGGGCGCGCGCAGTCCACGCTGGCGCGCGAGGCCGACCTGCACCTGGACGTGAGCGTGCCGACCGAGGCCTGCCCGCTGGACCTGGCGCCGACCTCCAGCACCACCGCCTCGCTGGCGCTGGGCGATGCGCTGGCGGTGGCGCTGCTGGACGCGCGCGGCTTCACCGCCGACGACTTCGCCCGCTCGCACCCGGCCGGCAGCCTCGGCCGCCGCCTGCTGCTGCACATCACCGACGTCATGCACCACGGCGACGAACTGCCCAAGGTGCGCGAGGACGCCAGCCTCAGCGAGGCGCTGGTGGAGATGAGCCGCAAGCGCCTGGGCATGACCGCGGTGGTGGACGCCGACGATCGCCTGCTCGGGCTGTTCACCGACGGCGACCTGCGCCGCGCCCTGGACAGCGCGCTGGACGTGCGCCAGACCCGCATCGCCGAGGTGATGACCCGGCAGCCGCGGACCATCGGCGCCGACCAGCTCGCCGCCGAGGCCGCGCGGCTGATGGAGACCCACCAGATCAACGGCCTGATCGTGGTCGACGCGGCCGGCCGCGCGGTCGGCGCGCTCAACATTCACGACCTGTTGCGCGCCAGAGTGGTTTAACAGGCTGAACCCGTTCACTGCCCGCCGGCGTCCCCACGCCGCTGGCCCTGGCCGCTGGAAAGCCGGCCTCCCCGCCCCGATATCCCGAACATGCCCTATTCCCCGCTGGCCGACCTCCCCGCCGACCTGATCGACCGCGCCGCCCGGATCCGCCTGGCGTGCTTCGACGTGGACGGCACGCTGACCGACGGCCGCCTGTACTACGACCGCGACGGCAACGAGAGCAAGGCCTTCAACGTGCTCGACGGCCAGGGCCTGGTGCAGCTGCGCCGGCACGGTATCGACGTGGCGCTGATCACCGCGCGGCCCAGCCTGGCGGCGGAGAAGCGCGGCCAGGAGCTGGGCCTGCTGGTGCAGATCGGGGTCAAGGACAAGCGCGCCGGGGTGCAGGCGCTGTGCGACGAGCGCGGCATCGGCCTGGAGCAGGTCTGCTTCATGGGCGACGACCTGCCCGACCTGGCGCCGCTGCGCGTGGTCGGCCTGGCGGTGGCCCCGGCCAACGCCCACCCCTGGACCGCCGAACACGTGCACTGGACCACCCGCGCCCGGGGCGGCGAAGGCGCGGCGCGCGAACTGTGCGACGTGCTGCTGGCCGCACAGGGCCACGTCCCGGCACTGCTGCAGGAGCATGGCGCATGAACTGGCGTACCGCCCTCGGCGGCCTGCTGCTGGTCGGCGCCCTGATCAGCGGCTGGTCGGCCTGGAACCAGCGCAGCAAGCCCACCCGCAACCCCTCCGACGAAGCCAGCGTGGACTACATCGCCCGCGACTTCGAGATCGTCAGCCTGGACAAGCAGGGCAAGGAAGCGATGACCCTGCGCGCGCCGCAGATGGAACGCAGCCGCGCCGACCAGACCATGTCGATCGTGACCCCGCTGTTCCTGCTGCCCGACGCCAACGGCCAGCACTGGGAAATGCGCAGCAAGACCGGCTGGGTCAGCGCCGACGGCAACGAACTGCGCCTGCGCGAGGACGTCGCCGGCGACAGCCCCAAGGTGCCCAGCATCCCGCCCACCACCTTCCGGACCCAGAGCCTGGACGTCTTCCCGCAGACCAACAGCGCGCGCACCGCCGACCCGGTCACCATGACCCGGCCCGGTATGATGCAGACCGGCGTCGGCTTCCAGGTCGACTTGAAGTCCCGGCAGTACAAGCTCCTTTCACAGGTCAAGACCCGTTATGAACCGAACGCTGCCCGCTAAGCTCGCCCTGCTCGCCCTGCTGCTGCCGACCCTGGCGCTGGCCAAGTCGACCGACCGCAACCAGCCGATGGACATCAAGTCCGACGCGCAGGACGGCAACATGATGGCCGACGACGGCAAGGTCCGCTTCCTGGGCAATGTCGTCATCATCCAGGGCACGCTGGAGATCCATGCCGACACCGCCGATCTGTTCCGCAAGAACGGCGACATCGACCGTGTCGTCCTGACCGGCAAGCAGGCCACCCTGAAGCAGGAACTGGACGACGGCTCGCCGATGGACGCGGTCGCCGACAACATCGACTACAAGGTGCCCACCGACACGGTGATCCTCACCGGCAACTACCGCATGACCTCGCCCAAGGGCACCAACGCTGGCCAGCGCATGGTCTACAACACCAAGACCGGCGACATGCAGGGCGGCGGCGACGGCACGCGCGTGCACACGGTGATCCAGCCGAAGAACGCAGGTGCTGCTCCGGCCGCCACGCCTGCCAACGGCGCCAAGCCCGCCGCCAAGCCGGCCGCGGCGCCTGCCAAGCCGGCCAAGCAAGGAGGCAAGTGATGCTGCTCGCCGAAGGCCTGCGCAAGCGCTACAAGCAGCGCGAAGTGGTGCGTGACTTTGCGCTGACCCTGGAGGCCGGCGAAGTGGTCGGCCTGCTCGGCCCCAACGGCGCCGGCAAGACCACCTGCTTCTACATGATCGTCGGCCTGGTCGACGCCGATGCCGGGCGCATCGTGCTCGACGGCAACGACATCACCGCACTGCCGATGTACAAGCGCGCCAAGCTCGGCGTCGGCTACCTGCCGCAGGAGCCGTCGGTGTTCCGCAAGCTCAGCGTCGCCGACAACATTCGCCTGGTGCTGGAATTGCGTGATGACCTGGACGAAGCCGGGCAGGAACGCGAACTGGCGGCGCTGCTGGACGAACTGCAGATCAGCCACGTCGCCGACCAGCTCGGCGCCAGCCTCTCCGGCGGCGAGCGCCGCCGCTGCGAGATCGCGCGCGCACTGGCGGCCAAGCCGCGGCTGATGCTGCTCGACGAGCCCTTCGCCGGCGTCGACCCGATCTCGGTCGGCGAAATCCAGCGCATCGTCACCCACCTCAAGCAGCGCGGCATCGGTGTGTTGATCACCGACCACAACGTGCGCGAAACCTTGGGAATCTGCGACCGGGCGTATATCCTCAACGAGGGCAGCGTGTTGGCGCAGGGGGCGCCGGAAGCGCTGCTGGCCAACAGCGACGTGCGCCGCGTCTACCTCGGGGAAACCTTCAGGCTCTGACCGCGCACGCGCCGGCTACGCTCCTTCCGCGCTCGGTACAAGCATGAAAGCACGGCTGCAGACATCGCTCGGACAGCACCTGGTCATGACGCCGCAGTTGCGGCAGGCGATCAAGCTGTTGCAGATGTCCAGCGCCGAGCTGGAGGTGGAGATCGCCGAGGCGGTGGAGAGCAATCCCCTGCTGGAATGGTCCGAGGACGCCGCGCCGGCATTCGAGCGCGGCGATGCTGCCGACCATGCCCAAGCGGCAGGCGAGACGCGCAGCGACGACGATGGCGACCGCGGCGAGGCCGCGCCGGCCAGCGACGGCGCCGACTGGGCGGAGGCCGAACCGGCCTGGGGCGGCGGCGGCGGCGGCTCGTTCGACGACGACGATCTGGGCAGCGCCGCCGAGCGCGTGGCCGAGCCGGACACCCTGATCGATCACCTGCTGTGGCAGCTACATCTGTCGCACCTGTCCGCGCGCGACCGCAGCATCGGCGCGGCGCTGATCGACGCGCTCGACGACGACGGTTACCTGCGCGAGCCGCTGGCGGCGATCGCCGAGACGTTGCGCCCGGACATCGCCGCCGCGGAGGACGAGATCCTCACCGTGCTGCACCAGATCCAGCGCTTCGATCCGGCCGGCATCGCCGCGCGCAGCCTGGGCGAATGCCTGACCCTGCAACTGGACACCCTGCCCGAGGACACGCCGGGGCTGGCCCTGGCACGCACCATCGCCCATGGCCCGCTGGAGCGCCTGCCGCGCAGCGGCGTGGCCGGGCTGGCCCACGAACTCAAGCGTCCGACAGCGGAGGTCGACATCGCGGTCACGCTGCTGCGCTCGCTGGACCCGCGCCCGGGCAAGCAGATCGGCGAGTTGGGCGGCGACACCTACGTGGTGCCGGACTGCGTGGTCTGGCGTCAGCGCGGGGTCTGGCATGCAGCGCTGTCGGCGCACGCGCAACCCAAGGTCACCATCCACCGCGGCTACGAGCGGCTGATCCGCCAATGCGGCGAGAGCGATGCCGGCTACCTGCGCGGGCAACTGCAGGAAGCGCGCTGGCTGCTGAAGAGCCTGGAGGCGCGCGGCGAGACCCTGCTCAAGGTGACCCGCTGCCTGCTGAAGCAGCAGGCCGGCTTCCTGGAGTTCGGCGAACAGGCGCTGCGGCCGCTGACCCTGCGCGAGATCGCCGGCGAACTGGGCCTGCACGAAAGCACCATCTCGCGCGCCATCGCCCGCAAATACGTGCGCACCCCGCGCGGCACCATCCCGCTGCGCGCCTTCTTCGCCTCGGGCATCGACACCGACAGCGGCGGCGAAGCCTCCAGCACCGCGATCCAGGCGATGATCCGCCGGCTGATCGATGCGGAGAATCCGCGCAAGCCGCTTTCTGACGCCAAGCTGGCCGACCTGCTGAAAAGTGCGGGCGTGCCTGTAGCGCGCCGCACCGTGGCGAAGTATCGTGAGGCCATGAACATTTCCGCCTCCCACGAACGCGTGCGGATCGGCTAGCGGCGGCGGCAATGGTTCATAGGTGAACCCCGAACCAAGGAGTATCCGATGCGTATCGAGACCTACGGCCAGCAGATCGAAGTCACCCCCGCCCTGCGCGAGTATGTGGAGACCAAGCTGCAACGGCTGAAGCGACACTACGAGGAAACCATCGAGGTCCGCGCCCAGCTGGCGCTGCGCAAGCCCGACCATCACGTCGAGGCCACGGTCAACGTTCCCGGCCGCACCCTGCATGCCGACGCCAGCGCACAGACCATGTACGCGGCGATCGACCTGCTTGCCGACAAGCTGGACCGGCTGATCATCAAGCACAAGGAAAAGAAGCACGACCACCATGCGGCCGAGGTGCGCGACAATCTCGCGTGATCCTCCCCACGTTGCGCCGCCATGCCCTTGACCGATCTGATGGCGGCCGTCAGCACCCAGGTGCTTCCGGCCGCCGATCGCGACACCCTGCTGCACACCGCTGCCGGCCTGCTGGCCTGCCAGCAGGCCGGCGCCGATGAACTCTTCGCCAGCCTGCGCGAGCGCGAACGGCTCGGCAGCACCGCCATCGGCCACGGCATCGCCATCCCGCACGGCCGCGCGCCGGACCTGGACGCCCCACGCGGCGCGCTGCTGCGCCTGCAGCAGCCGATCGATTTCGACGGCCAGGGCACCCAGGTCGACCTGATCTTCGCCATGGCCGTGCCGGCGCATTACACCCACCAACACCTGATGCTGCTGTCCGAACTGGCCGAGCAGTTCTCCATCGAGGAATTCCGCGACGCCCTGCGCAACGCGCCGGACGCCGCCGCACTGTATGCGCTGCTCGGCGGCGCGCCACGGGCCGCCGCATGAACACCAGCATCGACGCACGCGAACTGTTCGACCAGCAGCGCGACCGCCTCGGCCTGCGCTGGCTGGCCGGGCACAAGGGCGAACACCGGGTGCTGGAGGCCGGCAATGCGGTCTCGCGGCGCCCGTCGCTGGCCGGCTATCTCAACACCATCTACCCCAACAAGGTGCAGATCCTCGGTACCGAGGAACTGGCCTGGCTGGACTCGCTGGACGCGCGCCAGCGCTGGGAGACCATCGAGAAGATCGTGCAGGTGCGGCCGCTGGCGCTGGTGGTCACCAAGAACCAGTCGTGCCCGGAAGACCTGCGCGCGGCCGCCGACGAATCCGACACGCCGCTGTGGGTGTCGCCCAAGCGCGGCCACGAACTGCTCAATCACCTGTCCTACCACCTGGCACGCACGCTGGCGCCGCGGGTGATCCTGCATGGCGTGTTCATGGAGATCTACTCGATCGGCGTGCTGATCACCGGCGAAGCCGGCTCAGGCAAGAGCGAGCTGGCGCTGGAACTGCTCAGCCGCGGTCACCGCCTGGTCGCCGACGACGCCCCCGAGTTCACCCAGATCGCCCCGGACGTGCTCGACGGCACCTGCCCGGAACTGCTGCAGGACCTGCTGGAAGTGCGCGGGCTGGGCGTGCTCAACGTGCGCGAGATGTTCGGCGACACGGCTGTAAAGAAGAACAAGTACCTTCGGCTCATCGTGCACCTGACCCGGCCCATGACCGAGCCCACGCCCCACGGCTACGAACGCCTCACCGGCGATTCCGGCACCCGCCACGTGCTGGACCTGGACGTGCCGCTGATCACCCTGCCGGTGATGCCCGGCCGCAACCTGGCGGTGCTGACCGAGGCGGCCACGCGCCTGCACATCCTGCGCACCAAGGGCATCGACCCGGCAGCGATGTTCATCGCCCGCCACAGCAACCTGCTGGAGCGGCGCAGCCCATGAGCGCCGGCGCCCACACCTCCACGCTGGTCATCGTCAGCGGCCTGTCCGGCTCCGGCAAGTCGGTGGCGCTGAAGACCTTCGAGGACCTGGACTACTACTGCGTCGACAACCTGCCGGTGGAACTGCTGCCGGCCTTCGTCAAGAGCCTGGTGCGCGAGGATGCCGGCCCCAGCAAGCTGGCGGTGGGCATCGACGTGCGCAGTCGGCACAGCGACCTGACCCAGCTCTCGCGCTGGCGCGAGGCGGTGGCGCAGTTCGGCCTGGATGCGCGGCTGCTGTTCTTCGACGCCAACGACGAGGCGCTGATCAAGCGCTACGCCGATACCCGCCGGCGCCATCCGCTGTCGCGGCAGGGCCTGTCGCTGCCGGAGGCGATCGAGCGCGAGCGCGCCCTGACCGAGCCGCTGCGCGCGGCGGCCGACGCGGTGATCGACACCAGCGCGCTCAACTTGCACCAGTTGCGCCGGCGGGTCACCACCGAGTTCGCGCTGTCCGCCGAGAACACCCTGTCTCTGCTGTTCGAATCCTTCGCTTACCGACGCGGCGTGCCGGCCGAGGCGGATTTCGTGTTCGACGCGCGGGTGCTGCCGAATCCGCACTGGGACCCGGAACTGCGCCCGATGACCGGCCGCGACAGCGGCGTGCGCGACTACCTGGACGCGCAACCGGACGTGCAGCGCTACACCGCGCAGCTGATCGACTTCCTCGACACCTGGCTGCCGCGGCTGCGCAACGACACCCGCAGCTACGTCACCATCGCCTTCGGCTGCACCGGCGGCAAGCACCGCTCGGTGTACCTGGCCGAACGCCTGGCCCGCCACGCCCGCGAACAGGGCTGGCCGGAAGTGGCGACCTTCCATCGCGAGCAGGATTGATCGACGGCGTGGATTCGGGATTCGCAGGGACGGTGCGCGAATCTGTAGACGAATCGCACTACCCGCATTTTCGTAAGAGCGGCTTCCGCCGCGACCAACCCCCATCGCGTCGCGGCTGAGGCCACTCCTGCAGGCCATACGCCGCAGCGCGCGCCGACCACGCATCCCACTCTCCAATCCCCAATCACGGCCCCCGGCCATTCCCTGCGCCGTGCCTGACCTGTTAACGTTCTCCCATGGCCTGTGGCATTCTCCTCATCACCCACCCCGGGATCGGCACCGCGCTGCTGAGCGTGGCGACCCGGCTATTGCGGCAGTTGCCGCTGAAGACCGAAGCCTTCGAGGTGCCGTTCGACGCGGACCTCGATGGGCTGCTGCCGCAGGCGTCGGCGGCGCTGCGGCGGGTGGACGATGGCGGTGGCGTGCTGGTGCTGACGGATCTGTACGGGGCCAGCCCGAGCAACCTCGCCGTGCGGCTGGCGCGCCTGGGCACGCCGGTGCGGCGCGTCTCGGCGCTGAGCCTGCCGATGCTGCTGCGGATCATGAATTATCCCGAACAAGGACTGGAGCAGTTGCCCGCGACCGCCGCCGCCGGCTCGCGCAACGGCGTGGTGATCGACGATGCTTGAACGCGAACTGCTGGTCTCCAACCGCCTCGGCCTGCACGCCCGCGCCACCGCCAAGCTGGTGCAGACGCTGTCCTCGTTCCGCTGCAACGCCACGCTGGCGGCCAAGGGCCGCGAGGTCAACGCCAAGAGCATCATGGGCGTGATGCTGCTGGCCGCCGCGCAGGGCACGCCGGTGACGGTGCGGGTGGACGGCGCCGACGAAGCCGAGGCGCTCAAGGCCGTGGTCGACCTGTTCGAACGGCGCTTCGACGAGGACAGCTGAGCATGCGCCGCCGGCGGCCGCAGGCAGGGACGCGGTGCCGCTGCACGGGGCACGTACGGTGAGCGTGCGCATCGCCGGGCATGGCGCCTCGCGCGGCAACGCCCTGGGCCGCGCGCGGGTGCGTCTGCCGCATGCGCTGGAGGTGGCCGAGCAACGCATCGCCGCCGCGCAGATCCCCGAGGAACTGGATCGCCTGCACCGCGCGGTGGACGCCGCGCGCGAGGAGATGCACGGCCTGCGCCAGCGCCTGCACGGCGCCCTGGCCAAGGAGGTCGGCGAATTCCTCGACCTGCACGCGCTGCTGCTCGACGACCCGGAACTGCTGCACGGCCTGGACGAACTGATCCGCACCGGCCGCTACAGCGCCGACTACGCGCTGCGCCTGCAGCGCGACCGCCTGGCGACCGTGTTCGACGACATGGAGGACGCCTACCTCAAGAGCCGCATGGACGATCTGGACCATGTGATCGGGCGGATCCATGCCTTCCTGCAGAAGCGCCAGCCGGACAGCGAAGGCCTGGCCGGCGAGATCCTGGTGTGCGAGAACGTGGCGCCGTCGGAACTGGCGCAACTGCAGGCGCAGGGCGTGGTCGGCATCGTCACCAGCGCCGGCAGCACCCTGTCGCACAGCGCGATCCTGGCGCGCAGCCTGCACTTGCCGCTGGTGGTCGGGGTCGCCGACGCGCTGCAGAAGATCAACGACGGCGACGTGCTGATCGTCGACGGCAGCCAGGGCGCCGTGCTGGTCGACCCGACCCCGGACGACCTGCGCGACTACCGCAGCCGCGTGCGCGAACAGGCCAGGCTGCAGCGTGGGCTGAGCAAGCTGCGCTCCAAGCCCAGCCGCACCCGCGACGGCGTGGACATCACCTTGCTGGCCAATGCCGAATCGCGCGAGGACGTGGCCCGCGCGCACGCGCTCGGCGCCGACGGCCTGGGCCTGTACCGCACCGAATTCCTGTTCCTGCAGCGCGACGCGCTGCCCGACGAGGAAGAACAGTTCCACACCTACCGCGACGCGGTGCTGGGCATGAGCGGCCGGCCGGTGACCATCCGCACCCTGGACCTGGGCGCAGACAAGGCCGATCGCACCGGCCTGACCATGAGCAACGAAGAAAACCCGGCGCTGGGGCTGCGCGGCGTGCGCCTGTCGCTGGCCCGGCCCAAGGTCTCCGACACCCAGCTGCGCGCGCTGCTGCGCGCCTCGGCCTACGGGCCGGTGCGGGTGCTGGTGCCGATGGTCAGCGCGCGCGAGGAGCTGATGGCGATGCGCCGCCACCTCAAGCGCATCGCCGCGCAGTTGCGCCGCGATGGCCATGCCATCGCCGAGCAAGTGCAGCTCGGCGCGATGATCGAGGTGCCGGCGGCGGCGCTCGCCCTGGACACCTTCATCGACACCATCGACTTCCTGTCGATCGGCACCAACGACCTCGTGCAGTACCTGCTCGCCGCCGACCGCAACAACGAAGCGTTGGCCGAACTGTATTCGCCGCTGCATCCGGCGGTGCTGCGGCTGATCGCGCAGGTGATCGCCACCGGCCAGGCCCATGGCAAGCAGGTGGCGGTGTGCGGCGAGATCGCCGGCGACCCGGCGCTGACGCCGATGCTGCTGGCGCTGGGGCTGCGCGAGTTCAGCCTGCACCCGGCGACGATGCTGGAAGTGCGCCAGGTGATCCGCGACACCGACCTGCAGGCGCTGCGCCAGCGCGGCGCCAAACTGCTGCAGGCCCGCGACCGCAAGGGCATCGAGCGTTGGCTGGGCTGCGCGAACGGGTAGTTCTCGTGCGTGTGCTGCGTTGCATTTCGTAGGAGCGGCTTCAGCCGCGACAGCTTCAGCCGCGACAAACCTGGTCGGCACCACTGTCGCGGCTGAAGCCGCTCCTACAGAAGACCGGGCCGCCGCACGCGCAGGCACGCATCGCGATCTCCGCCTCCGACTCCTTCAGCCTGCGTCGCATCCTTGTGGGAGGGACTTCCCACCAAAAGCCGCCGCCCGCGTGTCTGCGTAGATGCGCCATCTCCCGTCAGCATCCCTCTCCCCAACTTTCTGACTTCTGTTTCCTGCCTTCTGTTCCCGCTTTCTGCCCTGCTCTCTACTTCCTCCTCAGTGCTCCCTGCTCCCCTGCTCCACCTACCCTTTGCCTCTCACCCACCTCCCCAAAAGCAAGCTGCTCGCTTGCTACTCCCTCGCTTTTCTCCGAGCGCACCGACCCTGCTTCGCTCTGCACTTGCGATTCCCGATTCCCGATTCCCCAATCCCGGCCCCATCAACACTGTGCTTCCCGCAACATGCAGGCGATAATGTTGGGATGAACATCTGACCGACCGCGTTTCTCCGGAGCGCGGCCTCACCCCAAGGGAGCAGCGCATGGCCGACGCCGTCCGCCACGACAAGACCGCGCGGCAGCTACGCATGCTGTCCGATGCGCTGGACAGCGGGCGCCTGGGCCCGGTGCGGCGGCTGGTCAATACGCTGGCGCCGGCCGAGATCGGCAACCTGCTGGAGTCGCTGCCGCCGGGCAAGCGCGAGGTGGTGTGGGGGCTGGTCGATCCGGAGGACGACGGCGAGGTGCTGGTCCACGTCGGCGAGGAAGTGCGCGAGAGCCTGCTCGCGGACATGGACCCGGACGAAATCGTCGCCGCGGTCGAAGACCTGGACATCGACGACCTCGCCAACCTGGTCGAGGACCTGCCGGACACGGTCATCGACGAAGTGCTCAAGTCGATGGACCGCGAGAACCGCGAGCGGCTCGAGCAGGTGCTGTCGTATCCCGAGGACAGCGCCGGCCGCCTGATGAACCCGGACGTGGTCACCGTGCGCGCCGACGTCAACGTCGACGTGGTGCTGCGCTACCTGCGCCTGCGCGGCGAACTGCCGGACCACACCGACCACCTGTTCGTGGTCAGCCGCCGCCACCAGTACCTGGGGCGGGTGTCGCTGGCGGCGCTGGTCACCCACGAGGACTCCACTCCGGTCAACCGGCTGATCGACGACGAGCAGCCGGCCATCGATGTCGGCGAAGGCGCCGACGAGGTCGCGCGGCAGTTCTCCGACCACGACTGGATCTCCGCGCCGGTGGTGGACGACAACAACATCCTGCTCGGCCGCATCACCATCGACGACGTGGTCGACATCATCCGCGACCAGGCCGAGCACCAGGCGATGAGCGCGGCCGGCCTGGACGAGGACGAGGACCTGTTCAGTCCGGTGCGGCGTGCGTTCCGGCGCCGCCTGATCTGGCTGACGATCAATCTCGGCACCGCCTTCATCGCCTCCAGCGTGGTCGGCCAGTTCGAAGGCACCATCTCCAAGCTGGTGGCATTGGCCGCGCTGATGCCGATCGTGGCCGGCATGGGCGGCAACGCCGGCACCCAGGTGCTGGCGCTGATGGTGCGCGGCCTGGCGCTGGGCCAGATCGGCGCCTCCAACGTGGTCGTGCTGCTGCGCAAGGAACTGGCGGTGGCGCTGATCAACGGCCTGTCGCTGGGTATCGGCCTGGGCCTGATCGTGCTGCTGTGGTTCAAGCAGCCGCTGCTGTCGCTGGTGATCGGCTCGGCGCTGACCATCAACCTGCTCACCGCCGCGCTGGGCGGCGTGCTGGTGCCGCTGACGCTCAAGCGCCTGGGCTTCGATCCGGCGCTGGCCGGCGGGGTGATCCTGACCACGCTGACCGACGTGATGGGCTTCCTCAGCTTCCTCGGCCTGGCCACGCTGGTCCTGCTCTAGCGCGGTCGGCCCGTCGTCGTGCGGGACGCCGTCGGCGCCGAGGCGCGCCGAGCAGGACCTGCGATCGCCGCACGCCGTGGCGCCGCCATCCCGACCGCGCAGCGCGCACCGCAGATTCACGGCGCCAGCACACACACCGCCGGCGGC
>JBEVKG010000361.1:0-11278 GCA_040509765.1 Xanthomonas sp.
AACAGGAAGCGATCGTCCTCGCGGGTGGAACGGTCGCCGTGGCGGCGGCGCGTGGTACCCAGTTCGGCGGTGAGGCGGTTGAGCCCGGCGGCCGGATCGCGGCGCGGGAAATCGCCGTCGTTCATCCCGAGCAGGCAGATGACCCGGAACGGCAGCAGCCGCATCGGCACCATGTGGCCGAAGCTGATGCCGCCGGTGAGCAGCGGCGCGCGCGTGTCCGACTCGCCCAGCACCGCGGCGAAGTGCGCGCGCACCACCTCGGCCGGCACCGCCTCGGCATAGTCGGCGCGGGCGGCATCGCGCGCGAACTGGTCGATCAGCGCGCGCAGCCGCTCCAGTGCGCGCTGCTGGCGCGGCGCCGACGGACTCTGCGGCAGCAGCGCCTCGAGCAGGCCCAGCAGCACGTCGCGCCACTGCGCCGGCGGCATCGGCTCGGCCAGCGCGGCCTGGTGGCGGTCGAGCACGCGCAGCAGGCGCAGCAGCGTGTCCAGCGCGGCCAGGGCGCTGCCTTCCAGCTGCGGCCACGGTGCGACGCCGTCGATGTCGTCCTCGGCGCCGCTGGCGTGGCCGAGCAGCAGCCGGTCCAGGGCGAAGCGCCAGGTGTAGGCGTCGTCGGCCGGCGCCTGGTGGCGCTGCCGGTGCGCCGCGTCCAGGCCCCAGCGCGCGCCGGCAGCGTGCAGCCAGCCGCGCAGGCGTTCCAGCCCGGCTTCGTCCAGGCCGGCGGCCTCGGCGATCGGCGCACTGGCGATCAGGTCCAGGATCTCGTGCAGGCCGAAGCGCGCGATCGGCAGGCCGAGCAAGGCCAGGAACACCTCGGCCAGCGGCTCGCTGGCCAGCGGGCTGGCGTCGGCCAGCGCATAGGGCAGCGCGTCGTCGCCGGCGTGGCCGCCGAACACCGCGTCCAGGTACGGCACGTACGGGTCGATGTCCGGCGACAGCACCGCGATCTCGCGCGGCTGCAGCGGCGGTTCGAAGCGCGGATCGTCCAGCAGCGCGCGCAACTGATCGTGCAGCACCTGCAGCTCGCGCAGGCGGGTGTGGCAGGCGTGCACCTGCAGGCTGGGATCGTGCAGATCCACCGCGGCCAGCGGCGCCGGCCGGGCCGGCGCGCGGCGATGGAACAGGTCGCTCTGCATGCGCCGCAGCAGGCTGTCGCCGAGACCGCCGTCGGCCAGGGCGCGCCGGCCCGACTCCAGCGGATCGGCGTAGACCGCGATCTCGGCCAGCGGATGCACCACCTCGTAGTCGCCGATCAGCGCCATGAAGTCGCGCCCGGCCGCGCCCCAGGCCTGCAGCAGCGGGTTCTCCTGCACCTGCTCGGCGAACAGGTCCACCGCCCCGCCCTCGCGGCGGCGCTGCCACAGGGTCTGCAGATCGCCCCAATAGCCCTGCGCCGGCGTCGGCAGGTAGAAGTGCAGCGTGCCGGCCCGCGCCTGCGTGGCCAGCACGCGCAGCACGTCCGGAGAGATGTTGAGCACGGCGAAGGCGAACAGGCGCGGCGGCAGGCCCTGCGGCAACGGCCCGTCCGGGCGCGCGTAGCGGTCCAGGTACTGGCCGATGCGCCGCGCGCGGTAGGCGCGGCCGCTGGCGATGCGCCGCCACAGCCGCGCCTGCGGATCGTCCGGGTCGGCACCGCCTTCCCAGCGCAGCAGCCAGTCGCGGCGCCAGGCCTGGTACTTCTCGAACACGTTGCTCAGCTCGCCGGCCAGGCTCCACGGCTTGAGCGCATCGCCGTCGGCCAGATAGCCGGCCAACGGCGCCAGCGCCGCATCGGGGCCCAGGTCGCCCTGCAGCGCCGCGTACAGGCGCCAGTGCATGCTCGCCATGTCCAGGTCGTCGGCCGTCGCGCCGAGATTGCGCTCCAGCGCGCGCGCGACGAACTCGCCGGGCGTGAGGAATTCCAGATTCGCCGCCACCCCGTGCACCGCGGCCAGGGTCGACTGCAGCCAGCGCCGCATCGCCACCTGCGGGATCAGCACCACCTCCGGCGCCAGCAAGGGCTGCTCCGGCGGCGGCCGGCGCAGTTCTTCGGCGAGCAGGGCGGCCAGGGTATCCAGCGCGTTGGACGGATACAGCCGGAAATCGGGCGCGGACGGGGCAGGCATGTGCCGGGCATTGTGCCGGATGCGCCCCAGCCGCGCCGGCCCGGGCGCTGCGCCGCCCGCGCCCGGCGGCGTGGAAGAACACGCTGTTGCGTAGACGGGGGCATGCGCCAGGCGCGCACAGGGGCGTGAGCGGTGCCACAATACTGCACGGGCCAGTTCGGTTAAGTTCAGCCGAACGGATCGATCCTATGTTGTGTTTTCGTTAAAGGTCGTGATGGCGTCTTCCGAACCCAATCTGGTGCAGTTGTCGGGCGTGCGCATCGACCGCGGCGGCCGCGCGATCCTGCGCGACGTCTCGCTGAGCGTCCCGCGCGGCAGCATCACCGCCGTGCTCGGGCCTTCCGGCAGCGGCAAGTCCACGCTGCTGGCGGCGCTGACCGGCGAGCTGGTGCCGGTGGCGGGCACGCTCGAGGTGTTCGGCAAGCCGTTGCCGCGCAGCAGCCGCGCGCTGCGCGAGACCCGCAAGAGCATCGGCGTGCTGCTGCAGGGCAATGGCCTGCTCACCGACCTGAGCGTGGCCGAGAACGTGGCGCTGCCGCTGCGCGCCCACACCCGCCTGCCCGAACCGGTGCTGCAACGGCTGGTGGCGCTGAAGCTGCACGCGGTGGGCCTGCTGGCCGCCGCCGATGCGTGGCCGCGCGAGCTGTCCGGCGGCATGGCGCGGCGCGTGGCGCTGGCCCGGGCGCTGGCCCTGGACCCGCCGCTGATGATCTACGACGAACCCCTGACCGGGCTGGACCCGATCGCCTCCGGCGTGATCATGAGCCTGATCCAGCGCCTCAACCACACCCTGGGCCTGACCAGCATCATCGTCAGCCACCACGTCCACGAGACCCTGCCGATCTGCGACCAGGCCGTGGCCATCGCCAACGGCGGCGTGGTCTTCGCCGGCACCCCGCAGGACCTGCAGGCCAGCACCGATCCGTTGCTGCAGCAGTTCCTGCACGGCCGCCCCGACGGCCCGATCCCGTTCGATGCGCCGCAGCGCGCGCGGAGCGCCGCCTGATGGCCATCGTTGCCCCGATCCGTTCCCTGGGCCGCGCCGGGCTGTTCTTCCTGACCGTGCTGCGCGGCTCGCTGCCGACCCGCGACCTGCTGGCCGAGCTGATCCGCGAGATCTACAAGGTCGGCGCGCGCTCGCTGCCGATCATCGCGGTGGGCGGCGCCTTCGTCGGCCTGGTGCTGACCCTGCAGGGCTACCGCACGCTGCAGACCTACGGCGCCTCCGATGCGCTGTCGACCCTGCTCGGCCTGTCGCTGTACCGCGAGCTGGCGCCGGTGCTGACCGCGCTGCTGTTCATTGGCCGCGCCGGCAGTTCCATCGCCGCGGAACTGGGCCTGATGCGCGCCACCGACCAGATCAAGGCGCTGGAGCTGATGGCGATCGACCCGGTGGCCAAGGCGGTGGCGCCGCGCTTCTGGGCGGCGGTGCTGACCGTACCGCTGCTGACCGGCATCTTCTGCTCGCTGGCGATCAGCGCCAGCTACTTCGAGGCGGTGGGCGCACTCGGCCTGGATCGCGGCACGTTCTGGTCGGCGCTGTCGAGCAGCGTGGATTTCTGGGACGACTTCGGCGTGGCGATGCTGAAGTCGGCGGTGTTCGGCGGCACCGCGGCGCTGGTCGCGGCCTATGTCGGCTTCCATGCCGAGCCGACCATCGAGGGCACCTCGGTGGCCACCACCCGCGCCGTGGTCAACGCCTCGTTGCTGGTGCTGATGTTCAATTTCGTCATGTCGGCGCTGCTGTTCCGCTGAGCGGCGCCAACGCGGGACCGGCCGGCGACGGCAGGCTCCGCGGCAACATCCCGGTCGCGGCACTGGCGCCGCGGCCACGCTGAATCAACAAGGTAGACACGTTATGGCTCTCCGTGGTCCCCGTCTCGAGTTCGCCGTCGGCGCCTTCCTGCTGCTGGGCCTGGCCTCGCTGCTGGTGCTGGCGCTGGCTTCCACCAACCGCCAGTGGGGCTTCGGCGGCCACCGCTACGACCTGATCGCGCGCTTCTCGCAGATCGGCCAGCTGCGTGCGCAGGCGCCGGTGAAGATCGGCGGCGTCATCATCGGCCAGGTCGCCAAGATCGACCTGGACCCGACCAAGTTCGATTCGGTGGTCACCCTGTCCATCGACGACAAGTACAAGGACCTGCCGGCCGACACCTCGGCGGCGATCCTGACCAGCGGCCTGCTGGGCGAGAGCTATGTCGGCCTGCAGCCTGGCGGCGACCCCGATACGCTCAAGCCGGGCCAGGAGATCGCCTTCACCCAGCCGGCGGTGGACCTGATCCAGCTGGTCGGCAAGTACATGTTCGGCGGCGGCAGCGCCAGCGGCGACAAGAACGCAACACCCGCTGCCGCACCCTCTGCCGATCCCACCACGCCCGCAACGGAACCCAAGCCATGACGATCAAACTGCTCTCCGCCGCTCTCGCCGCCGCGCTGGCCGTGGCCGCGCCTTCCGCCGCCCTGGCCCAGGCCGCCGCGCCGGCCGCCTCCGCCACCCAGGCCGGTTCGGCCAGCAAGGTGGTGCTCGAGAACAGCACGCGCATCCTGACCACGCTGGAACAGCGCCGCAACGAGTTCAAGAGCAACCCCGCCGCGCTGCGCCAGTTCATCGACAGCGAGATGAACAAGTCCTTCGACCGCGACTACGCCGCCCGCCTGGTGCTGGGCGTGCACGGCCGCGGCGCCGCCGATGCCGACGTCAAGCTGTTCGGCGACGCGATGGCCGACAACCTGATGCAGCGCTACGGCACCTCGCTGCTGACCTTCGAAGGCAAGCCGCAGGTGCGGGTGAAGTCCGAGACCCCGCTGCCGGGCGGCCGCGGCGTCAAGGTGTCCACCGAGCTGCTGCGCAGCGGCGGCGACCCGGTGCCGGTGGACTACCTGCTGCGCAACACCGGCGCGGGCTGGAAGATCTTCGACGTGATGGTCGAGGGCGTGTCCTACGTGCAGACCTTCCGCAACCAGTTCGACACCCCGCTGCGCAACAAGTCGATCGCCGAGGTCGCGGCCGAGCTGCGCAACGGCACGCTGCAGGCGGCACCGGCGGGCAACAGTGGCAAGTGAGCCGCAATTGCGCCGCGACGGCGACACGCTCGCGCTGAGCGGCGTGCTCGACCGTGCCGCGGCCACCGCGCTGTGGCCGGCGGCGCTGCGCGCGCTGCCGGGCGCACGCGCGCTGGACCTGCAGGCGGTATCGCGGGTGGACAGCGCCGGCCTGGCGCTGCTCGCCGAACTCGCCGCGCGCCTGCGCGCCCAGGGCCAGGCCGAGGTCGCCATCCATGGCGCCCCGGCCGGCCTGACCGACCTGAGCGCTGCCTACCGGCTGGCCTCGACCCTGGACTTCCACTCTCCCCCTGCGGTGGGCTGACACATGAACGTGCTGCGTATCCTCACCTCCCTGACCCTGGCCGCGGCGCTTGGCGCCTGCGCCGGCGCGCCCAAGCGCACGCCGCCGCCGCCCCCGCCGGTGGCACAGACCGCACCGGCCGCCAGCGACAGCGCCGCCACCGCCGATGCGAACGCCATGGCCGCGACTGCCGACGGTGCGACCGGCATGGACGCCAGCGCCGCGCCGGCGCCGGCCAGCGCCACTGCCCCCGTGCCTCCGGCGAACGCCACGGGCACGGCGGACGCCAACGGCGCGCCGACCTCGGCCGAGGACGACTACGCCGCGCTGTACGGCAGCGACCCGTACAACCCGGTCGCCGATCCGACCCTGCCGGCCGGCGTGCAGGCGCCACAGAGCTACGACCCGTGGGAGAAGTACAACCGCAAGGTGCATGCCTTCAACAACGTGGTCGACCGCGCCGTGGCGCGGCCGCTGGCGCGCGCCTACGTCAACGTGGTGCCGCGGCCGGTGCGGCTGGGCGTGACCAACTTCTTCGACAACCTCAGTTCGCCGCTGACCATGGTCAACCAGTTGCTGCAGGGCCGTCCGCTGCAGGCGGGACAGACCCTGAGCCGGTTCCTGATCAACAGCACGCTGGGCATCGGCGGCATCTTTGACCCGGCCACCGATGCCAACCTGCCGCGGCGCAGCGAGGATTTCGGACAGACCCTGGGCGTATGGGGCTGGCGCCGTTCGCGCTACCTGGAACTGCCGCTGTTCGGTCCGCGCACGGTGCGCGATACGTTCGGCCTGGTCGGCGATGCGCCGCTGTCGCCGTTGCAGCAGATCGAGGAAGACCGGGTGCGCATCGGCCTGCAGGGCCTGCAGTTGGTCGACACGCGCGCGCAGTTGCTGTCGCTGGACAGCCTGCGCGACCAGGCGCCGGACGAGTACCAGCTGACCCGCGATGCCTGGCTGCAGCGCCGCAACTACCAGATCGAGAGCGACCTGCGCGGGCACAAGCGCCAGGACGACGATCTGCCGGCGTATCTGCGCGAGGAAGAAACCAATCCGACGGTGCCGGTGGACGCGATGCCGGTGCCGGAGTGGCGCGGCGGTCGCTAGTCCGGCGCGCGACGCACGTACGAAAAGCCCGGCTTCGGCCGGGTTTTTTGTGCCTTAGGATTTTGCTGGTATCGCCTGTGGGCGCAGCGCGATGTGCGGGAATGAGTGCTTGGTCTGCAGTGGGTGATCGAGTGTCGCGGCGGACTACGGGTGCAGCCGGGTTTGCTGTTGCTCCTGCTGTTGCTCCTGCTGTTGCTGTTGATGTATCGGGGTCCCCTCGGCGCGGCAGCCACGGCGGCCGCCGCTTCGGAAGGGAACCCGGTAGATCAAAAGCCAGAGCAACAGCCAGAGCCAGCGCCAGAGCCAAGCAACGGCAACGGCAACGGCAACGGCAACGGCAACCACTTCAATGCTGCATGCCTTGCGTAGGAGCGGCTTCAGCCGCGACAAGCGACGCCCGAAAACAAGCACGTCGCAACCTCCCCGGCTCGGTCAGCGACTACCTAGACGCCACAACAGCACCTTCAACTCGGCCAGGCACCACCTGATGGTCTCAAGCGCAGCGCGCCATTACCCCAGCGCCGCGTCGATCGCCGCGCGCAGGCGCGGATCCTCGGCGGTGACGTCCGGCGCGAAGCGTGCGCGCACCTGGCCGTCGCGGCCGATCAGGAACTTCTCGAAGTTCCACAGCACGCCCGGCGCCGGATTGGGTTCGATGCCGTAGCCGGCCAGCTTCTCGCGCATCGGGCCCTCGCCCTCGGTCTGCGGCTGCGCGGCGATCAGCGCGCTGTACAGCGGATGGGTGGCCTCGCCGGTGACGGCGATCTTGGCGAACATCGGGAAGGTCACATCGTAGGTGAGCTGGCAGAACTGCTGGATCTCCGCCTCGCTGCCCGGCTCCTGGCCCTTGAAGTCGTTGGCCGGGAAACCGAGCACGTCCAGCCCCGCGGCCTGCTTCTCGCGGTACAACGCTTCCAGGCCCGCGTACTGCGTGGTCAGGCCGCACTTGGAGGCGACGTTGACGATCAGCAAGACCTTGCCCTCGAACTCGGCGAGGGTGGCCGGCTGGCCGTCGATGCGGGTCAGCGGAATGGCAGTCAGCGACTCGGACATGGGGCAGTACCTCGGTTGAAAGGGAGCGCCAGCATAGTCGCTGCCGGTGGCGTCGACCGGGCATCGCCGCCCCGCCGCTCAGCGCGCCGACAGCCACCCCGTGCCGGCCCATGCGTCCCGGTGCAGGACGGCAACGCCCACGCCGCAACTGATCGCATCGCGACAGTACAGGGCCAGCATGCGCCACACACACCGCGCTATCGGCGACCCGCTTGGGTGCGCCGCCACCACGCTGCCCCCGCGCCAGAGACGCTTACGCTGCCCGAAAGAATCGCTGGCCGGCGCACGCACTACCAACGCGCGCAGTGCAGCCTTCGCCAATCCCCGGTTTTTCAGCAGCCGAACGGCCGATCATCCCCAATCCCCAATCCGGCCGCGCACCGCGCGACCCATCACCCCTGCTCGTCGCCCGCGGCCTCGTCCGCCTCGGCATCGTCCAGCGGCAGCGACAGGTCCAGCAGCGGCGCGGCCTGGGCATCGGCCAGGCTCTCGACGCCGCGCAGGCGGCGTTCGATGGTGCGGGTCTTGCGGCTGGCCTCGCCGAGGCTCTTGCCGACGGTGCTGATCTGCTTCTCGGCCTTCTCCAGGATGCCGGCGAACTTGCCGAACTCGCTCTTGACCGCCGCCAGCACGCCCCACACCTCGCTGGAGCGTTTCTCGATGGCGAGGGTGCGAAAGCCCATCTGCAGACTGTTGAGCAGGGCGGTGATGGTGGTCGGCCCGGCGACGACGATGCGGTGCTCGCGCTGCAGCAGGTCGGCCAGGCCGGGGCGGCGCAGGGTCTCGGCGTACAGGCCCTCGGTGGGCAGGAACATCACCGCGAAGTCGGTGGTATGCGGCGGGGCGATGTACTTGTCGCCGATCGACTTGGCCTGCACCCGGATCGCGCGTTCCAGCTGCGCGCCGGTGGCCTGCACCAGCTCCGGATCGCCCTGCTCCTGCGCGTCGAGCAGGCGCTCGTAGTCCTCGCGCGGGAACTTGGCGTCGATCGGCAGCCACACCGGCGTGTCCTCGTGGCCGCGGCCGGGCAGGCGCACCGCGAAGTCGACCATCTCGTTGCGCTCCGGGCGCACCCGCACGCCGCGTGCGTACTGCTCCTGGGTCAGGGTCTGCTCGAGGATGTTCTCCAGTTGCACCTCGCCCCAGCCGCCGCGGTTCTTGACGTTGCTCAGGACGCGCTTGAGGTCGCCGACACCGGTGGCGAGCTGCTGCATCTCGCCCAGTCCTCGCTGGACCTGCTCGAGCCGTTCGGAGACCAGCTTGAACGAGGCGTCCAGGCGCGTGTTGAGGGTGGTCTGCAGCTTCTCGTCGACGGTGCCGCGCATCTGCTCGAGCTTGGCCGCGTTGTCGGCCTGCAGTTCCTTCAGCCGCTCCTCCAGGGTGCCGCGCATCTCGCCCAGGCGCTGCTCGTTGCGCTGGACCAGGTCGCTCAGGCGCTGGCCGAGCGTGTCGGCGAAGCGCTGCTGCACGTCCGCGCCCTCCTGGCGGCCCTTGCGCGCGTCCTCGAGCAGGGCCTCGCGCAGTGCACCCAGTTGCGCGTCGATGCGCGCGATCAGTTCGGCCTGCTGCTGGCCGAACTGCGCCATGCGCGCATCCTGTTGCTGGCCGAAGGCATCGAGCTGGCCGCGGACCTCGACCAGGCGCTGGCTCAGCAGTTCGGCCATGCGCTGCTGCGCGGCGCCGGCCTCGACCCGGCCGCGCCGCGCGTCCTCGGTCAGCGCTTCGCGCAGCAGGTCCAGGCGCTGGTCGGTGCGGGTGGAAAGATCCGCCAGGTTGCGGGCGAAGCCTTCGCTGCGCGCGTCCTGCTGACGGGCCAGACTGTCGAGCTGCTCGCGCAGTTCGCCGCGGCCGCTGCGCTGCTCCTCGCGCAGGGCCGCCTCCAGTGCGGCATGGTTGCTCCGCCGCAACAGCACGGCCAGCAACAGGGCGATGACGGCGCACAACAGGCCGGCGAGGATCAGGAAATGGGCATCGTTCTGCATGCGGCCAGTGTAGCCGCCCCGGTCTCAGGCGCTGCGCCGCGCGCCGGCAGACGGACGGGGCCGGATATACCTTGGTATCGCCGTCATGGCCTCATGCAGGCTGGTGCGCCGCATGGGCCCCATGCCAAGCTTTGCGCCACCCGCTCCTGGCCCGGCCAGTGGGCGGCGCTGCGGCATCCGCCGCGCCAGGCCGTCGCGCACCGCGCGATCCGTTCCCCCTGACACCGGAGGCGAGCATGGACCCCGATCCGCATCGACGCGGCGTCAGCGCCGCATTCCACCGCCATTCTCCCCGCCTGGTCGCTGCCTGGCGCTGAGCCGGAAGACGCCCGCCGCCCGCACGCCGCGACGTCCTTGCCGGCCACGCGCCGCAAGGAGGTCGTCATGTTCGCGTTCTCGCTGTTTTCCCGCCGTTTCCGTCTGCAGCGCGGCCTGCAGCGCGCGCTGCGCGCCGCGGTCGCCATGCGCCGCACCGAGGCGCTGCGTCATCTGCTCGCCGCCCATGGCCCCCGCGCCTTCGCCCTGGCGCTGGCCGCGCAGTCGCCGCGGGTGATGGCCGATGCGCTGTCGCAGCTGCCCGTCGCCGACCGCATCCGGGTCCGCGCGCGCTTGCCGCATGCGGCGCAGCGGCGCCTGCACGACGCCGGGGCGAACGCCCCGGCCGCACACTGGCGGCATGCCGCGCTGGCGTGGTGGCCCGGCCTGCGGTGATCCGCGCGTCTGCCGCCGTGGTGTTGGATGCCATCTTGGCCAGGCATCATGCGCAGCGTGCATCCACTCATTCCCTTTCCCGGAGCCGCCATGCGCGCTCCCTTCGCCCACCGGAACGCCCCCTGATGGAAGCGCTGCGCCTGTTCAATCTCGGCTCGCTGCTCGACACCCTGGTCAGCCTCAGCGCCGCCTTCGTGCTCGGCGCGATCATCGGCTTCGAACGCCAGGTGCGCCAGCGCACCGCCGGGTTGCGCACCAATACCCTGGTCGCGGTCGGCGCGGCGATCTTCGTCTCGCTCGGCGACCGCCTGTTCGAGATCCATGGCGGCACCCAGGGCGCGGTGCAGGTGGTGGCCTACGTGGTCTCCGGCATCGGCTTCCTCGGCGCCGGCGCGATCATGAAGGAAGGCGCCAACGTCACCGGGCTCAACACCGCGGCCACGCTGTGGGGATCGGGCGCGGTCGGCGCCTGCGCCGGTGCCGGGCTGGTCGCCGAGGCGGTGCTGGCGGCCATGTTCGTGCTGCTCAGCAATACCCTGCTGCGGCCGATGGTGAACCGGATCAACCGGCATCCGCTGAAGGAATCCTCGCTGGAAGCCACCTACATGTTCTATGCGATCTGCGCGCGCGAGGTGCACGGCGACGTGCGCGAGCGGCTGATCGACCTGCTGGAGGAGGCGCACTACCCGGCGCGCGAGGTCGAGCAGCATCCGTTCGGGCAGAAGGACGTGGAGATCGCCGCCACCCTGTACGCCACCGCGGTGCGTGCCGAGGAACTGGATGCGGTGGTGCAGCGCCTGGAAAGCGAGCCGGGTGTACAACAGGCATTCTGGAACGCCGGCGTCGAAGGCTGAGCCGGCCATGTCCATCCCCGCGTCCTCCCTCGCCCTGCGCCGCCGATGATCGCCTGGTTCAAGCCGCAGCCGCCGCACCGCCGCCTGCTCGGCCTGGCCGCGCTGGGCCTGGCGCTGGGC
>JBEVKG010000362.1:0-5287 GCA_040509765.1 Xanthomonas sp.
GCACGTGCGGCCGGCGGCGTTGCGGGTTTGTCGGATGTCGTCCCGCCGCGGCGGGAGCGCTCAGTCCTCGTAGCTCAGCACCATGCCGGGACGCAGCACGCTGCGCGCGGACAGGCCGTTCTTCATCAGCAGCGCCTGCACGGTGATGCCGTAGCGCTTGGCGATGTTCCAGGCGGTGTCGCCGTCGCGCACCGTGTGGGTGTGGCGGGAGCGTGCGCCGGCGCGCGTGGCGCGGTTCGGCGCGGGCCTGTCGTCGGTGCTGGCCACGGTGGCGACGACCGGGGCATCGTCCTGCGCGGGCGTAAGCGCGGTGTCCTGGGCCAGCACAGGGCCGCCCAGGCCGCGCGGCGCCAGCACCGGCAGCGCCCGCTTGGGGCTGCGGCCACTGCCCAGGGCCGGATTCAGCCGCGCGAGCTGGTTGCCTTGCAGCGCCTGGCGCCGTGCCCATTCGTCCAGCGCCATGCCGGCGGGCAGGGTCTGCGCCTGCAGGATCGGCACGTCACGGTCCAGGGACGCCATCCATTCGTCGCGGGTCTGCGCCTGTTCCAGCACGCAGGCCAGCGCGTGCAGCTTCTCGACATAGGCGTAGGTGACCGAGGACAGTCCCGGCAGCTTGTCCGGCTGCGCGTTCTGCGCATTCATGCCGGCGCGGCGCATCGACTGCAGCACGCGGTACTCGCCGGCGTTGTAGGCCATGATCGCCAGGCGCCAGTCGCCGCCGAACATGCCGTGCAGGGTCTTCAGGTAGCGCACCGCAGCGCGGGTGGAGTCCACCGCGGACAGGCGGCCGTCGTAGCCGTTCTCCAGCGGGACATCGTGGTTGCGCGCGGTGCCGGGGATGAACTGCCACAGGCCGGCGGGGCCGCTGCTGTTGCGCGCGGCCGGGCGGTAGCCGCTCTCCACGAACGGGATCAGCGCGAACTCGGTCGGCAGGTTGGCCGCGCGCAGTTCGTCGACCACATAGCCGAACAGCGGCAGCACGTCCTCGTCCTCGTCGGCCAGGCGCGAGGGCGCGCGCGAGAACTGCTGCTGCCAGCGCGCATCGGTGGCGCCGGCGTCGCAGCGCGCGTCGGCCAGGCCGTCGCGGAAGCGGGCGAGGATGTCGTGCCCGTTACGGGTGGTCGGCGGCGGCAGCGCCGCCGGGTCGGTCGGCAGGCCATTCAGGCCGGCCACGGTCTGCTCGAGTGCCGCCGCAAGCGGGGTCGAGGCCGCCGCGGGGGCGCCGCCGACGCCATCGCCAGCGTCAGCGCCGCCGTCAACGCCAGCGCCCTCATGCGCGGAAATCGTCTTTCCAGCGCCTCAGTTCGGCGAAGACTTCCACCTCGTCGGGCACCCCCCGGCCGAGCCGGGCGCCGATCGCCTGCTGGATCGCCGCCGAGGCGGTACGCAGGAACGGATTGGTCGCCAGTTCGCTGGCGAGCGTGACGGGAACGGTGGGGCGGGCAGCATGACGCATGGCCTGGGCTTCCTGATGGCGCTGCCGCAGGGCAGCGTTGGTGGGATCGACCGTGACGGCGAACGCCGCATTGGCCAAGGTGTATTCGTGTCCGCAGCAGACCAGCGTCTGCCCCGGGAGGGCGGACAGGCGCTGCAGCGAACCCAACATCTGGGAGGGCGTACCTTCGAACATGCGCCCACAGCCCAAGCTGAACAGCGTATCGCCGCTGAACAGGTGCCCCTGGCCGACATAGGCCAGGTGCGAGCGGGTGTGGCCGGGCACGGCGAGGGTGTCGAACGTCCAGTCCAGCGCGCTCACGACGTCGCCGTCGCCGACGCGCTGGCAGTCGAATCCGGTGATGCGCGGGTCGTCCGGCGCGTACACCGGGATGTCCGGCCAGCGCTCGCGCAAGGCCGCGACGCCGCCGATATGGTCGTCGTGGTGATGGGTGAGCAGGATGGCGGCGGGCTGCAGCCCTTGCGCTGCGGCTTCGAGCACCGGCTCGGCCTGGCCCGGGTCGACCAGTAACGCACGCCCGTCGTCCGTGGCGATCGCCCAGATGTAGTTATCCTGGAATGCGGGCAGGGCGATCAGTCGCATAGAATTGGCACCATGCCTGCCGTGTCGCTCCCTCGTCAAGCCAACGTCTCATCCTGGTTTGATACGGCCGGGGCGCAGGCGTTGCTCCAGGCCGAGCAGCCACTGATCCTCGACGCCCTGCTCAAGCGCCCCGCGCAGCCCTGGCTGTGGCTGGCGCCGGTGCCGCTGCCGCCCCCAGGGCGCGAGCTGCCGGGGCGGGGCGTGCGCCTGCACCGCAGCGCCTGCGGCTATGCCGGCGACCTGGTGTGCACGCTGCCGCTGCCGCTGCCGTCGGAGAGCGTCAACGCGATCGTCCTGCAGCACGTGCTGGCCGCCGATGCGGCGGCGCTGCTGGAGGAATGCGAGCGCATCCTGATGCCGGGCGGGCGATTGTGGCTATTCGCGCTGAACGCGATGAGCCCGTACCGGCTGCGCTGGCGCCGCCAGGGTCTGGTGGCGCGTCCGCCCGGTCGTTGGCGCGGCCTGCTGGAGCAGGTCGGCCTGCCGTGCGTGGAGCAACTGCGCTATCTCGGGCCGGTGTGGCCGACCCGGGGCGGCGTCGGCCCGACCACGTCCACCGCGCCACTGCGCGCGGTCTGCCTGCTGCAGGCAGAAAAACGCACCGCTGCCGGCATCGGCCCCATTCCGTTGCGCGCGCCGGTACGCTGGCGCGGTTCGGTCGCTTCCATCTGATTTGCGGAGATCCATGAAGACTGTCGACATCCATACCGATGGCGCCTGCCTCGGCAACCCCGGTCCCGGCGGCTGGGCCGCGCTGCTGCGCTACAAGGGACTGGAGCGCGAGGTGGCCGGCGCGGAAGCGCACACCACCAACAACCGCATGGAGCTGATGGCCGCGATCATGGCCCTGGAGACGCTCAACGAGCCGTGCCAGATCGTGCTGCACACCGACTCGCAGTACGTGCGCCAGGGCATCACCGAATGGATGCCGGGCTGGGTGCGCCGGCAGTGGAAGACCGCCGGCGGCGATCCGGTCAAGAACCGCGACCTGTGGGAACGGCTGCACGCCGCGGCGCAGCGGCACACGATCGACTGGCGCTGGGTCAAGGGCCACAACGGCGATCCGGACAACGAGCGGGTCGACCAGTTGGCGCGCAACCAGGCCGTGCACGTGCGCGCCGGCGGCGCCGCGGTCGCGTCCTGATCCTGTCTTCCTTTTCCGCTGCGAGTCCCATGCGTCAGATCATCCTCGATACCGAAACCACCGGCCTGGAATGGAAGAAGGGCAACCGCGTCGTCGAAATCGGCGCGGTGGAACTGCTCGAACGCCGTCCCAGCGGGCGCAACTTCCACCGCTATCTGCGTCCGGACTGCGATTTCGAACCCGGCGCGCAGGAAGTCACCGGCCTGACCCTGGACTTCCTCGCCGACAAGCCGGAGTTCCACGAGGTCGTCGATGAATTCCTGGAGTTCATCGACGGCGCCGAGCTGATCATCCACAACGCCTCGTTCGACCTGGGCTTCCTGGACTACGAACTGTCGCGGCTGGGCGAGTCGTACGGCCGCATCCTCGACCGCGCCACGGTGATCGACACCCTGCTGCTGGCGCGCGAGCGCTTCCCCGGTCAGCGCAATTCGCTGGATGCGCTGTGCAAGCGGCTGGGCGTGGACAACTCGCACCGGCAACTGCATGGCGCGTTGCTCGATGCGCAGATCCTCAGCGACGTGTACATCGCGCTGACCTCCGGCCAGGAGGAGATCGGCTTCGCCCTCGCCGAGGATGGCGCCGGGCGTGCTGCGGCGCAGGGGCCGGCGTTCGACATGACGATGCTGCTGCCGCGGCCGCGGGTGTTGCCGACGGCGTCGGAGCTGGAGGCACACCAGGCGCGGCTGGAGAAGCTGCGCAAGAAGGCCGGCCGCGCGCTGTGGGACGAAGTCGAACCGGTCGCGGCGGAAGCGGTCGCCGGCTGAAGGGCAGCTCTGATCACGACGGGACGCAGTTTGTGGGAGCCAACAGTCATGCAGCGGCGACAAGCGACGCCGAAAGCCGACTGACACCCTGCGTCGTCGGGACTGAAGTCCCTCCCACAGCGCACTGGCGCGCTCGCCGCGCCCACAGGGCAGTCTGGATCCGCTTGAGTGTGGCGACGGCAGGCGCTCCGCGCTGCCCTGAAGCCGTTTGCGCGGACGGCGCGCGGGCGGCCACGCCGCACCGCCCCGTCCTCAGTGGCAGCGCACCAGGATCGCGGTGATGTTGTCCGAGCCGCCTTCGTCGAGCGCGGCGGCGACCAGCATGTCCACGCATTCCTGCGCGCTGCAGTCGTCATGGCCCAGCGCGTTGGCCAGGCCGGCGTCGTCCACTTCCTCGGTCAGCCCGTCGCTGCACAGCAGCAGGCGCATGCCCGGGCGCAGCTCGCCGGTCATCGTGGCCACGTTCAGGTGCTGCGGGTCGGTGACGCCCAGCGCCTGGGTGACCACGTTGCGGTGTGGATGTGCTCGTGCCTGTTCGGCGGTCAGGTTGCCCTGCGCGACCAGTTCCTGCACCACGCTGTGATCCTGGCTGAGCTGCGCCAGCTGGCCCTCACGCCACAGGTAAGCGCGGCTGTCGCCGACCCAGGCCACTTCGTAACGGTTGCCCTGTACGCGCGCGGCCACCACGGTGGTGCCCATGGGCAGCGAATCGTTGCGGCGGCGCGAAGCGCGGATGATTTCCTCATCGGCGGTGCGGATGGCGTGCACCAGCGTGGCGCCGCGGCGGATCTCGCGCACGATGGTTTCGCGCGCCAGCGCACTGGCCACTTCACCGCAGGCGTGGCCGCCCATGCCATCGGCCACCAGCCACAGCCCCAGCTCGCCATCGCCGTAGTAGGTGTCTTCGTTGAGCGCGCGGCGCAGGCCGGGGTGGGTCAGGTGTCCGAATTCGATCATGTGCGCGGCGGCAGGGGTGTGTAGCAGGGAGAACGGCATCATCGCGGCGGGCCGGACATCCGGCAAGCGCCGATCAGGAAAATTCATCCTGCGCGCGCCAATGACTTGTGGAGAAGCGCGCATCCTCGTATCATGCGCGTCCCCGGTCCGCCGGGGAACACTTGGAGAGGTGGCAGAGCGGTTGAATGTACCTGACTCGAAATCAGGCAGGCGTTTATAGCGCCTCGGGGGTTCGAATCCCCCCCTCTCCGCCAGATTACGAAAAAGCCGTCCCCGTTCGGGGGCGGCTTTTTTCGTGATCTGGCTGGGGACGCGACGGCGCTGCGCGCGTCGCCCCAAACGTTGCGATGCAACGTTCGGGCCCCTGGACGCTTTCAGTGC
>JBEVKG010000363.1:0-4627 GCA_040509765.1 Xanthomonas sp.
GCGGCCGCGCGGTCCACAACCCCTGGGTTTTAGGCCTCCCCCCGCGCCGGAGCGCATTCCGCCGCCCCCGCGCATCCCGGGAATGCCCTCGGGGGCTCACGCCGCTCCTACAAGATGGCGTACTGCATGACGAGAGCGAGTGATTGGAGATGCCCTGCAGCCGCCCTGCAGTCTCGCCTCTCATTGGTCGTGGGAGATTTCCCGAAAGCAGCCTTCCGCGGCAAACCTCAGCCCTGCCGTGGCGCGACCATGATCACGGCCATGCCGAGCAGGCACAGGCCGGTGCCGAGCAGGTCCCAGCGGGTGGGGCGCAGCCCCTGCACCGTCCACAGCCACAGCAATGCGACGGCGACATAGACGCCGCCGTAGGCCGCATAGACGCGGCCGCTGGCGGTGGGATGCAGGCTCAGCAGCCAGACGAAGGCCGCCAGGCTGCCCGCGGCCGGCAACAGCAGCCAGGCGCTGCGCTGTTCGCGCAGCCATAGATAAGGAAGGTAGCAGCCGACGATTTCCGCGACGGCGGTCAGCACGAACAGCAGCAGGGTCCTCATCCGGCCGCGGTGCGCTCTTCGTCCTTGGCGCGCTGCCAGTACGCTTCCTGTTGCGCCAGGGACAGGCCGTCCAGCGCGCCGCCGTCCTGCTGCGCCAACCGTTCCATCGCGCGGAAGCGACGCTCGAACTTGAGGTTGGCGTGGCGCAGCGCCGCACCGACGTCGACCTGGGCATGCCGGGCCAGGTTGGCGCAGACGAACAGCAGGTCGCCGATCTCGTCCTGCAGCCGTGCCGGATCGGCCGCGGCGCCATGCGCCAGTTCCGCGCGCACTTCCTCCAGTTCTTCCTGCACCTTGTCCAGCACCGGCGCCGGGCCGGGCCAGTCGAAGCCGACCCGCGCCGCGCGCGACTGCAGCTTCAGCGCGCGCTGCCACTCCGGCAGACCGCGCGCGATGCCGGCCAGCGCCGAGCCGTCGCGCTCGCCGGCGGCGGCGCGCTCGGCGCGCTTGATCTCTTCCCACTTCAGCGTCTGCTGTTGGGCATCGGCCACCTGGGTGTCGCCGAACACGTGCGGGTGGCGGCGCCCCATCTTGTCGCAGATCGCCGCGACCACGTCGTCGAAACCGAACGCGCCCTGCTCGCGCGCCATCTGCGCATGGAACACCACCTGCAGCAGCAGATCGCCGAGTTCGTCCTTCAACCCGAGCAGGTCCTGGCGATCGATCGCGTCGGCCACTTCGTAGGCCTCTTCGATCGTGTACGCGGCGATGCTGGCGAAATCCTGCTCCAGGTCCCAGGGGCACCCCTGCGCGGGATCGCGCAGGCGCGCCATGATGTCGAGCAGGGCGGGAAGATCGTAGCGGGCTGGGGTCACGGGCGGGTTCCGGTGCGACGGCACCGCTGCCGCCTGCCGCCTAGTGTGGCAGAGCGCGCGCCGTGCGGCGCGCGCGGCGCGGCTCAGCCGAGCCAGTCGCGCCAGGGCAGCGCCGGATCGCCCAGCGCCACGAAGTCGCCATTGAGCAACGATTCGCGGCGGTTGTAGCGGAACGGCTTGCCGGTCGCGGCGGCCAGCAGCGCACCGCCGGCGGCCTGCAGCACACACTGCCCGGCGGCGGTGTCCCACTCCGAGGTCGGGCCGAAGCGCGGGTACACGTCCAGGTCGCCGTCGGCGATCCGGCAGAACTTCAGCGAGGACCCCTGCGCGACCAGCTCGATCTCGCCCATACGCTGCAGCAGCGCGTCGGTGCGCGCGTCGCGGTGCGAACGGCTCGCCGCCACCCGCAGCGGCGCGGTGGCCGGACGCCGCGTATTCAGCGCGGTATCGCGGAAGCCCTCGCGGCGGTATGCCTGCTCGCCGCGCACCGCGTGCCAGACGCGGCCATCCACTGGCGCCTGGACCACGCCGAACACCGGCGCACCCTGATGGATCAGGGCGATGTTGACGCTGAACTCGCCGTTGCGCTTGACGAACTCGCGGGTGCCGTCGAGCGGATCCACCAGCCAATAGGTGGTCCAGTGCTCGCGCACCTCCCACGGAATCTGCGCAGATTCCTCGGACAGCACCGGCAGGTCTGGGGTCAGCCGCTCCAGGCCTTCGACGATGATCTGGTGCGCGGCCAGATCGGCCTGGGTCAACGGACTGGTGTCGGCCTTGTGCTCCACTTCGAAGCCGGTGGCGTAGACGGACATGATGGCCGCGGCGGCATCGATGGCGATGGCGATCACGGTTTCGCGCAAATCACTGGTCAGACGGATCATTCGGCGCGACCCAGCCACTCGCGGGCGATGAACAGCGCCGCCAGCGAACGCCCCTCGGAAAAATCCTCACGCAACATCAGTTGATCCAATTCAGCCAGTTTCCAGGGCACCACTTCCAATTCCTCCGGCTCGTCGCCGGCTAGTCGTTCGGGATAGAGATCTTGTGCGAGCACCAGCCATGACTGGTGGCTCATGTAGGTCGGCGCCAGGGTCATCGCGCGCAGCACGCGCAGTTGCCGGGCACCGTAGCCGGCCTCTTCCTTGAGTTCGCGGTCGGCCGCCTGCAGCGGCGTCTCGCCTGCGTCGATGCGGCCCTTGACCAGGCCCAGCTCGTAGCGGTGCACGCCGGCGGCGTATTCGCGCACCAGCAGCACGGTCTGCGCATCCAGCATCGGCACCACCACCACCGCGCCGTGGCCCGGCGCCTTCAGCCGGTGGAACACGCGGCGTTCGCCGTTGCTGAATTCCAGGTCCAGTTCCTCGACCTGGCGGTCGGCAGCCGTTTCGCTGCGCGCACGCACGGCATGGATGACCGGCAACGGACGGGTCACGCCGGCACCCTGCGGCGCCGGGCGGCGTCGATCGATAGAATGCACGGAGCGAAGAACCTGTTCATGAGCGCGAAATGCTATCAGACCTGACCGCAGCACAGATGGCCGACGCGTGGCGCCAGCGCGACCTCGCCGTACTCTGGCACCCGTGCACGCAGATGCGCGAGCATCCCGACACCCTGCCCCTGCTCCCGATCGCACGTGGCGAAGGCGCCTGGCTGGTCGACCACAGCGGCCGCCGCTACCTGGATGCGGTGAGCAGCTGGTGGACCAACCTGTTCGGCCATGGCGAGCCGCGCATCGCCGCGGCCATCGCCGCCCAGGCCACGCAACTGGAGCAGGTCATGCTGGCCGGCTTCAGCCACGAACCGGCGGTGCTGCTGGCCGAGCAGTTGTTGGCGCTGGCGCCGCGCCAGGACGGCCGCGCGCCGCTGTCCAAGGTGTTCTATGCCGACAATGGCTCGGCCGGCGTGGAAGTGGCGCTGAAGATGGCCTTCCACTATTTCCAGAATTGCGGCGAGCCGGGGCGCACCCGCTTCGTCGCGCTGGAGAACGGCTACCACGGCGAGACCATCGGTGCGCTGGCGGTCGGCGACATCCCGCTGTACCGGCGGGTCTATGCGCCGTTGCTGGCGGAGGCGCTGTTCGCGCCCTCGCCCGACGCCTACCAGGCCGCGCCCGGGCAGAGCGCGCGCGAACGCGCCGATGCCGCCGCCGATGCGCTGGCCGACCGGTTCGACCGCCACCCCGGCGAGATCTGCGCGGTGAGCCTGGAACCGCGCCTGCAGTGCGCCGGCGGCATGCGCATGCACGACCCGGCGTATCTGCGTCGGGCGCGCGAATTGTGCGACGCCAACGGCGCATTCCTGATCGCTGACGAGATCGCCACCGGCTTCGGCCGCACCGGCACCCTGTTCGCCTGCGAGCAGGCCGGGGTGATGCCGGACCTGCTGTGCCTGTCCAAGGGCCTGACCGGCGGCTTCCTGCCGCTGTCGGCAGTGCTGGCCACCCAGCATCTGTACGACGCCTTCCTCGACGACAGCCGCGAGCGCGCCTTCCTGCATTCGCACAGCTATACCGGCAATCCGCTGGCCTGCGCGGCGGCGCTGGCGTCGCTGCGGATCCTGCAGGAGGACGACGTGATCGCGCGCAACCGCAGCACTGCCGAGACCATGCGCGCGCTGTCGGCGCCGTTCGCCGAGCATGCGCACGTGGCCGACGTGCGCCAGGCCGGCATGGTGGTGGCGTTCGAACTCACGCGCAACGGCGACAAGCGCACGCCCTTCCCTGCGTCCGCGCGCGTGGGCCTGCACGCCTACCGCGCCGCGCTGGAGCGCGGCGTGGTGCTGCGACCGCTGGGCGACGTGCTGTACTGGATGCCGCCGTACTGCGTGGACGCCGGGCAATTGGCATTGCTGGCCGAGACCACGCTGGCGGCGATCGACGAGGCGGTGGCATGCGCCTGACCCGCTGCCACGTGGACCTGCCGCTGCACGCCGGCGCCGAACTGAGCCTGCCGGAGGACGTCGCCAACCATCTGTTGCGCGTACTGCGGCTGCGCGAAGGCGACCCCTGCGTGCTGTTCAACGGCGACGGCTGCGATTACGACGCCGAACTTCTGCAGGCCGGCAAGCGCAACGCCAGCGTGCGCATCGGCGCGGCACGGCCGGCCGACAACGAGTCGCCGCTGGCGATCACCCTGCTGCAGGGCGTGGCGCGCGGCGAGAAGATGGACCTGATCCTGCAGAAGGCCACCGAGCTCGGCGTCGCCGCGATCGTGCCGGTGTGGGCCGAGCGCACCGAAGTGAAACTGGATGCGGCGCGCG
>JBEVKG010000364.1:0-6847 GCA_040509765.1 Xanthomonas sp.
TCGGCGTGGCGTGGAAGCGGCGCAGGAAGCCGGCCAGCGTCTGCACGATGCGCTCGGCCTGCGCGGGTGCGTCCTGCAGCCATTGATAGGCGGTCTTGCCCGGCAGGGCCTCGCTCAGCAGCCAGGCGCCGGCGGCATCGGCCTCGAAGTGCAGCACACGCGGTACGCAGCCGGTTCCGCGCAGCCAGTGCAGGCGGGCGAATTCGTCCACGACGTCATCGTGCGAGGCGCCACTGCCGCGCTTGAGGTATAGATCCGGGGTCCCGGTGCCGCCGAGTCGATAGACCTGGGCGCCGGCTTCGCCGACCAGATTGCGGTGCCAGTGCAGGCCGTGCAGCCGTGCCGACAGCGTCGGCGGCAGCGCCGGTGCGCTGGCGGGAATCTCGCGGGGTGCCGTGTCGTGCATTGCGCGGTTCCTGGAGGTGTCGCGATCGCCGGGCGAGGTCGTCGTCGCTGTGCATGCGGTTGGCGACGAGGGCGAGGGCTGTCGCGCCGTTCCAGCATAGTGCCTCGGATGCGCCAGAACGCGCGGCGGCCGCCTCGGCGGACTGGACGCGCATGCATCGCGAGCGCTTGGCGTGCCGCGTGCGACGTGTCCTGCCCTGTGCGATGGCCGATCGCAGTGAGCGACCGACGCGGCGGCGCGCGCCGGACTCACACCATGCGGCGGGCCGTACCGCGTGTTTCCCCGTTGTTGCGCGCCGGCGTCGCGCACGTCTGCCATTCCTGCAGCACCTGCCTGGGGTGTTCGACGCTGAGCAGCAACCAGCCGCCGTCGTGCAGCGGAACGGCCAGGACGCGATCGCCGGTGATCAGGCAGAACGCCTTGTGCCCGTCGCGGGTCCGGTAGTAGCCGGCATGGAAGCCGGGATAGCCGACGCCGAGCAGCTTCAACGCCGGTTTGAAGCCGGTGTGCTCTGACAGCGCGATCACGCGCGCATCCGCCAGGCGCAGTGCGGCCAGCGGCACGCGCCGGGTCAGGAAGGTCGCGCGCACCTCCAGCAGGCCATCGCGCAGCAGGACGCGCTGCCGCGCGAAGGTGGCGGTGGCCGCCACGCCGATCAGCGCCAGCAGCCCGAAATGCCACCAGAGCGCGCCGGGGCGTGCGGCGTGCAGTGCGAAGGTGCCGACCACCGCGGCCACGAGCAGCAGCGGCAGCCACAGCCACAGCGCCAGGCCCAGGCGATGCGCCGGCGCCAGCGGATACCGCCGCGCCGGGGAGGGCGGCGTGGATCGGGGCCGGCTCATGGTGCGGCTCCGTGGCAGGCGGGCAGGGCGCGCACCCAGGCGACGACATCGGCGATCAGGGCCGGGTCGACGTGGCCGGGCGTCGCGTACTCGGCCGGTCCTGGCGCGCCGCTGCCGGCGATCCCCAGGTGGTTCAGTGCGGCGTAGCGGTGCAGGGTGGCGTGCGGATCGTGAGCCAGCGCCTGTTGCCACCGCTGCCAGTCCGGCGCGGTGACCTGGAAATCGCGCTCGCCCTGCAGCCACAGCACCGGCATCGGCCCGAGCGCGTGGACGTCGGCGACCGGATCGACCTGGTCGAACGCGCGCCAGTAGCTGGCGGGCACGTCCAACGGCGAATCGCTGCGCGCGACCGCGCCACTGCCACGCACCTTGGCCACGCGGCGCTCGATCTCGGCCAGCGCCGCCTGCCGCTGCGGCGACGGCGGATGCTCCTGGCTCAGCAGGTAGCGATTCTGCTCGATCAGCAGGTCCAGCAGCGGCCGTGCCGGCGCCGCCCACAGCACGATGCCGGCGGTCTTGCCGGAGCGGCGTGCGATGCGGGCGGCGAGCATGCCGCCCTGGCTGTGGCCCATCACCACGATCCGCGCAGGGTCGATGCCGGGCGTGCGCGCCAGCGCCGCCACCGCGGCGACGGCGTCGTCGGTGGTCTCGTCGTCCATGGTGAAACCCGCGTCGGTTTGCCCGGCAAAGCTCTCCGGCAGGGCGAAGGTGCGCTTGTCGTAGCGCAGCACCGCGATGCCCTGCGCGGCGAGTCCGCGGGCGACGTCGAGGAACGGACGGTTCGGGCCGATGGTCTCGTCGCGGTCCTGCGGGCCCGAGCCGTGCACCAGGACCACTGCCGGAAACGGGCCCTTGCCCGTCGGCAGCGCCAGCGTGCCCGGCAGCGGACCGACCGCATACGCCTGTTCGGTGAAGCCGGCGTCGGCGGCGGGCGGCGGAGGCGCCGGCGGCGGCGCGGGGGTGAACAGCAGGCCGGCGATCTTGCCGTCCGCGTCGATGGAGACATGCGCCAGCAGCGCGCCGCGCTCGAACTGCAGGCGCTGTTCGATCACGTGCAGCCCCTGCTGCTCGCGTTCGCTGGCCGGGCCGCGCTGCTGCAGCGCGCCCAGTTGCGCGGACAGCGTGCGCCAGGCCTCGGCCAGTTTTTTCGGCGGCACCGCCTTGGCCATCGCAGGGGTGAACTCGGCTTCGACCGCGGCCAGGTCGCCGGCCTGCAGCCGATCCAGCAGCGCGCTGGCGGTCTGTTGTGGCGCCGCGGCCAGCGCCGTGAGCGGGGCCAGCAGCGCCGCCAGCGCAGGCGCGAGGAGCCGATGCGGGCGCATGTCAGAGCTCCCGCTTGAACATCAGCAGCGGCTTGGTGCCCGGCAGTGCGAGGACGCTGACCAGTTCCCAGCCGAGCTTGCCGTGCCTGTTCAGATCGGCCTGCAGCTCGTCCAGTTTCAGGCCCAGCATGAGAGTGGTCTTGGGCTCGAGGGTGAGGTACTCCCAGCGCTTGCTCATGATTCGCGTTCCTTGTCGTCGCCGGGCTTGGGCAGCCGGCCCGCCTTGCGCAGCGCGTCGCGCAACACGTATTCGATCTGCGCGTTGAGGCTGCGCAGCTCGTCGTCGGCCCAGCGCTGCGCCGCCGCCAGCACGTCGGCGTTGATGCGCAGCGGATAGGCCTTCTTCTCGCTCATGACCGCCCCTGCTGCGCGGCAGCGCTGCGCCGCAGGTGCAGCAGCATCGACACGATCAGCGCGTTCACCGTCAGCAGCAGCACGATCGCCACCGCATAGACGCCGGCGCGCTGGCCGCCGGTCCAGTACAGCGCCGCCGCGCCGAGCAGGATCGCCAGGCCGATCAGTGCCCAGCGCAGGCCGAGTCCGCGCGCACGCGCATCGTCCTTGCCGCCGACCCAGGCGGCGATGACCAGGGCCGGCAGGCCGGAGAGGGCGAGCGCCAGCGGCGCGATGGCGGCGTGCATGGGCATCGACATCTCAATACAGCGAGCCGGCGTTGACGATCGGCTGGGTGCCGCGGTCCGAGCACAGCACGGTCAGCAGGTTGCTGACCATGTGCGCCTTGCGCTCCTCGTCCAGCGCGACCACGCCGTTCTTCTGCAGTTCGGCCAGGGCCATCTCGACCATGCCCACCGCGCCGGCGACGATGCGCGTGCGCGCGGCGATCACCGCGTTGGCCTGCTGCCGCTGCAGCATCGCCTGGGCGATTTCCGGGGCGTAGGCGAGGTGGCTGATGCGCGCCTCGATGACGTCCACGCCGGCCTGGGTCAGGCGTTCGTCGAGGTGGCGCTTGAGCTGTTCGCTGATCTCGTTGGGATGGCTGCGCAGCGAGATCTGCCCGTCCTCGTGCTGGTCGTAGGGATAGCTGGTGGCCATCGCGCGCAGCGCCGCCTCGGACTGGATGTGCACGAAGCTCTCGTAGTCGTCGACGTTGTAGACCGCCTCGGACGCATCCATCACCTGCCACACGATCACCGCCGCGATCTCGATCGGGCTGCCGTCCAGCTCGTTGACCTTGAGCCGGCCGCTTTCGAAGTTGCGCACGCGCTGGCTGACCTTGCGCTTGGCGTAGAAGGGGTTGTTCCAGCGCAGGCCCGGGTCCTTGACCGTGCCCACGTAGCGGCCGAACAGGCTCAGCACCGCGGCCTGGTTCGGTTCCAGCGCGTACAGGCCGACCACCAGGAACAGCGCGACGGCCAGCACCGGGACCGCGATCAGCAGGGTCCACGGCATTGCCGACGGCTGCAGCGCGCCGGTGGCGATGATCGCGCCGGCGCCGGCCACGAACACCAGGAACAGGCCCACGATCATCGGAATGCCGGGCAGAGAGGAACAGGGCTGCTCTTTCATGGTGGGGCGTCCTTGGGTGGTTGGACGAAAAGATATCAAATTGATATCAGTTTGCAAGGGGCTGGGAATGGGGAGTCGCGAATGGGGAATCGTGGAAACGGGTTCATGGAGGCCGACTGGTCCAAGCGGAGCCTTGTGAATCGCCACGCGACACCACCGCGCCTGCGCGCGGCATCCGCTTTCGAGGATCGGCAGGGCGCTGAAGTCGCGTGGTATGCAGAGGCAGGCGGCTGCGGTGGCAGCCTGGATGTCGACTTGGTGGGCGCCGGCCGGTGTGCGTCCATCGGTCGCGTGCTGTCACGCCGGGGCAGATCCAGCGCTTTTACGAATCCCGATTCCCGATTCCCGATTCCCGATTCCCGATTCCCGGCCGCCGCAGGCGGCCACTCAGCCGCCGAGGATCAGGACCGGCGTGCGGAAGCCGCTGAGGTGGTGGGTGCCGGTGGCGACGTCGCTGCGGTAGCGGCCGGGGATCTCGATCCGGCAGCGTTTGCCGATGCGCACCCCGGGGCCGATGTCCACCTGCCGGCCGAGCGTGGCCTGCGCGCCGATCTGCGCCTGCGCACCGAGCGTCACGCCGGCCTCGATCCAGGCCGAAGCGCCGACCTTGACCGCTGCTTCCAGCACCGCCGCCGCCCCGATCCAGGCGTTGAAACCGATCTCGCAGTGCGCATCGACGATGGCGCCGGCGCCGATCGCGCAGTTCTCGCCGACGCGCGCGCTGGCCGCCACCTGCGTGCCGCGGCAGATCAACGGCGGCATCTTGAAGCCGCGCGCCTTCAGTTCGCCCATCAGTTCCTGGCGGCGGAAGTTGAGGAATTGCGCGTCCCAGGCGACGAAGGCGGTGGCGCCGCTGTCGGCCAGCGCATGCAGGGCATCCAGGTCGAAGCGGTAGTCCTTGCCCTGGGCCACGTCCACCGGGTGCAGCACGCAGTCCGGCGCCGCCTCGGCCCAGGCCGCGAGCGCCCAGCGCAGGTGCGCACCGCTGCCGACCACGTACTTGTCAGAGGACATGGCGGCCCTCCATGACGTCCATGTACCAGCGTTCGACCTGCATGTTGGCGTGCTCGTAGTCGCCGAGCACGGCGCGCGGGGCGCCGGCGCGCAGTCCCGACTGCACCTGTTCCATGATCTCGATGTCCTCGCGCAGCACCTTCTCGGCGCCATGCAGGTGCCCGAGAAGCACCGCGTCGGAACCCGGATAGCGATGCTGCTTGCGCGCGGTGACGTAGTAGACCAGCAGGTCGGTGCGCTGCGCCGAGACCGGCTGGTGGTGCTCGATGATGAAGGAATAGCCGCCCGAGCCCGAGGCGATGTGCAGGTTCGGGTACAGCAGCCAGTTCAGATACCAGTCGTCGTTGCCGAAGCGTTCGACGTGCGCGTGCCAGGGGTAGTGCGCCATCGCCAGCAACGGCTCGTTGCGGCCGCCGCTGCTGAATTCGCGCAGCCGCGCCAGGTGCGCCTCGCGCGAGGCGCTGCCCTCGGCGTGGTAGCGGCGCGCCTCGGCCACGCCGGCGTCGTCCATCTGCACCTGGAACTTGACCTGCTGCGCCAGGGTGCGCGCGTGCACGAAGCGCGGGTGCAGCGCGTCGCGCAGGTTCTCGTAGGCCAGCTTCCAGTTGAAGTCGGCTTCGAAGGTCGCCACCAGCACTTCGTCGTCGAACTGCTCCGAGGCCGCGCGCAGCATCTCCAGCGCCTCCAGCGAGAACTGCGCCTCCAGCGGCATCGGCTCGGGCGACAGGTTCACGAACACCAGCTTGCCGATGCAGGCCACGGCGAAGCGGCGCAGCCGCAGGCAGGCGCGTGCCTCCGGCGCCAGGCGGTAGGCATCGTCATGGAACGGGATGTTGTCCACGCTGCCGTCGGCGCCGTAGCGCCAGCCGTGGTAGCTGCAGACCAGCGGGCGCACGCCCTGCGGTTGTTGCTGCAGCGGGTTCTGCCGGTGCAGGCACAGGTTGTCGAAGGCGCGCAGTTCGCCGTCGATGTTCTGCACCACCACGTCCACCCCGCACACCGACCGGCGCACGAAGGCGTTGGGCTTGTCCAGCAGCATGCGCGGGGCCACGAACTGCCACAGCGGCCTCATCAGTTGGGCGCGCTCGCGGGCGAACCAGGTCTCGTCGATGTAGGCCTCGGCCGGCATCAGCGAATGCATGGGCGCTCCTCGGCGGTGCGGCAGGGCCTGCCGTGGCGGTTTCCGGCGCTGCGTGCGTGCATGGCGACATCCCCAGTGACGCCGCAGAAGATAGCACCTCGCTGCGCACCGGCGATGGCGCGGCCGCTCCTGTGCCGGTGTGGGCGGCCGGCCCGTTAGAATACGGTCCCCCTCTTCGCGCAGGCGCCGCCGCCATGGTCACTCTGGGAACCCCGCTGTCCGCTTCCGCCACCCGTGTGCTGCTGCTCGGCTCCGGCGAGCTGGGCAAGGAAGTGGCGATCGAACTGCAGCGCTTCGGCGTGGAGGTGATCGCGGTGGACCGCTACGCCGACGCGCCGGCGATGCAGGTCGCGCACCGCAGCCACGTGGTCGACATGCTCGATGCGATGGCGCTGCGCGAGCTGATCGCGCGCGAGCAGCCGCACCTGATCGTGCCGGAGATCGAGGCGATCCACACCGAGACCCTGGTGGCGCTGGAGCGCGACCTCGGCCAGCGGGTGATCCCCACCGCGCGTGCGGCGCGGCTGACCATGGACCGCGAAGGCATCCGCCGCCTGGCCGCCGAGACGCTGGGCCTGCCGACCAGCCCCTACAA
>JBEVKG010000365.1:0-3489 GCA_040509765.1 Xanthomonas sp.
GCAGTTCGTGCGCGCGCTTTAGCCTTGGGCAGGCCTGCCGACGCTGGACAGGTTCCTGACCGGCCCCAACGGAGGCGTCCCATGCTCGAAGCCCTGCAGGTGGCCTGGTCGTCGCTGTTGGACATCGAACACCTGCGGCTGTACCTGGTGCTGGGCTGGCTGGGCTACCTGGTGTGGCTGGGCTTGTGGATCGTGCTGCAGAAGCGCGAGCCGGTTGCGACGCTCAGCTGGCTGATCAGCCTGGCCGCGTTGCCCTACGTCGGATTCCTGATCTATTACTTCTTCGGTCCGCAGCGGATCCATCGCCAGCGGCTGCGTCGCGGACGCACGCGTGCATCGCTGCCACCGCCGCCGGAAGGCATGCACCCGTCAGCCGACGCGGTAGAGCTGGCCCGGCTCGCACAGGCCACCACCGGCCTGCCACCGATCACCGCGACACGCGCCGAACTGCTGATCGACGGCAGCGCCAAGTACACCGCACTGCTGTCCGCGATCGCGCAGGCGCGCGAGCACATCCACCTCGAGGACTACATCTTCCTGCCCGACCGCACCGGTACCGCGTTGCGCGACGCGCTGGTGGAGCGCGCCAAGGCCGGCGTGCACGTGCGATTGCTGCTCGATGCGGTCGGTTCGGGCAGGACCAAGCGCCGCTTCCTGCAGCCGCTGGTCGATGCCGGTGCCGAAGTCGCGTGGTTCCATCCGATGAAGGCGTACTGGTTCTGGAAGCGGCCGTGGCTGAACATGCGCACGCACCGCAAGATCGTCGTGATCGACGGGCTGGTCGGCTTCACCGGCGGCATCAACATCACCGACGACGAGGACGAGCGCCTGCGCAAGGATGCGTATCGCGACCTGCACCTTCGCCTCGAAGGCGACGTGGTGCGCGAGTTGCAACTCGTGTTCGTCGAAGACTGGGCCTATGCCACCGGCCAGGCACCGTTGCGGCTGCACAATCCGCCACCGCGACCGGGCCCGATCTCGACGCAGGTGCTGATTTCAGGGCCGGATTCGGACTGGGAGGCGATCCATCGCCTGCATGTCGCGGCGATCCATTCGGCGCAACGGCGCGTCTGGCTGGTGACGCCGTATTTCGTCCCCGGCGAGGCGGCACGCATGGCACTGACGTCAGCCGCCCTGGGTGGCCTCGACGTGCGCCTGCTGGTGCCGAAGATCTGCGACAGCAAGCTGGTGACGCTCGCGGCGCGCTCCTACTTCGACGAGCTGCTCCTTGCCGGCGTGAAGATCCATGAATACGGGCCGCGCATGTTGCACAGCAAGGCGCTGTTGTGTGACGACGATCTCGCGATCATCGGCAGTGCCAACTTCGACCACCGCAGCTTCCGGCTCAACTTCGAGGTGTCGGTGATGTTTCGCGACCACGGCGTGGGCAGCGAGCTGGCCCAGCTGATCCAGGGCGAATGCAGCCTGGCGCCGCGGGTCCGCGACGATCGCGCCCGGCCGTTGTGGGGCACGCGTGTGCCCGAGGCGCTGGCGCGACTGGTGTCGCCCCTGCTGTAGTCGCGCCTTTGCCGCAGGCGCGGCGCACGACGGCTGACCGGCGGTCGCGGCCAGCCGGCAATCGGGCGATCCGCGCGCGATGACGCGAGCTAAACTGCCGGCGCTGTCGCAATCCATTTGGAGCATCGCCCCATGCACTGGCTCTTATTGCTGCTCGCCCTGGCCGCCCTGGCGGTCGCGTTCAAGACGACGTCCGTGGCGCTGCTGGTCATCAGCCTGCTGGTCGCCCTGGCATTGGCCCTGGCCTGGGTGATGAAGCTGCTCGCCGAGCGCGTGGACAGCCAGAGCCGGGACTCGTCGATGATGCTGGACCCGATGGAACTGCGCCGCCTGCGCGAACAGGCCGAGGCCCGTCGCACGGCTGCCGGCAACCCGCCTGGCGCACCGCCGGCTGCCTGAAGCCACTCCTTTCGCCGCGGCCTGCCGTTCACGCGGGCCGCTGCATGACGCCTGATAGCATGGCGCCGCCGCGGGCCACGCCGGCGCGTGTGCGCGGCACGCGTCCGCTCGAAGGAGACCGTCATGAAACTGCCTGCTTTGTGTTGCCTGCCGTTGCTCGGCACGGCGTTCGCGGTTGCTGCGCAGCCGATGCCCCAGGTCGATCCGGCTAGCGCGCCGGCAGCGACCAGTGCGGCGCCGGCCGTTGCCGGTTGCGGACGCATCAGCGTGTTCGACGTCGCGCCGCGCAGCAAGGACCTCTATCGCGCGCGCCTGATCAATGTCGACGGCGAGTTGCCCGGGCCGTCGTCCTCGCGCAGCTTCCGCGTCAGCGCCGGCAAGCACACGCTCGAGGTCGCCGAGCTCATCGACGACAATCAGTTCAACAGCATCGAGTTGCGCCAGCGCGTGCAGAATTCCGATCGCTACAAGACCCTCGAACTGGACGTGCAGCCCGACACCACCTACCTTCTCGCCGCGCACCTGATCGAAGCCAAGCGCAGCGACATCATCGGCCGGGGATACTGGGAACCGGTGATCTACCAACACAACAGCGAAGCGTGCAAGTGATCCGAGATTCCCTTCCGGCGCCGCGTCGAGGCATGGCGTCGTGACTGTACTGAGCGTCAACGTCAACAAGATCGCGGTGCTGCGCAACTCGCGCGGCGGTGATGAGCCGAGTGTGGTCGCGGCCGCCAGCGCATGCCTGGATGCCGGCGCGCACGGCATCACCGTGCACCCGCGCCCGGATGCGCGGCACATTCGCGCCGATGACGTGCTCGCGCTGTCCGAGCTGACCCGGCGCCGCGGCGTCGAGTTCAACCTCGAAGGCAATCCGTTCGCGCCCGCGCGTGACGGTTACCCGGGCTTCCTTGCGTTGTGCGAGGCGGTGCGTCCGGCACAGGCGACGCTGGTGCCCGATGGCGATGCGCAGCTGACGTCGGACCATGGTTTCGATTTCGTCCGCGATGCGCAGTCGCTGCGGCCGTATGTCGATGCACTCAAGGCGATGGGCTGCCGCGTGAGCCTGTTCGCCGATGCGCACACGGCGTCGGGCAGGGAAGGCATTGGCCATGCCGCGGTCATCGGTGCCGATCGGGTGGAGTTGTACACCGGGCCGTACGCGGAGGCGTTTGCGGACGGTACCGTCGATGCGATGGCGGCGCAGTTCGCGGAAGCCGCGCGGCGCGCGATGGATGCGGGGCTAGGGGTGAATGCCGGCCACGATCTCAGCCAGGCCAATCTCGGCTATTTCCTCGAGCATGTGCCGGGGATCCTGGAAGTGTCGATCGGCCACGCGTTGATTGGCGAGGCGATCTACCAGGGGATCGACGCGACGATTGCGGCGTATATGCGCATTCTCGCGAAGTGAGGGTGCGGCATCCCGGGTGCGGCCTTGGGCCTTACCCGGGCTACGCGGTGTAGCCCGGGTAAGCGAAGCGCACCCGGGGGCCCGTCACTCCCAGGCGATATCGCGAAGCCCGCTACGCTGCGCCTCGGCCAAAGCCCACGCGAACCCCTGGTAATCCGCCT